>AP026798.1:1307594-1634493 GCA_033127725.1 Bombiscardovia nodaiensis | reverse complement strand
GTGGGAAGGTTCATAGGCACGACATCGGAGTCATAGTTGAAGATGAAACTGTAGTCAGTCTGTGCTGTCCCATTGAGGGTCCACTTGACGAGCACGGTGACCGGTCCAGAGGGATGAGCTGGTGTATCGACCCACCAGGTGCCAGTTGCTACGTCCATGGCCAGATTGCTGCCCGCCAGACCGCCGAAGGTCACTTGGGTGACATCTATAGTGGGCAGACCTACCTGGACAGGCCAGGCTTGGTTGACATCGTTGCCGTTGCCCAGCATGGACATGTTGTTAAAGCCCCAACCCCAAGCCTTGCCTTGGGTGTCGAGAGCCAGAGAGAAGCCGCCAGCGCCGACCACGGACGCCACAGTAGTGCCTCGTCTGAAACTAGGGGTGATGTCGATAGGATTGTAGTTGCTGTTGTTAATCGTGCCGAAGCCCAGCTGCCCGTATTCATCGGAGCCCCAGGCGTAGACGTGACCTTGGTCGTCGATGGCCAGGCTGTGGTTGTCGCCCGGACTGGCGCTCACGATGTGCGGGTTGCCAGGCAGCTTGCTGGTGATGTCGAAGGGGGTGGACACGTCAGTAAGGTTGCCCGTGCCGATTTGGTTGGTGTCGTTCCAGCCCCAGCCCCACAAGTGGCCGGTCTCGTCGATGGCGAAGGTATTGAAGTTGCCATAGTCGATACTCGTGATTCTAGCGGTAGTAGGGATGTAGCTGGTCACGTCTAGGGGAGAGGTTTGGAATTGGGTCGAAGGACTCACAAATCCCAGACCTATCTGCCCGTACTGGTTGTCGCCCCACTCCCACACATGGCCGTTGGTGTCCAAGGCTGCGCCGTTCCAAAGGCCTGCCTTAATGGTGGCTAGGCGGGTGCCTGCGGGGAAGCGCGCGGTCATCTCCATGGGGGAGTACTGGGGGTAAGGATACCCGACGCCGAGTTGGCCCTCATTGTTGTAGCCCCAAGCCCAAGACCGGCCCGTGCTGTCGATGCACATGGAGGTCCACACGCCAGCCGAGACCTGCGTAATCTTGACTCCAGCGGGGAAGGCGCTGGTGATGTCGCGCAGGCTGGGGTGGGCGCTGTTATCTGGGGAGCCGATGCCTAACTGCCCGTGTTCGTTGTCGCCCCAGGAATAGATGTGCCCTTGGCTGTCGGCGGCCAGGCCGTGGTAGACACCGGCGCTGATGTCGGTGAAGGCCATGTTGCTGGGCATGGTAATGGGGATACGCAGAGGTGTGGTGTAGTAGTAGTCGCCCGCGGTGCCGATGCCGAGCTGGCCCACGTCATTCAAACCCCAGGCGTACAAGTAGCGGTCCATGCCGATGCCGAGCGAGAATTGGCCCCTGCTTCCGGAGACCTTGACGAAGCGGGGAGCGTGCCGTTTGGGCAGGTTAATGGCCACATGGGTGCCGCCAGCCGTGGGGCCGTGATTGGGGGTCATACTCGCCTCGCTGCGTTCCCAGTGGGCGGTGAGGGTGAGGTCCGTGTGGACAGGAAGGTTGAAATTGTAGGGATCGTTGGCCAAATACCACCAGTCAAAAGCGTACCCGGTGTGGGTGGGTTCGGTGGCTGGCCAGGTGGCATAATTGCCGTCGACGACGGTCTGCGGGGCTGGAACTGTGCCACCCTGGGGATCGACGAAGCTTACGGTGTGGGTGCTGGAGTCGCGCGGCGTAAGTTTTGGCGCTGCGTCTGACTGCCCTGTTGGCGTTGCGGAGTCGCTCGATGTAATGGAATACGGCTGTAAGGGCTTGCTGCTATCTGCTTGCGTCGCGCCGGACTTGCGCGCAGGCAGGTCTAACCCGCTCACAGCTTGCTGCTGCCCACTGGGTATGGCTGCTTGCGCTGACAGAGCCTTGTCTAGTTGGCCTGATTGATCTTGTTGGTCTGATTGGGCTGACTGATCTGATTTGCCTTGTTTGTCTGATTGCTCTAGTCGGCCTGATTGATCTGATGAATCTTGTTTGTCTGGCGCGTTTTGTTTGCCAGACTTGGCTGACTTGCCCAACTTATCTGGCTTGGCTGACTGGCTCTGAGCTACTTGCTGACCTGATGCGGTCGCCTGTTCTGGCAGAGCATTTGCGCTCGCAGATGGCACTAACCACAGGCTCAGCAGGGCAATGGCAACGAGCACAGTAACGGCCGCATAAGAGCTGACACGTCGAATGTTTCTCACCGTAAACCCCTTGAAAGCTGCTGATATCCCCAGAAGCGTTGCCGTCAATGGCGGTAAAACAGGCTTCCCCAAGCCTGCCGATTCCTTGAACTATATTGTTAGTCTACGCTGCTTCTCTGAATGTTTGCTGAAAGCGGTATGTGTTTCCTTTACTTCCTTGTGCCTCGGCGGGAAGCAGCTTCAGGCAGCTGAGATGATGTTGGCTTGGTTTCATTGTGACGGGCGGTCCTGAGGATGCCCGTAGGGATTGGTGTTGAGCTATATAAAACTCCCGCGGCCACAGTACGGGCAGCGGGAGCAGTGTTGATAGGGCTCTTTGACTTGGAGTTGATACTTACTGGAGTTGCATGACGGCCTGGAAGAGCTCGGGGTCGTAGTGGGTGCGTCCGCCGATAGGGCGAGCTTGGTCCATGCTGGCGATTTGGTCCATCTCGGGGTCAGTCAGTTGGAAGTCAAAAATATCGATGTTCTCGCGCAGGCGGTTCTCGTGGGTGCTCTTGGCGACCATGGGGATGCCGCGCTGGAGGAGCCAACGGAGCATGACCTGAGCCACTGACTTGTGGTGAGCCGCAGCAATGCCCTTCAAAATTGGGCTGTCGAAGGCCTGCTTGCTGCCCTGGGCTAGGGGCGCCCAGGCTTGCACGACGGTTCCGTGCTCGCTCGCCAGCTTGACCATGTCCTTCTGCTGGTTCAGGGGATGCACTTCGCGCTGGTCCACGGCCGGTACCACCTTGTTGAAGGTGACCAAGTCCAGGTAGCGGTCGGGGTAAAAGTTGGAGACACCGATAGCGCGGATGAGCCCCTGTTCGTACAGGTCCTCCATGGCCCGCCAGGCGCCGTAGTAGTCGCCGAAGGGCTGGTGAATCAGGTAGAGGTCCAGGTAGTCCAGACCCAGCTTGTCGAGCGTGACTTGGAAGGCGCGCTTGGTGGCTTCCTCGCCGTGGTCCTTGAACCAGAGCTTGCTGGTCACGAACAGTTGGTCGCGGGAGATGCCGGATTCGGCGATAGAGCGGCCCACAGCTTCCTCGTTGTAGTAGCGGGAGGCGGTGTCAATCATCCGGTAGCCTGCGTCGAGCGCCATCGGTACTGTGCTGCGTACTTCGGTCTCGCTCATGAGGAAGACGCCCAGGCCTAGGGCCGGCATCTCGACGCCGTTGTTCAGTTTCACTGTTTCCATAGTTGTCTCTTTCGCTAATGAATGTACTTGTTGACCGGCGGTCTGCGGGTACGCTTGGCTTAGAACTCGTTGGGGTCTGGGCCGCCGCGCACGCCGGTGTCGAGTCCGTCGATGGCCTTCATTTCGTCTTGGTTGAGTTGGAAATCGAAAATATCGAAGTTTTCGGCGATACGCGAGGGCTTGACGGACTTGGGAATCACCGAGCGGCCTTCTTGAATGCCCCAGCGCAGCATCACTTGGGCTGGAGTCTTACCATGCGCTTGAGCGATGCTGACGATGGTTGGATCTTTCAGCGTGGAGCGAGCCTCGGAGCCGCCCCAACCGGGGTAGAAGGTGATGCCGCCGATGGGTGACCAAGCCTGAGTGAGAATGCCTGCCTTGGCGTTGGCTGCGACCAGAGACTTCTCTTGGAAGTAGGGGTGGAGCTCAATCTGATTGACGGCTGGCACCACGCTGGCCTCCTTGAGCAGGGCCTCTAAGTGGTTCTCTTGGAAATTGGAGACACCAATGGCGCGCACTTTGCCCTCGCTCAGTAGTTTTTCCAAAGCGTGGTATGCAGCAAGCGTCTGCTCCCAGTTGCGGGGGCGGGCTGGTGGAGGATGAGTAAGTCGATGGTGTCTACGCCTAGCTTGCGGGTCGAATCGTCGAAAGCGCGCAGGGTTGCTTCGGAGCCGTAGTCAGCAATCCAGGCTTTCGTCTCTACGAAAATTTCGTCGCGCGGCACTCCGGATTCTCGAATGCCCTGGCCCACGGCTTCTTCGTTGCGGTAGGCTGCGGCAGTGTCGATGTGGCGGTAGCCAGTCTCCAGGGCTGCGCGCACGGCTCCTACGGTCTCCTCGGGGGAGGCTTGGAAGACGCCCAGGCCGATAGTTGGCAGCTGAACGCCATTATTCAAAGTTAGTTCTGGAACGCTCATTGGTTGATCCTTGTCTGCTATGGGACTTCAGGTTGCTTGGGAGGGCAAATCATCTTCCGGCTCCCCTAAGCGGATATGTAATCTCCGTTTAGTATAAGACAAAAACGGATACTTCTTATCCACTTATCTATCATTTTGCTGTAAGCTTGAAGTATGGCTCAGTCACAATCGAATCAAGCAGGCAGCTATGTGCCGCTGCGCTCGGACGCTGCCCGCAATCGTGAAAAACTGCTCGAGGCCGGACGGCAAGTGTTCGCACGGAGAGGTCTTGGAGCCACACTCAACGACGTGGCAGAGCAAGCCGGAGTAGGGGTGGGTACTGCTTACCGGCACTTTGCCAACAAGGGTGAACTCATCGAAGCTATCTCGGTGGGGCAAGTCAACGAGCTTGAGGGGATTTTGCGCCGCAGTCTTGCCAATCCTGATGCGTGGGCCGGGCTCGTTGACTATTTAGAGCGTTCGATGGCCATGCAGACCCGAGATAAAGGCTTCGCGCAACTTTTCGCCGGGCGTTACCTGCCCAGTGAGCGCTACGACTGGGGGCGCGACCGTCTAGCGCCCATGATTAACCAAGTGGCCGCCCGGGCGCGGGAGCAGGGCGCGATTCGCCCCGAAATCACTGGCACCGACCTCATCTTCATTCAAATTGGCATTCTAGGCATTGCAGAAACGCTGAACGACGGCGCAGCAAAGGTAGAGCGCACCGACGTAGACCAGCTCTACCGCCGCTACCTGTGGATAGCCCTAGCTGGCATCCGAGCCTCCCAGACCCACGCTGAAGCCCAAGACACCTGGGCTGGTTGGCCCCAGCCCATCCCAGCACTCACCACGCAAGAAACTCACCAGATTCTCTCGGGGCCAGCCACAGCGTCGCTCTAGAGCTGACTTCATCGTTATTGCGCACTAGTAACTTGTGATAAGTGAATGACAATAAGGGAATCCTTGAGAGAGTTCTCTAACTCTTTCGAGGTCATATTTAGGTGGACAATCCTTAATAACAACGCGAAAGCGGCCTTGCAGATGAGTGCTGCAGGGCCGCTGTGAGAGCGCGAGACTATCCCGAGATGCTCAGCTGGTTTGGTGGTTGGTCTGATGGTTGTGGCTACTCTTCTTTCTGGATACTCGGTAGATAGTCCAGGGCAGAGCCGCCAGCCCAGTAATGGCTAGGAGAGTGCTGCCAGCTAAGTGCTGTAGAGGGATGGTTCCGGCGGCGGGGAGGTTCCATTGGTAGTCGTAGGGGAGGGGGTAGTCGGCTTGGGCTACTCCGTCGAGTGTCCAGTGGATGTTGGTGGTGATTCTTCCTGGGTTGTGGGCTGGGGCGGTGACTTTCCACTTTTTGAGGGTGGAGTCCCAGACTGGGGCTGGTGTGGCTTCGATTTGGTCGAATTTAATGCCGGTGACGAGGAGTTCTTCTAGGCCTACGAGGACGGGTTCGTTTTTATCGAGGGTGGTGCTGTCGCCGAGCAGTCCGCTGTCGTTCCAGCCCCAGGCGTACGTGTGTTTGTCGCTGCCGAGGGCGAGGTTGTGCCAGCCTCCTGCGCTGATGGTGGTGAAGCGGCCGGTGGCTTGGAGGGCTCCACTGTGGGTGAGAGTGGGTTCGTTTCGGTCTACGCTGGTGCCGTCACCTATTTGGTCGTACATGTTCCAACCCCAGGCGTACGTTTTGCCGTCAGTGCCTATGGCGAGGTTGTGGGCTCCTCCTGCTCCAATGGTGACAAAGTGTTCGCTGGCGGGGAGGGCACCATGGTTGACTAGAATGGGCTCACTCTTATTGGCGCTACCATCATTACCGTTGATGCCGCTGGTGTCGTTACCGAGCTGACCGTAATTGTTGACTCCCCATGAGTATGTTTGCCCGTCTGAGCCTAAGGCTAGGGAGTGGTAGCCGCCTGCGCTGACAGTGGTGAAGTGTTCGCTGGCGGGGAGGGCACCGTTGTGAACCAGGACCGGTTCGCTCTGATCGCCGTTAGCGGTAATAGGTATTTTGTTAACTTCGCTGCCGCCTCCTTGAATGCCGTTGCCAAGCTCGCCGTGATAGTTGAGTCCCCAGGCGTAGGTTTTGTGGTCGCTGCCGATGGCGAGGTTGTGCCAGTAACCAGCGCTAATCGAGGTGAAGTGTTCGCCTGCGGGGAGTGCTCCGTTGTGGACGAGGACCGGTTCTATTTTGTCGGCGGTGGTGTGGGTGGGGGTGCCGTCGGTTTCGTGCGCTGCGCTACTGGTGGTGTTGTCGCCGAGTTGGCCGTGGTTGTTTAAGCCCCAGGCGTAGGGCTTGTTGTCGGAGCCTAATGCCATGGAATGGTAGAAGCCTGCGCTGATGGTGGTGAGGTGTTGGCCTGTGGGGAGGGCTCCGTTGTGGACGACGACGGGCTTGTGTTTGTCGTCGGTGGTGCCGTCTCCAAGTTGCCCGTAGCGGTTGAGACCCCAGGCGTAGACGTTACCGTCGTCGCCGAGCGCTAGGGCGTGGTAGCCTCCGGCGCTGATAGCGGTGAAGTGTACGCCGGTTGGGGCGTGTACCTTGACTGGTAGCTTGCGGCTGATGGTGGTAGTGTCGCCGAGTTGCCCGTATTGGTTGTTACCCCAGGCGTAGGTGTTACCGTCAGATCCGATAGCTAAAGACAGGTAGTAGCCTGCGCTGATCTGCTGGTAGACGATACCTTTTGGTGGACTGGGTGGGGTGATGTTCACCGTGTTACCACCTGAGGTGGGCCCGACAGCAGGGTCAATGGTGAAGGACCATTCCTCCCATTTAGCAGTCAAGGTCATACTGCTGGTGACAGGTTTAGTGAAGTCCCAGTAGTCAGTACCGTTAGTAGTCCAACCCGTAAACCAGTGATGCTCCCAGGTGGGGTTGGGTTGGGGAATTTAATGGGCTGCGGGTCGTCGGAGTATACGGTTTGAGAGGCTGGTGTGGGGCTACTCGTGTTACCGATGGCATCGCCGAGACTAAAGTCGACTTTGTAGAAGGCTTTGTAGGTGTAGTGGAGTGTGACGGTGTCGCTTCCGTAGTTGGGTAGGAGGATGTTGCCGTTGTCGTCGAGAGCGTCGAGGTGATAGCCGACGGTGACTGTCACCGCTCCTGCGGGGTGTTGTGGGACGTGCATGTCCCAAGTGCCGGTGCTGGTGTTCACGGTTTTCTGGGTAACGGCCGTGGTGTCGAATTTTACCGTGTCGATCACGTACCGTGGTACGGCAACTGGACCGGGAATGTCTCGCTCTACTCGATAGGTGTTTCCAAGATTAAAGTTACTATTGAGTCCCCAGCTGTAGGCGTATCCGTTGCTGCCGATGGCGAGGCTGAAGCCTTCTCCTGCGCTGATGCTGGTGTAACGGTTGGTGTTGCCTAATGCTGTTTGATCGGTGCGGACAGGGATCAGACGGGTATTCAAGTTGGTGCCATCACCTATGGCTCCGTTGGTGTTGTGTCCCCAAGCGTAGATATGGCCGTCACTACCGATGGCGAGACTATGGTCTACACCTGTGGCGACGCTGGTGTAGATGGCTCCTGGTGTGCTGCTTAAAAGGGTTTGGTTCACACGGATGGGTGTATGCCGGTCGGTTGTCGTCCCGTCTCCGAGCTGGCCAGAAAAATTGCTCCCCCATGCGTAGGCGTGGCCGTCGCTACCGATAGCTAGGGCGTGATCAAATCCTGCGCTGATGCTGGTGTATCGTGCCCCTGGGGTGGTATCAAGCAGGGTTTGATCCACCCGTACTGGCGTGTATTGGCCGGAACCGCTGCCATCGCCAAGTACTCCCTGTCCATTGAAACCCCACGCGTAGGTGTGGCCGTCACTTCCAATGGCGAGACTATACATGTTTCCTGCGCTGATGCTGGTGTATCGTGCTCCTGGTGTGGTGTTCAGTAGGGTTTGATCCACCCGTACTGGCGTTAACTGCTGCCAGTTACCGCCTGGGCCAACACCGAGTTGCCCAGACGTATTGTTTCCCCACGAATAGACGTGCCCGTCACTACCAATAGCAAGGCTGTGGTCTGTTCCTGCGCTGATGCTGGTGTATCGTGCTCCAGGTGTGGTATCGAGTAGGGTTTGATCCACTCGCACTGGCGAATACTGGTCTACTCGGCCACCGTTACCGAGGTAAGCGCCAAATCCCCATGCGTAGGCGTGGCCGTCATCGCCGATAGCGAGACTGTGGTATTCCCCTGCGCTGACCTGGGTGAAATGCACGCCAGCAGGAGTATGTACCCGCATTGGTGCCGGCACAGGAGCAGAAATGACACCAATACCAAGATCCCCACTCAAGTTGTGACCCCATGCGTAAGTGTTGCCGTCTGAACCGATAGCAAGACTGTGCTCAACGCTTGTGCTAACCTGTGTGAAGTGTACCCCAGCAGGCGGAGCAGGCGGAGTGAGGGTGGCGGTCGCGTCCTGACTAGCAGGACCCTTAGTAGGGGAGAGAGTGAAACCGTCTACAGTTTCGGAGGTGTTGTTGCCGTAGCGCAGGAGTGGGCTTGTGGGGTTTTGTGGAGCTGGGTCAGCGTGGGAGGAGCTGACTAGCGCGAATCCCCCCCCCCAGGACAGTGAGCGCTAGCGCGAGCACAACCGCACTGGCAGAACGAAAGCGACGCATAACCCCTCCAAACGGGCTCTATCAGTGTTGGACAGCACTCCGCCCGCAAAACTCAGGAAACTTGCTTTGGGCGATACGCGGCGAATCTGATTCCCCAACCGATTCAGGCACGCTACCGCCCTTCTTATTTAAACCAAGTCTAGCATCACTATCTGAGTATGGATATTCAACCAGTGTAAGTTAAATGGTGAAAGGGGGATGTGCTCGACTCGAATGCCTGTTCAAACTGATTTATGGGGAACTATCGGGAGCACTTCAGCGATTTGTTTGAGTCCTAGGATATACGCCAAAATGTGTGCGTATGACCCAGTTTCGAGGAGTACGAAGATGCCGACTCAATGGAGTCGGCATCTTGAAAGCAAAGACGAGACTCACCCCGCCCAGGTGTACTCCAGTCTAACAAACATTTTTGTCTGTGAATCTAGCAGTGGGGAGTACTGGCTCGCGTTGAAAGCAGATACTTGTTGGGAAATGTTGTAAAGGCGGAGTTGAATATGACTCACAACAGTATTGTTGACTTACGGAAGATGAGTACGTCAACGTGTGTCATCGTTTTTATAAGCGTGACTAAAGTAAATAAAACTTGGTGGAAGGGACTATGGGTACTAGCAGAGAGCAACAGATAAACGGTAGAGCAAAGCAGTTACCTGAAAAAGTAGCTGCTCATCGAGTGGATGGAATTGTTGCTGCTCTGGCCTTAATTGGCATCGTTCTTTTAGTCTGCATCGCTGCTGTATATTCTCATCATTCTTTGTTTTATCCTAAGTTAGTTGGAGTGCGTAACTCTATTGAGAGTTGGTGTCCAAAGACTGCTTTTCTGGTGAAGCTTGCAGATTGGTTATGGGAAAGTACTTGGTCAAGCAGATTCTCATTTATTATTATTGACTTCTGCCAGGTAGTAGTTTTATATGTGCTGGTTTCGAGGCTACCAACAATAAAATGTCAACAGGTGAGTCGTGAGGAATATATAGTTTATTCGCTGTACTTGGTGGAAATAACGTTCGCGATTATAGCAGTAGCATGGATTCTTGTTAAGGTGGATGTTGACTACAACGCGGATGTAATAATAAACTCGATGCTTCTGGTGGCTGCAGACTTTCTTTGTGCGTTCACCGTAGGGTATTGGCTTTCAGACATATTCACTACACAGCCTTCTGACAGGCGATGGTTCATCAGAACTTGTGTGTATCCGATAATCGATATGACGCTTAATCTTGTTATCGTTGTTTGGCTGTTGGACAAAATGCCAGGTAGAAACGGTGGAGTATCGACCTTGATACAAGCTCTGTTTGCTTTGGTGCTGACTAGGTATTTCTTCCAAGTTTTTGATGAAAGACTTTTGCCTAAGGATGGGCCGTTTGAGAATCAAATTGAGCAGGTGAAGGACAATGAAGAGGTCAAAGAAGATCTTCCCTGTCTGCCCGAGGTTGTCGATTCTTATAATGAATCCGCCACTGAATGTGCCCACGATAGCAAACTGGTTAAAGCACCTCAATTGCTGTTGATGCAACTTATAGTCATACTGCTAGGCCTGAGAGCGTTAAATCGTCGGTTTTCCTCGAAGAAATGACGCGTGAAAGTTTGGCATGTTGGGAGGGTAGAAAAGTGATTTCTGCTTGAAGTCACAACACAAACAGTTGCAGGAGAAGGGATTCGACACCCGTTAAAACACAGTCAGAGTGTATTAACAGTTCGCTTGATTCAAACCAATGCGGGTGGCCCGTGGTTCAAGTTATCAGTGCAACATGTTGGTTTCTTGGCTTGGTTACAGTAGGTTGAGCTTGTAATCGCGGCGTTCTGCAAGGTGGAAGAAAGAAATGCATATGCTCATTAAACTCGTCCATTGGGGAAACTGCACGGGCTGTCTCGCGTTGCTACAGCATGCGCTTTTTGCGGATTTTCTTCAAATAGTTCTTGCGGAAGATTTGACGGCTTTGAAATATTTTAATATCAGTTGCAGTCGCTTCCTTGGCATCAAACTTTTCTGCTGTGAGCTCTAGTGTGCATAGGAAATCAGCAACTTGTATCAGTCGGTATTTTTCAGGACTGGTATTTTTGTATATGACTGCCTCTTTGGAGAGTGCGTAGCCAATTGAATCCCTCAAAGCGTTTGACACTACGTTTTGCCCGTTGTCGTAATACACTTTGATGGTTTCAAATGATTGAAACTTTTCTAAGTGAAGGAAGAGAAAATCAGCTAAGTCTTGTTTGAGCTTTGCCTCAAAGCGGGCCTTGTTGTTGTGGAACTCACTTTTTTCGTGAATGAATGTAACGTATGTGAATGGCATGCTTTGGGCGAGCATAAAGAAGGCGATGAGAAGCTTTTTGCGCTGCTCCATGCTAAGTGTTTCGTAATCGTCGTGCCCGTTTAAAAGAGGACCGGTATGAAAAGGGATATCGGGCAGGGAACTATCCGTGAGATGTTGCTCGTAATGTTGAATGGCTTCTTCGATTGGGCAGTCTTGTTCGTGGAAGACCAAAGTTATGAGATAGTATTTCGACATTTTTCCCCATTCGCCAGATTCATCTACCATGATGCTGAGTTCGGACATGGGAACCCCTGACGAAAGAAAGAAAATGCCGGGGGAATGCCCCCGGCTCTTGGAGCCTTCCTCATTGCTGAGGGAAGCGCTTTTATTATACGCAATCAGGTTAGACAATCGTTTCTTTTTGTTACCGGCTAACAGATTAGGTATTGCGCGTGCTGCTCACCGGTACATTAATCAAATCACAGTGTGAGCGCGGGAATAATGGAGCGGAAGCGGGGAAAGGGTGCACATCTTGTCAAGCTCGGGTCTGCTTAGAGCGGGAGCTGTGTTGAAAGCAAATGGAATCTTGCGAATGCCTATTTTGCTTAGCCAATTGGGCTCTCCTTCCGCTGTCAGTGCGTTATTATCCACTTTGATGAGTGATTATGCTTAATCGTACTAGCAGTACTAGCCTTCGTGAGTGTGTAAATGCCCGTTGGTACTTACACCTGCGGTGTTGCCTGTGTAAGTACCAACGGGCGAATTCGTTTCCCATGCCGGAGTGGCTTCCCTGATGCTACTTGCGCTTACGAGCTAGCTGATAGGCAACATATGCGGCTGCTGATAGGAGACTGAGAGCTAGGAGAGCACCTCCGCTGAGGCGCTGGAGGGGAATGGCTCCGGCGGCCGGAAGAGGCCATTCGTAGGTGTAGGGAAGGGGATAGTCGATTTGCGCTGTTCCGCCTAGGGTCCAGTGGATGGATGTGGTGACTGCCCCACTGGTGTGGGCTGGGCTAGTGAGCTTCCAGACGTGGTTGGTGGAATCCCATGTAGGTGCTGCATTGAGTTCGGTTTGGTCGAACTTAACCCCGGTGATAATGAGCTTTTGCGGGTTAGGCTGTCTGGGTGCGGGATTGCTTACATTACTAATCGTTCCGTCGGCTTGCTGCCCGTAGTTGTTGTCGCCCCATACCAGGATTTGCTGGTCGCTGTCGATGGCCGCGCTATGACTGCCCCCGGCACTGATCCGGTTGATTGCGTTGGACAGTCGCCCTCCGGCGTTCAGGTCGATAGGTGTGGGGTTGGCTTGGGTGTTACCGTTGTTAGTGGTCACACCCAGCTGCCCGCTCTCGTTGGACCCCCAGCTCCAGGTATGCCCTGAGCTGTCGATGGCCAGGCTGTGGCTGTCGCCTGCGCTGATGTCGCTGATACCGGCTGGCAGCCTCCCTGCGGCGCTCAGGTCGGTGAGTGTGTACACGTTCAATATGATGCCGGAGTTGGTGGTGTGACCGAGTTGGCCGTATCGGTTGTTGCCCCAGCTCCAGGCGTGTCCGTTGGTGTCGATGGCGAGGGTGTGCTCATTTCCGGCACTGACCTTGATGATGGCTGCGGTGAGTCTGCCGGCGGCGTTCAGGTCGGTGGGCGCGGCGCCGCTGCTTCCGGCGAGCAACCCCAGCTGTGCCGAGACATTGTCTCCCCAAGCCCAAACGTGTTTGTTAGCGTCGATGGCCAGGCTGTGCTTGGCTCCGGCGCTGACCTGACTGATGCCCGCCGGCAGCCGTCCGCTGACGTTCAAGTCGGTGGGCGTCTTGTTGGGCATGTAGTTGCCCGCGTTGGCCGTGATACCCAGCTGGTTGTTTTGGTTGAGTCCCCAGACCCAAACGTGCCCGCTGGTGTCGATGGCAAGGCTGTGCCAGCCTCCGGCGCTGACCTGAACGATGTTAGTGGGCAGTCGTCCGGCGGCGCTGAGATCTACGGGGATGGGCTGGTTGGCGCTATCTTCCACGCCCACCTGTCCATAGTAGTTCCAGCCCCAGGCCCAGGCGTGGCCTCTGCTGTCGATGGCCAGGCTATGGTTGCCGCCGGCACTGACCTGGGTGAATCGCACGCCTGCTGGGGAGCGTACGCGTTCGGGAGCGGTGGCCGTGCCCCCGGCGCTGATACGTGTGCCTAGCTGACCGCTCGTATTGTTGCCCCAGGCGTAGGCGTTACCGTCCGACCCGATTGCCAGCGTATGCCGGTCTCCCGCGCTCACCTGCATAAACCGAATCCCGGTAGGCGCCGCCGGCGGCGTAATCGCAGTGGGGCTGCCATTAGTGGACCCATGATTCGGGTTCATTGAAAACTGATACACCTCCCACTTAGCAGTCAGCGTCATATCCGCGCTAACAGGAGTATCGAAATCCCATGCCTTCCCACCGCTAGTAAACCACCCGTCAAACCAGTGCTTATCCCAGGTGGGAGTTGGGTTGGGCCAAGTTACGTGCCCGTTCGGTGGCACTTGCTGGTTCGCTGGTTTTGTGCCCGGCGCACCGTTCAGTTCAAAACTGACAACGCGGGGCGCCTTGTAAGTGAATTTAAAGGTGACCTCTGGCTGCTGGGCCCCACTAATCTTCCAGTACATGACAACGTCAACAGCGCCTTCGGCATGTGCTGGTGAGACAATATGCCAAAGTTTGGTAACTGGATCCTGCGTTGCACTGGCGTAATAACGGTTATCAAACATGGCGTAATCGATGGTAACTGTAGGGTCGCTAACCGGGACAGGTGTTTTCTGCATTGTTTGAGGAGGGTAGTTACCAAGTTGGCCGTCACTTGCCCAGCCCCAGCCATAAGCTGTACCGTCGGTAGCGATAGCCACAATTACGCCACCGAGTGAGCTGATGGTTGTGAAGCGAGCGTTGGTTGAGACCGCGCTAAAATAGGGGTGCAGTCCATAGCCGTCAGAATCTGAGGAACCGTTACCCAATTGGCCGTAGTCGTTCTCTCCGCATGCGTAAGCAACACCATTTGCTGCCAAGGTTACGGTCGAATCATAGCCAGCATCAGCGCTGACAAATGTAAGGCTTGTTTGCGCTCTTTGTGGTGTTGTAACGGGCACGTCGGCGCTCCAGCCATCATCTCGGCCCATGTTATAGGTAGTGCCAAGTTGACCGCAGACATTGTCTCCCCAGCCATACATGATTCCCGAAGAAGTAAGGGCAACGGCATGTCTCCCACCTGCAGCGATTACAGCGAATTTGAGGCTTGAAGCTATGGGAGTCGGTATTGCGGAACCTGTATCCGGTCTGTAATCTCCGTGATCGTTAGTGGTCCCATTGCACAGCTCACCGTGATTTCTGCCCCAGGCATACACTATTCCATCTGCGGTCAGAGCTAGAGCGAACCATCCTCCGGCGCTCATATCTTTAAACTTGGCACTGGTTTGTATGGGTTTCGGAGTCGGATTGGGAGTGCCGGAGCGGTCGTTGTCTGGCCTGCCTAATTGGTGAATTGAATTTGATCCCCATGAATAGATAGCGCCGTCCGAGGTCAATCCCAATGAGAAGCTATCCCCAGATTTACCTACTCGGATTTTTGTAAAATGAAAATTGCCGTCTATGGGTGTTGGCGTAGTTGTTACGGTATTTGTCCCTGAGGTGGAGGCAATTCCGAGTTGTCCGTAGTTGTTACGACCCCATGCGTAAGTTTTGCCGTCGGTTCCTATCGCCAAAGCGTGGCTGGGGCCGGCACTGATGTCGGTAAATTTGACCGGTGCGTTTACTTTTACGGGGACGTAATTCGACGATGAACTCTGCCCAATCAAGTGTGCCCCTGCACCCCATGAATATAAATAGCCGTCGGTTGCGATGCCGATGGTGTAATTACCTCCTGTACTGATTTTTGTGAATTTCAGGTCTTTGGGCATAGTAGGTGGCGTGATGGTGATATCGGTTCCGCCAGTTGTAGAGCCTGATACGGGTGTGAAAGTGAAACCGTCTTTGGTTTCAGAATCTTCGATTCGGGGGGTGATATGGGGTTGGGAGGAGTTGCTGTGGGCGGGATTGGCGTGGGCGGGCTGCACTAAATTAGCAGCCCCCCCCCCTAGGATAGTGAGCGCTAGCGCGAGCACAACTGCGCTGGCTGAATGAAAACGACGCATAACCCCTCCAAACGAGCGCTACCAGTGCTGGAAAGCACTCCGCCCGCAAAAACTCAGGAAACTTGCTTTGGCCGATACGCGGCGAATCCGATTCCCCAACCGATTCAGACACGCTACCGCCCTTCTTATTCAAACAAAGTCTAGCATTACTATCTGAGTATGGATATTCAACCAGTGTAAGTTAGGGATATACGGGTTAATGGCCAAAATGTGTGCGTATAACTCGGGAATCCCTGACGGACGAAAGAAATGCCGGGGGAATGCCCCGGCTCTTGGAGCCTTCCTTATCGCTAAGGGAAGCGCTTTTATTATATGTAATCGCGTTAAACAGCACAACTCTTTAAGCTCCTGTTGTTGGTTAGTGGCGGGTCTTGCGCGCATCTGAGCGAGCGCGGGTCTGCTCAAAGCGGGAGGGGCGCGGGAGGAGGGGGAATTGCGCACGGTTGCGGATAGAGTGGGAGGGTATGAACCCTCGCGGTGCCAAAGGTAGGCAGCAGTAGTCGGCTGGACCGGGCGCAGGCGAGCGGGCACGAGCGAATACGGCAGCAGAAAGGAACGCAAGCATGCCAGGAGCCAATCTGACTCGCGTGGAAGCACAAGAGCGCGCGAGCATCGTTTCCAACCCCAAGTACACGGTCAGTCTCGACCTGACCCAGGGGCCCAAGTCCTTTACTTCGGAGGCGGTCATCAGCTTCGACGCCGCCAAGCGCGGGGCCTCAACGTTTTTGGACTTGATCGGCTCCCGGGTGGACTCGGTGGAGCTCAACGGCGTGGCCTTGGACCCGGCCAAGGTCTGGCAGGACAGCCGCATTGAGCTCAAAAGCTTGAAGGTCCACAACGAGGTGAAGGTGAAGGCCCTGTGCGACTACTCCCATACGGGCGAGGGTCTGCACCGGTCCGTGGACCCCTCCGACGGGCGCGTCTACCTTTACAGCCAGTTTGAGGTGCCGGACGCCCGCCGCATGTACGCCGTCTTCGACCAGCCCGACCTCAAAGCCACCTTCGACTTCTCGGTCGTGGCCCCTGAGTCTTGGATCGTCTTGGGGAACATGCCCGCCTCCTCCTGCGAGCCCGTAGACCAGCAGACCAAGCCTGGCACCCTGGAAAAGGCGCCAGCAGAGGGCTCCAAGCGCTGGACTTTTGAGACCACGCCCAGGATGAGCTCCTACTTAACTGCCATCTGCGCCGGCCCCTACGCCCAGTGGACCACCGAGTACGCCAACGAGGACGGCCGCACGGTGCCCATGGGCCTGTACTGCCGCCAGGCTTTGAAGTCTGCGCTCGACAAGGATGCCGACTACCTCTTCGACATCTCCAAGAAGGGCTTCGCCTTCTACGCCAAGACCTGGGGCGTGCCCTACCCCTACGCCAAGTACGACCAGATTTTTGTGCCCGAATACAATGCGGGAGCCATGGAAAACATTGGCCTGGTCACCTTCCGCGACCAGTACATCTTCGAGTCCAAGGCCACCGGTGCCAAGATTAACCGCCGCGTGGAGACCGTCTTGCATGAGATGGCCCACATGTGGTTCGGCGACCTGGTGACCATGAAGTGGTGGAACGACCTGTGGTTGAACGAATCCTTCGCCGAGTTCATGTCCACCCTGTGCACGGCTGAGGCCACCGAATGGTCCGACGACTGGGCCACCTTCTGCTCGGGCGAGAAGTCCTGGGCCCTGACCGAGGACCAGCTGCCCACCACGCACCCGATTGTGGCGCCGATCAACGACCTGCACGACACCGAGGTCAACTTCGACGGCATCACCTACGCCAAGGGCGCTTCTGTCTTGAAGCAGCTGGTGGCTTACGTGGGTCGCGAGCAGTTCTTCCAGGGCATCCACAACTACCTGGAGAAGCACGCCTACTCCAACGCCACCCTGGCTGACCTCCTGGCCGAGCTAGAGGCCACTTCCGGCCGCGACCTGAAAGCCTGGTCCGCCCAGTGGTTGGAGGAGTCCGGCATCAACACGCTCACCTCCAAGGTTTCGACCGACGCCGAGGGCCGCATTACGGCCATGTCTATCGAGCAGTCCGCACCCGAGGAGAGCCCAGTCCTGCGGCCTCACCGCCTCGGTATTGGCTTCTACTCTAAGAACGGCGAGGGCAAGGTTGTGCGCACCGACCGCTTCGAGCTCGACATCGACGGCGAGTCCACGGCCATCAGCGAAGTGGTGGGCAAGGTCCGCCCCGACTTCATGCTGATTAACGACGACGACCTGACCTACGCCAAGCTGCGTCTGGACGCTGAATCCCTGAAGTTCGCCCAGGAGAACCTCTACCTCTTTGAGGACAGCCTGGCTCGTGCAGTGGTCCTCCTGAGCTTCTGGGATATGACCCGCGACGGTGAGTACCCGGCTGAGGACTTCGTGCGGCTCGTCTTGAAGACGCTTTCGAGCGAGCATCAGTCCACCACCTTCCGCTACGCCCTGGGCCAGCTGTCTACCACGGCTCATTCGTTTGTGCCCAAGTCCCGCCGGCCAGAAGTTCTGGAAGAAGTGGCGCAGGGCCTCTGGCAGTTGGCCTTGGCAGCTGAGCCTGGCTCCGACGAGCAGCTCCAGCTGGTCCAGGCCTACCTGGGCTACGGCGACGACCAGGACTTTGAGGACCACGCCCGCGCTATGCTCTCCGGTTCCAGCGAGCTCAAGGACTTGGAAGTGGACAACAACATGCGCTGGTCCGTAATTCACGCGCTCGCCGGGCAGAACATGGCCTCCGAGGACGAGATTGAAGCCGAGCTGAGCAAGCGCGACACCACCGAAAACCGCGAGTTCGCTATGGGTGCCCGCGCTGTGCGCCCCACCAAGGCGGCCAAGGCTTGGGCTTGGGATCAGGCCCTGCACAATGAGAATCTGACCAACTCGCAGATTGAGGCGGCGGCCGACGGCTTCTCTGGTTCCGGCGATGAGGACCTGTATGCGCCCTACATAGACAAGTATTTCGAGGCCGTGGACTGGGTTTGGGCCCACAAGACCTTCCATATTGCCGAAACGCTCCTGAACCCGCTCTCGGCAGGCGGCCTCTACCCCTACAAGGCCGACCCAGCCACGCTGGTGCGCACCGGTGACGCTTGGCTGGCAGCGCACGGGGATGCGCCCAAGGCCCTGCGCGGCATGATTATTCAAAACGTGGAAGCCTCCCGCCGGGCCCTGCATGTGCAGACCTATAACGAAGGCTTGCGCAAGTAGTGTACGTTTGTCAGTAAATTTCGGCGGTTGAGACGATTGTTTGCCGCGCTTGCTGGTGCCGTTTGGTGTCAGCAGGCGCGCAGATGGTGAAAGCTGTCTAGACAAGCGTAAAGAAGAGAAGGCCCTGCAAGCCGCTGCTCCCCGCGAATCCATCCGTGACTCGCGCGCTCAGTGGAGAAATTGCAGGGCCTTCTGTCTTGCTGCCCTGCCGGTGCCCTCCTGGTATTAGGCTAGGGCTGTATGCTGTTTGGCGGGCTCGGCGGCTCGCATTGGATGGAGCGAGGAGTGACATGCCCAGGCTATTCGGGACTGATGGAGTACGTGGACTTGCAAACAGGGAGCTGACGGCGCAGCTGGCTCTGGACTTAGGAGACGCAGCGGTGCGGGTGCTTGGCTCGGGCTCTGGCTCCCAGCAGGAGGGCAGACGGCGGGCTCTGGTGGGTCGCGATACGCGCGTTTCCGGCGACTTTTTGGCTTCGGCCCTGGCGGCAGGTATGTCTGCCGGTGGCTTCGACGTGATTGACGTGGGCATTATTCCCACTCCGGGCATCGCTTACTTAACTTCTGAGCTGAACGTAGAGATGGGCGCGGTGATTTCCGCCTCCCACAACCCCATGCCCGACAACGGCATTAAGTTCTTCGCCCGCGGCGGTTTCAAACTGCCCGACACCAAGGAAGACGACATTGAGGCCGTGCTCGGCCAGGACTGGGAGCGGCCCACAGGGGCAGGAGTTGGGCGCATCTCCCGGGACGAAGTGACCGCCACGAACATGTACATCCAGCACCTGGTGGAGTCGGTAGCGCCGACTGGGCCAGACAAGGTGCAGCCCAAGCCCCTTGCCGGACTGCGCCTGGTAGCCGACTGTGCTAACGGAGCTACTTCCGTAGTGGCACCTGAGGCCCTGCGCCGGGCTGGCGCGGACGTGGTGGTGATTAATGCCTCGCCCGACGGCTACAACATCAACAAGCACGCGGGCTCCACCCATCCTGAGCAGCTCCAGGCCATGGTCAAGGCTTCGGACGCGGCTATGGGCGTGGCCTTCGACGGTGACGCCGACCGCTGCCTGGCCGTGGATGAAGACGGCAACATGGTCAACGGCGATCAAATTATGGGCATTCTAGCCCGGGCCAAGCAGCGCGAAGGCAAGCTGGCCAACGATACTCTGGTCGTAACGGTCATGAGCAATTTGGGCCTTAAGCTGGCCCTGAAAGACATGGGTATCGCCACCGTGCAAACAGGGGTTGGTGACCGCTATGTATTGGAAGAGATGCTGCGCGGCGGCTTCACCTTGGGCGGCGAGCAGTCTGGGCACGTCATCAACCGCGAGTTCGCCACGACCGGCGACGGCACGCTCACAGCCCTGACCCTGGCTAAGGAAGTGGTGCGTTCGGGCAAGAGCTTGAAGGAGCTGGCGGCCGACTTCCCACAGTTGCCCCAGCAGCTGGTCAACGTGCCGAACGTGGACAAGGCTGCGGCCAACACGAACGCCAAGGTGCAAGCAGCCGTCGAGCGAGAAGAGCAGGTCCTGGGAGACACGGGCCGGGTGCTCTTGCGGGCTTCGGGTACTGAACCGCTGGTGCGCGTGATGGTCGAGGCTGAGACCCAGGAGCAGGCCGACGAGGTCTGCCAGCGGCTGGCGCAAGTTGTGGCCGACGAGCTGGCCCTGTAAGGAGTGCGCTTTCAAGTCCGCAAGGTTCAGCTAGTGACTTTTGGCATGTATTTGCCTGTTGGGCGCTGGCTCTGGCTTGTGGAATTGACTGGGTGGAAAGTTCGGGTTTCACGTAGCCTTGTGCGGGTAATAGCGAGGTGTTTCGGACGCAGGGCTCATAGGAAGGAATAGTGGAAAAAGTCATGTTTGGTAAAGACTTGAAGGTGGACACGGAGCTTAACGCCGAGGTAGAGCAGGCGCTCGCCCAGGCGGGCGAAGAGCAACTTCTGCCAATCGTGCAACTGGGGGAGCCAGTGCTGCGGCAGCCGGCCGTAGCATACGAGGGCCAGCTCAAGCGCAAGACCCTAGCCAAGCTGATTGAAGCCATGCATCAGACCATGCTGGAGGCGCCTGGCGTGGGCCTGGCTGCCCCGCAAATCGGTCTTGGACTAGCTTTTGCGGTAGTTGAGGACCACCTGCGAGACGACGAGGATGACCCGCGAGAAATTGCCGAGCTGCCCTTCCGGACCATCATCAACCCGCACTATGAGCCCATCGGCAGCCAGTGCGCCAGCTTTTACGAGGGCTGCCTCTCCTTCGAGGGCTACCAGGCTGTGCGCAAGCGCTGGCTGGACATTACGGCCACTTGGCAGGACGAGTCCGGCAAGGCGCACGAGGAGCACTTGCACGGTTGGCCGGCCCGCATTTTCCAACACGAGACCGACCACCTGAGTGGTGAGGTGTACATTGACCAAGCTCAGCCGCGTAGTCTGACTTCCGACGAGAACTTGGGCGAATACTGGGCCTACGACCCGGTGCCAACCCAGGCCGCCGAGGAGCTGGGCTTCGAGCTCTGAGCCTGCGTGCTCATGCAAACGTTTACAATTTGAGGGTAATGCCCTCAGTCAGCTCCGGTCCGTCTCCCTTCAAAGGGGCAACCTGCCAGCAGATGAGTTCTGCCGAGAGAGCTAGCCCGGTCTGCGCCGCCTCCGGCAGGATTTGTGCGCCGTCCACGTTCGGATCCAGCCAGTCATCTACTAGCTTAGGGTCAATCAAGACTGGCATGCGGTCATGGATTTGGGCCGCCCGGCCCTCAGCTTGCCTGGTGAGAATGGTGGCCGTCAGCACCCAAGGGGAGCGCTCGTCGGCCCGCCACCAGGAGTAGAGGCCGCCGATCAGCAGGGGTTCTTTGTTGGGGGAGCAAAAGTAGTAGGGCTCGTGGGCGCGGGTCCACTCGTAGTAGCCCGAGGCGGGGATGAGCGCCCGGTGGCTGCGCGCTGCTTCGCCGTAGGTGCGTTTCTCAAGCGCGGATTCGACCCGGGCGTTGTGGGTGGGGTAGTCCAGCTTGAGCGAGGGAGCCCAAGGGGGCACGAGATTCCACAGGGCCGCGTTCAAGTGCCGCTGCCCGTGTTCATCTTGAGCAAGCAAGGCAATCTGCTGCCCGGGTGAGATATTCCAAGAAGCGCGCGGCAGGCCAGACCCTTCAGTTGCCGCATAGAGCTCAGCGAGTTCCTGGTAGTCTACAGCCGCCGCGAATCGTCCACACATAGGCCCAGTTTAGCGGCTCCCACTTACGCGCTGGGCCGTTCAGGAAACGCAATCGCTGGAAGGCACTACAATAGAGACGAGAAACAGTCCGTTAGTCAAGGAACGAAGGTGCTCAATATGGATGAGAAAACACTGGTAAACAAGCTGAACGAAGCTCGGAGCGTCAATGATGTGATTGAGATTGGCAAGGAAGCGGGCAAGGAGTTTACCGTGGAAGAGGCCGATAAGCTCTTCGGCCGCATCAACCAGACCAAGAACGATGCTGCTGAGCTCTCCGGCGATACCGTGGAGAAAATCGTTAAGAAGGTCTTCGGCATCTGAACTGTTTAGCTGCTGGGCTTGGGTTTGTGAGTTTGCGTAAGTGCCTGGCCCAGTCAGTTTTGGACAGCAATATCTAGTGGGTTTGTGAGAGGTGTTTCCCGCAAACCCACTTTTCATTTCATATTCAATAAATCCTCTATGGTTTCATCTGCCTGAACCTACTTTGAAGCTGTCTCTTGTGGGCAGATAATCTGGGTGCGAGATGGATCAATGCAGGTGGGATCCAGGGTTATTTCACCAATACTTTTAGCGCGGATGATACCGGCGGAGGGATTGAACACACTGTCGATGTGACTGTCGATTTGCGCGTCCACTGTTGAATACTCAAAGGACAAGTTGGTGTTGAGTAGTCTGCAGTGACGCATAGTCAGATTTTCTATGTAGCACAAGCCTTGCAAGCTCTCAATAGTGCAATTTTCGAACGTGAGATTTTTGGAATTCCAGCCTAGATATTCGCCGTAAATAGAGGAGTTCTTTACTGTGACATTTTCAGTGTTCCAAAAGGCGTCCTTAGACAGAATTCGGGCGTCTTCGATAGTGATGTCGCTGCCTCCGTCGAAAACATAGTTGCCGGCAAGGTTAAAATGGCGGGCGTGGATATGACAGCTATCTTTGCCAAAATAGTCCCCTTGGGCGCTCACTTCGGACATGTCAATCTCGGAGCAAGTCCACAAGGTTTCATCGGCATTAGGAATCGTCACGTTTTCTAGGCGAATTCCTGAGGACCGGCGGAAGGTTTTAGGGGCCTCGATAGTGGAGTTGCGAATGGCGATATCGTGGGTGTACCAGACGCCGGAGCGAGCCATCTCGAAAAGTGTGCAGTCTTCCATACATACTTGCTGGCAGTACCAGAGCGGATACTTCCACTTGAAGAGGGAGCCGGTGAGTCGGATATTCCGTGCGTGCTTGAGCGGTGACTCGCCGTCAGCGAAGGTAACGTTCTCGTAGGAGTGATCGTGCGCGCGGAAGGCAGCACGTTCACCTGTCAACTGCTCCTGAGTGCTGACAGCTTTCGGTGGGTGGTGAGTGTCGGTGGTGCATTGGGTGCTGGACATCGAGCTTCTTTCTGTGGTGTACAGGTTTACTCTCTCTTTGAGGAGTGTTCGCTGCTATTGCTGAGGCTTAGTTTGCGCTGCTCTCGGACCATGATTGTGCTTGCGGTTAACTGTATGCAAGCCTATACCTTTAAGCGGCTTGAAGTGCAAGTGCGCGGGCTGTAATCCGAGGGAGTATGTGGATGCTTGGGGCGTAGAGCGGACTGTTCAACTACAGGGCAGGTTTGAATGGCACCCGAGAGCGCACGTTGTTCCTACCCTGAAAATCAGACTTCAGATACGCGGATGAGGGACTTGATGGTGGCGCGCTGATCCATAGCTGTGTAGGCGTCGGCGATGTGGTCCAGGTCGTATTCGCTGGTGAAGACCTTGCCGGGGTGGATTTTGCCCTGTAACACGGCATTGAGCAGGACCTGCTGGTCCCAGGTGCGCACAGAAGCTGGTCCGCCGCGCAGGCCGAGATTGCGGAAGAACATGGCTTCTGGGTCCACTCGCTCATCGTGAGGAACGCCGACACGCCCTACTACAGCACCATTGCGGGCAATGTCGAGGGCCGTAGTGGTGGCCTGGGCTGAGCCGACGCATTCCAAGACCGCGTCCGTGCCCCAGCCGTCGGTCAGTTCCTTGACTTTGTCAACTGCTTCTTGGCCGCGTTCGGAGACGATGTCGGTGGCTCCAAATTCGCGGGCTAGAGCCTGCCGGTCGGGGTGGCCGGAGAGGGCAATAATCCGGCTGGCACCCCGTAGTTGAGCGGCGATAACACCGCACAGGCCTACGGCTCCGTCGCCAACGACGGCCACGGTGTCGCCAGCTTTGACTTCTGCTGTGGCCGCCGCGTGGTAGCCCGTGCCCATCACGTCGGAGAGGGTGAGCAAGTCAGCCAGCATGGTGTCGGAGAAGTCTTGAGCTCGCTCACAGCCACCGGGGACCACTACCACCGTGCCGTCGGCCTTGGGCACGCGCATGTACTCAGCTTGTGCGCCTAAGCCAGGCTCACCAGCGTCGAAGAAACCGCCATTGGGGCAGGTGGCCTCGAAACCGGCTTTGCACACTGGGCACACTCCACAGGAGTAAGCGAAGGGGACAATAATAAAGTCGCCGGGCTGGACTGAGTGGACATTGCTGCCGACTTGGTCCACTATCCCGATGGCCTCATGGCCTACGGAAGTGTTGGCTTCGCGCGGGCTGACACCCCGGTACCACCAGAGGTCTGACCCGCAAACGCAGGCGCGAACCACGCGCATGACAAGCTCGTCGGGGTTGGTGGGGCTAGGCTTGGCTGCCTCCTGGCAGCTGACTTGGCCGGGTGCTGAATATATTGCTGCTTTCACAGTTTTCCTTTCTTTGCTGATAAAAAATAGGTAACAAAGTGCAGCATGTAGGTCGCACCCATGCTGCGCGATAGCTCGACACTGAAGCCCTCAGCGGGGTGGGTGGTGCAGGTGCGTGCGAATGAAAAGAAGGGAGCCGGAGCTAAGGAAGGAGGCCTTGCCGCCCGGGACAGATGAGCTTGACTGCGTACCGTTAGTAGGGGAACAAGCGGTGCGTGTCATGAGAGCTATGGCCATAAGAACGGCGGCTGCGGGTCTAGACTGGGCGGATACGCCTGTCATATGGGTGCTCCTTCCAATGAGCTCCGACTCTTACGAGCCAGTGTAGGGAGGGGAGAAAGGCATATCAAATGTATATAAGGAATGAAAGTTCATGCTTATTTGCTATGCTTTTAAGAACGGCTGAAGTGGCAGGGCTTCAACCGGGCCGGGCAGCGCTGACCAGAAAGGCTTAAGCAACGAGTAGGAGCGTAGGAGTGAGCATGAACTTACGAGTATTGCGGTATTTTCTCGCCATTGTGGAAGAACAGAGCATCACTGGGGCGGCCGAGTATTTGCAGATTTCTCAGCCTTCGCTCTCGCGCCAAATCAAAGACCTGGAAGAACACTTGGGGCACAAGCTCTTTGAACGGGGCAGCCGCTCCATCACACTCACGCCAGCAGGGGAGCTCCTGCGCGACCGGGCCCGGGAGATTGTGCTCATGGCCGACCGGACCGAGGCTGAGCTGACCACCCTTGAGCAGAGCGTACGCGGAAGCGTGTATATTGGTGCCGCTGAGTCCGATGGCTTCCGGCTCCTGGCCGACGCTGCCAAGACGATGCTAGACACCTACCCTGACGTGAATTTTCAGCTCTACAGCGGTAACGGCGAGACGGTAACCTACAAACTGGAGTCTGGTTTGCTTGACTTCGCCTTGCTCTTCGAGCCTATGGACACCACGCGCTACTCCTACATTTCACTGCCCAAAACCGACTGCTGGGGCCTGCTCATGCGCCGGGACAACGAGCTGGCAGTCAAGGAGAGCATTAGCGCCGAAGATCTGGTAGGCGTACCCCTGATGGTCTCCATGCAGACGCGCTTCGACCGCGAATTTAGTGGCTGGGGCAACCTCGACCAGCGGGACCTGCACATTGTGGGCTCGTACAATTTGCTTTTCAATGCCTCGCTCTTCGTGGCGGAAGGCTGCGGGTGCGCCCTGTGCTTGGACCACATTGTCAACGTCTCTGGTGACTCAAATTTGACCTTTCGCCTTTTGCAGCCCCGCCTCAGGTCCCGCATGAATCTGGTCTGGAAGTCCGACCGCAAATTCACCCCCGCAGCGCGCGCCTACCTAGAAACCCTCCAGCAGCAGCTGGCCTGAGCTGTGGGAATGTGATTTGTTTTCTCCGTCTCAAATGCATGCGCTTGACTTTAGGACTCTTGCGCCATGCGGGCGAGGAATTCGGCGGGGGTCACGGCTGGGATGGGGGAGAGGGCGAAATCTTTGATGTTGTTCGTAACGACGTAGTCGGCCTTGGCTTTTTGCGCTATAGCGGCTACAAATGAGTCCTCTATGTCGTTGAATCCATAGCTTAGCCCACGTAAGATCGCAGATTCGTCTAAGGCGCCGACGCTGGCAAAAGCTAAACTCTGGCTTAGAGCGCTCAAGGCTGTAGTCCGGCTTTTGTTTTTGCTCACTACGTATAAAATGTTCGGTGCTGCATGGGCTGGCATAATGAGTTCGTATCCGAGGCGTTTGGCCTGGCTGAGCAGCAGGGCGGAGTTTTGATAAAGGCCTTCGCGCTCCAAAAACACGTCTAGAAAGACATTACAGTCTACGAGTAGTCTCATGAGTACTTTTCTTCCAAATAGCGGCGGTAGTCGCTCTCGTCGTATGGCCCTTTACCAATGCCGATAAGTGCAGAAATCTGTGGGTCAATGTCATCGATGTGATGTGAAGCGGTCAGTGATTCCAGATACGAACTCACAATCGCGGAAAGGGATCGCCCCTGTTGCTTGGCAAGTAGTTTGCCCTGTTTAACGATCTTTTTATCTATGCTCAGCGTCAGCTTGGTAATGTCGCTCATGACGTGCTCCTTTCAAGACTGTACGTATCATAAATTAATTCTATACGTAGAATATCTGTTTGGCAAGATATGAAATACCAGCCAAACGCGAAAATGGTCTTTAAACTGCTGTTGAGTGTTGACTGGGGCGCAAAGGATAATTGGGGCATGGAGATGATTCTGCTCAATGATCCTCGGGTGCTGGCTGTTCAGCGGCAGGAGAGCGGGGAGACGATGGTTTCGTTGGCCGGTCTGGATGCGCGCCTTGAGGTGGACTGGTCGCGCTCGCAGATTGCCTCGGATTCGGAGCGGTTTTGCTATGCCCGCCGCAGTGTTGGGTAGATGCTGGTCAAGGCTGCGCAGTCTTTGCCGGAGGGCTTGAGCCTCTATCTCAAGGAGGCTTATCGGCCCTACGAGCGGCAGACCAAGTCGTTTAAGGAGAGCCTAGACTGGTTTGCTGAGCGCAATCCCGGGCTCGACGCGGACGAAATATACCGGATGACCTGCCAATATGTGGCACCGCCGCAGGTGGCCGGGCACCCAACTGGCGGTGCAGTCGACGTGACCCTGATTCGAGAGGGCCAAGAGCTGGACTTGGGCTGCGCCTTCAACGAAGAGCCCGAGGCACCGCGCAACCTGCCCTACACCGACTGCCCGCATATCAGCGAAAGTGCCCGCGCTCACCGGCAGACGCTCGCAGCAGCCATGAGCGCCGCCGGTTTCGTCAACTACCCCGCCGAATGGTGGCACTGGTCCTACGGCGATCCCTACTGGGGCTTCGTGAATCAGTGTCCGGCGGTTTACGGCGCCCAAGATGAGTCGGATTGGAAGGCATTATAGGTCAGGAGAGGCTACCAACTGGATTGGTGCCTTGGGTGAGGTATCAGTGTTGGCCGTAGACGTTTTGGTAGCGGTCGTTGAGTTTGGCAATATCAGCTGGGTCGATTTCGATAATGTCGCCTAACTGGGAGGCCGCCCACATAGTGTGTGCTACTTCCTCGGTCATAGCCGCAGCCTTAACCGCTGCCTCGGCGTCCTTACCAACCGTGAACGGCCCATGGTTCTGCATGAGCACCGCCGGAGAATGAGGATACTGCTCCAGCGTCTCCACCACGCCTTTGCCGATTGCCTCCGAACCAATCAACCGGAAGGGACCCACCGGCACTGGGCCACCGAACTCATCACCCATCATCGTCAGACCACACGGAATATTCTTCCCCGTCGCCGCCCAAGCCGTCGCATACGTAGAATGCGTGTGAACCACGCCGTACACGTCGGGCATATGCCGGTAAATATACGCGTGAGAAGCAGTATCCGAACTAGGAGCCTCAGTGCCATCTACCACATTGCCTTCCAGGTCCGTAACCACCATCGACTGCGGGGTCAAATACTCGTAGCGTACACCAGAGGGCTTAATCACCATCAGATCAGCTGTGCGCAGCCGCTGGGAGACATTACCCGCAGTCCACACCACAAGATTCCACTTCAACAACTGCTCATGCAAAGTCGCCACCTGCTCACGCACCTGCTTCACCTCAGCACGCACCTCAGGCGAAAAATCAGCCAACGCAACCATCGCTTTTACCATTCTTTCTATTCAATTGACTCTTGTTCAATGCCGACCTTGCGAAAAAGCGCGTCAAAATACGCTTTAGCTTCTTTGACGCACGCTACAGGGTTGGGCTCCTGCTGGGACCACATTTCAATGGTGAAACTGCCGGAGTATTTCAGCCTGGCAAAAATACGCAAGCAAGCCTCAAAATCAACGGTACCGTCTCCAAAGGGGACCTCGCGAAACTTGCCGGGAGAAGAAGGCGTAACCGGCTGGGAATCTTTCAAATGGACGGCGGCAATATTGTCAATATACGTCTCTAATTCGCGGCCTATGTCATTATTTGGCCAGGCTGTCAGGTTTCCAACATCAGGGTAGGCCTGGAGCCAGGGACTATGAATTTGCGATTTGATGTACACCACTTTATCTAAAGAGTTCATGAACGGGTCATCCATGGTTTCAATAGAGAGCATCACCATCTTTTTTGCAGCAAGATGGACGCAAGTTTCCAAGTTTTCGATGAAACGTTCCCGTGTTTCCAGCGATTTTGGCTCATAGTACACGTCGTAGCCAGCTACTTGAATGTTGCGAATGCCCAAATCTACGGCTAAATCAATAGCTTTGCTCATCAGGTCTAAGGCTTTCTGACGAACTTTCGGATCTGCTGAGCCCAGAGGAAAGCGACGATGGCCTGAGAGCATGAGTGTGTTGATTCGTGCGCGTTGTGACCACATAGCCTGTCTAAAGAGCTCTCGATCATGGCGGGACCAATCGAGTCGAGCTAAACGTTCGTCACTTTCATCTATGGAGAATTCCAAAAAGTTGAATCCTAAATCGTGGACTAGTGCAAAGCGTTCCTTCCAGGTCAAATCATGAGGCAGAGCCTTTTCGTATATCCCTAGTGCGTTGAGTGTCATGCCTGGCTCTTTTCTACAGTGTCTTGCATGGTGCGTAGGGGTGCCCACAGTGCGTCCATACTGTCGAGAGTGGACCGGTAGGCTTCATACTTGCTGTCGTATATAGCAGCTTGTGAGGCGTTCGGCTCGTACCGGTGGGCCAGGGATGACATCTGATCGAACGATTCTTGGAAGTCGGTGTAGAGTCCGGAGCCTACTGCGGAACACATAGCACCACCCAGGCCGCCTAATTCGCTGCCATTGACCGTCTCGATAGGCATGTTCAGCACATCAGCAAACATTTGAATCCACAGTGGCGAGTTGCAAGCTCCACCTGAGATGCGAGCTACTTGCGGTTTGCGGCCCAAGACCTGGAGCAACTGATCAATGTGCTGACGGTGAGCGAAAGCCACTCCCTCATAGATGGAGCGCATAAATTGGTCGGTGTTATCCGAGCTGCGCAAACCTACGAAGGCGCTTTCCGCCTTCAAATTAACGTTGCTGCCGTAGAGGAAGGGAAGGAACAACATGCTGCTCGAGCTAGCGTCGGTACGGCTGAGCATTGATTCAAGTTCCGTAAAATCTGGAGCGTGGCCAGTGGCCATGTGGACCATGTAATCGAGATTGCCAGCGGAGGTGGGGCTGGAGGCTTCAACTAAAATACCACCGGTAGGGAAGAGCGAATCCATGCAACCGCTGTCGACAGGTGCAGGAACCTTGCTGGGGAAAACATTGATATTCCAGGTGCCAGCCGTAATGCTGAATATGTCGTCTGTGAGCACGCCGGTAGCCAGTGCGCAAGCGTCAATGTCGAAGAGACCGGCATACACTGGGGTGCCTTCCGGGATGCCTGTGTTGGCAGCAGCATCTGCAGTGATCTTGCCGCAAGAGTCCGTGGCTTTGACCAAATGTGGCATTTTTTCTTGCATTTCAGGAATACCGAAAAAGTCAAAGAGGCGTGAGTCGTAGTCTTGGGTAGATAAGTTCACCAAATTGTTGCCTGAGGCATCGCCCTGTTCTTCTAGAACTTCGCCGGTGAGCAAGAATCGGATGAAGTCCTTGTTAGACAGCACGTGCCCTATGGATTGGTAGTGGTCCGGCTCGTTTTCTTTGAGCCAGCGCAGGAGCACGGGGAATTGCATGGCCATCACATGCTGGTGGCTGATGGGATAAATGCGTTCCACCTGTGACTCAAATATGTCAGTGAGACGGGTGGCCCTGCTGTCCGAAGAGAGTATGCCGTTCATGAAAGGATGTCCGCTCTGGTCCAAGAGATAGAGCCCCTTACCATGGCCAACAGGTGCCACAGCACTGATTTGGCTCGGGTTTATCCCCGCTTGAGCGATGGAAGCTCGAGATGCTTTTCCTATGTCTTGCCACATGTGATCAGGATTGACTTCCCGGAAACCAGGCCTTCGTTCCACCGATTCGGTTGGGAAGGACGATACTGATAGTTGCTTGCCCTGATCGTCTACGATGATGACTTTGGTATTGGTTCCGCCGTTGTCAATAGTGAGAAAATACTGTTTTGTTGTGCTCATAATACTACTTCTTTGCTGCTAGTAAGTGTGAAGTGACGTTAGGCAATTGCGTTGAAGAGTTGCCCCAATTTGACTGATACCCAGCCAATCCAGGAGCTGACAGCTCCAGTCATGTTGCTGATGGCCGAGAAATCTGAGGGCAGCTTTAAGCCGCTGGTTATGGCCGACTGGGTGACGAAAGGCGCGATATTAGTGCCCACGTAGAGGATGATAATAATGCTGATAGTGCCAACAATGAGCATCTTGAACATGTTGCGGTGCACAAAGGGCGTGACCAAGGCCAGCAAGAATGTCAGTGAAGCCAAGTCTGCAAAAGGTAGCATCTTGTTGCCGGGCAGGATGAAAGCCAGGAGGATGGCGACGGGGATGAGCAGGAGGCCAGTTGCCAGGACTGAGGGCTCGCCAATGAGCAGGGCTGTGTCCATGCCAATGTAGAACTCGCGGTCTGGGAACCAAATTTTGAGCTGCTTTTCGGCGGCATCCCGTACTTCGATGAGCCCGGAGATTAAAACGTCAATCATCTTAGGCAGGAGTACCATGGCCGCTGCGATATTGACTGCCAAGGTGATGAACTTATCAGGGGAATACCCAGCCATCACACCGATAAGCAGACCTAGGAAGAATCCGATGACGACAGGTTCGCCCACAGCTCCGAAGCGCTTTTGAATCTTTTCAGGGTTGAAGTCGATTTTATTCAAGCCTGGGATGCGGTCGATAATCCAGTTGATGGCGATGGCGAATGGCGTCCAAGCCAGGCCTGCCAAGTGGGGGAAGGAGATTCCTTTGAGGTTGTATTGCTTCTGAATATAGGGGGCAGCTATATCTGCAACCTTAAGAACGATGGCAAAAACTACCCAAGTGAGGATGACTGAGAACCAGAAGTTTTTGGTAACGGCAAAAACGGTCGCTCCCACCTGAAGAAAAATCCAGTAGTTGAAAATATCTACGTCAACAGTCTTGGTCAGCTTGGCTACCAGCATGAGAGCGTTGATGGCCAGGAAGCCAACTACGGTAGCGACCATGATGGGCGTGCCCCAACCAATAGTTGATGCGGTAGGCCAGCCCACGTCAACCACGGTGAGGTGGAGACCGAGCCGATTGACCATAGCTTTAGAAGCTGGTCCGAGATTGTCGAGCAGAAGGTTGATGACCATATTGACCCCGACAAATCCGACTCCGACGGTCATACCAGCTTTGAAAGACTTGCCAATGCCCATGCGGAAAATCAGACCTACGACGAAAAAGATGATGGGCATCATCACAGCAGCGCCAAGGCCGACTATGGTGTTAATCACTGTCATCTTGAATCCTTTCTCTCCAAAAATAATTTCCAACAAACCGCCCTGTTTGCTCTCGTTGAACGCCAGAGTTCGGGGAGACTGCTGATTGTGAATCTAGTAAAGTAAGAGGCATCTTTGCCAGTAATGTGTGAGCATACGTTCAACTTAAAAAATATGCCTTGCACATCAGCGCACTACCTGTAGCATGGACTTACCATATTAGGTCTATTGGGCTGGTCTGAGGTTGAACATTTGCTAATCGGGCAATATCGCTAGAGAAGTTGAACAAATGTGCAGCGCTTGATATGAAGCTGTCGTACCATGCATATATGACGAAGAGGAAGATCCTAATGAGTACGCACGAGTCAAGAGAATATATAGAGACAGTGCTCAAAGTGGCGCGGATGTACTATCAAAAGGATATGACTCAGCAGGAGATTGCCCAGAAAATTGGCTATTCTCGACCTACAGTGTCACGCCTTTTGCAAGAGTCTAAGAGGATGGGAATAGTCCGCATTGAGATTGGACACCCACTCGAACGTTTAATGTATTTAGAAGAAGAGCTCAAGCGTGTTTACAACTTGAAGTTTGCGCGTGTGGCTCAAGTAAATCCAGGCCAAGACCCTGCGGGCGTGGTCCCGGCCTATGCTGCATCCTTACTCATTGAGCAGTCGTCGCCGGACAGTCTTATCACAGTTTCCAATGGCCGCGCGGTGGCCGCTACAGTGCGAGCTGTACCCGTGCGAGATTGGCCCAATGCTAACGTAGCTCAAATGGTTGGTGCTTTATCGCCATCGAATTCCATGACTGACTCGCCTGCCATCTGTAGAATGCTTGCCGATAGGCTCGGCTGCACCATGACAGCGCTGCATGTGCCTATGGTGTTATCTTCTGCGCACTTAGCGACGGTGATGAGGCAAGAGCCACAGATAGCTACTGCCTTGGCGTTGGGTGGGGGAGCGGATGTGGCGATTGAAGGAATCGGAGCTGTTGAACACGATAGGTTGAGTCCAGTTTTCGATGCCTATGTAAATCCGGAAATGGTGAGGAAAATACGGGAGCTCGGAGCGGTGGGAACGGTGTGCGGGCACTTTGTAAATGCAGAGGGCCAGCAAGTTGATACCCCGCTTTCGGACAGAACAATCTCGGTTCAACCTGAGCGCCTCCTCCACATACCGCTTGTTATCGGAGTGGCTTGGGGGAGCGAAAAGGTGGTAGCTATAAAAGCCTGTTTGGTGGGTGGTTACATCTCGGCTCTAGTGACAGATCAAAGTACCGCCGAAGCTTTACTGGACAGGGGAAAGTCAGTCAGAATAATGAAGTAGGCTCAGCTGGGCAAGTTGTCGCCGAAGCGAAAAGCAATCGTGCAAACCGTATAAAAATATCTTCGTTGATCCCCCAGGCAAGGGGACATCAATAGTAGCTGGGTGCCCCGGATGCGATTCGAACGCACGACACCTTCTTTAGGAGAGAAGTGCTCTATCCCCTGAGCTACCGGGGCAACGCTACACTACTCTAGCACGGGTGCTGGGCAGTTGCTTAAGACTGAATAGTTGTGTCGTCACCAATCTGGAGAGTCTGTTTGTAATATGAATCAGCGCTGCTCCGGTGAAAGTTGAGCGAGTCGGGGAATACGTGTCGGCTTTTTAGTTACGCCGACTTCTTGTAGAAAGCCTATACGTTGCCACTGCTAGCAGACCAGTAGAGCACAAAGCGAAGATACCGATACCGGCGAGCTGTACTGTGGGGAAGGAACCGGCTTGAGGCAATAAATAATAGTAGGTATATCCATAGTGGATAACAAAGTTTGGTTGCTGCTGTGCGCCGAGTTTCCAGCTGATAGTGACATCAACTGGCCCAGATACGTGTGCAGGGGTGTCGATGCCCCAGGTGCCATCGCTGTTGGCAGTTAAACCAGTGCCGTAGTTGTGGTCAAATTGCACATTAGTGACAACAAGTTGGGGTGTTTTTGTTGCTGCAGGAATATCGCTGTGGCTATCAGACGCCCCTCCCTTTCCGTCGCCTAGCTGGCCATATTGGTTGTCGCCCCAGGCCCAGATTTTACCCTCAGTGTCTATTCCGATACTGTGAGTTTTGCTTGCTATTACATTAGTGAGTGTCAGCCCACCAGGCAAAGTTACCACAATTGGAGTAGCTTGGTTTGTGTGCATCTTGTTGCCCAGCTGTCCGAATGCGTTATAGCCCCAAGCATAGAGCTGGTGGTCGCTTCCAAGAGCGAGCACACTGTTGCCGCTGAGGCTCACGCTGTCGAAGGTAGTTGTGTTGGGCAGAGCGGGTGCGACGGGCGTAGACTGGTTGGTGGTGTTGCCGTTTCCCAACTCATTGTCGCCGTTGAAACCCCAGGTGAAGATTTTTCCTCGGTTGTCGATGGCTAGAGACCAATCGGCTGAAGCATAGACTTGCTTGAAATTCAAGGAACCGTTGGGAATTTGCACAGGTGTCGGCGTATTGGTCTGCGAGCCCAACGTCACGCTCGGGGTCCCCAGCTGTCCAAATTGATTCGATCCCCATGCATATGTCTGGTCATTGTCGCCGATGGCTAGAGTATGTGATTCTCCGACTGCGATCTTGTCTAAATGAGTTACTCCGTTAGGTAACTGAACTCTCACTGGGGTGGAGCGCTGAATAGTGGTGCCGTCTCCCAGCTGACCATAAGCGTTACTGCCCCAGGCCCAAGCTGTTCCATCTGCGGTAACGGCGAGTGTGTGGCGCCCGCCGGGAATGATTTGTTTATAAGCGCTTGCCCCTGTGGGCACCGGCAGCGCAATAGGTGTAAGTTGGTTGCTCATATTGCCGATTCCCAATTGGCCGCTTGTGTTCCAGCCCCATGCGTAAACGGTTCCATCTTCGCAAAAAGCATAGGATGAGTTGGCTCCCGCAACAACTTTGGTAAATTTCTTTCCACTAGGAGTTTGTACCTGAATAGGAACGTTTCTGTCTGTGGTGGTGCCGTCGCCCAGTTGTCCAGAGTCATTGCGCCCCCAGGCATATATATACCCGTCGGAGCCTATAGCGAGAGAGTGGTATATGCCGGTGCTCACTTGTGTAAAAGTGATGCTGACTTTTGGCTCAGCATCTACAATCACGTGCGTATTGCCAGAGGTGGGGCCGCGAGTGGGAGCAATGGTAAACGACAATGTTTTCCAGTGTGCGTAAAGGGTGATGTTGCCAGTTACCGGCTTGTTAAAGTCGTAGGGCTTGCCATCTTGTGTGTACCAGCCAGCAAACTGATAGCTGCCCCAAGTGGGTGCTGGTGGCTGCGAAGCGGGGTCGCCGTCGGCTACATCTTGGACTGGTGGAGGAGTACCGCTGGCTCCACCAAGATCGAACTTTACTTGGTAAGAGGCCTTAAAACTCTTGGCCTGAAGGCCTACGAAAGAATTCAAAACAGGGTCGCCTAAATCAGAAATAACGAGCTTGATATGGTTGGGTTGATTCGCCTTAACTGTTGCATGGATAGGTAATATTTTGGTGATGCCGCCAAAAGCAGTGCCTGATAAGGCAGGGAGTTTGTTATCGCGATTATCTATGAAGTACTCAGAATTTTTAGCGCCTACGTACGATGCATTGCCATTGTTTACGTTGTTAATGCTCACTGGGGTAGATGTGCCTGGTATGAGAGCTACATTTTCACCATTGACTAGAAATGCAAAAGTGTCGTTGAATTGGGTACCCACATATTGGGGATATTCGCGTGAGCCAAACACATATTTAAAAGTGAGTGTTGGAGTTGTGGGTACGAAATCGAACTCGAGAGAGACGGCATCGTAACTGTTCGTAGCACCAATAATTGTATTGATATCGTTATCACCAGCAGTTCTCAGATTTTCGACTCCTGTTAAAGCGTTGCCGGTGGACAACAATACCCCGTCGTTTACTCCAATAGTTGCTTGAGCATTACTAAAAATTCCTACAGCTTGGGGCGAACCCGTTAATTTGACGTTGGAAACGGAGATAGAATTGCCGGAAAGTAGGGTGTCGACGAGCTGTTGAGCGTTAGCGGTGACGACACCAGCTGACCCCCCCCCCTGGACATTTGGGGCTAGAAGATTGCTGTTTTCCGATCCTCGAGGAGATAGTCGATTTTCTGTCTGTTCTGATATTCCCTGAGCCTGAGCCAACGTTGGCATAAGAAATAACGTACTTACAACGACTGCTCCTACCAGTCGAGCCAGCATATGTATACGTGTAGTCATTGTTGCATATCCCCAAAAGTAGATGAATACTTAAATACTTTCCCCAACTGCGTCTACTGTATCACGAGCTCATGGGCAGTGGAATCCTCTCCGCTCGTTATGAAGTACATCTCTGTTACCTAAACTTAAACACTGGTTTTGTGGCGGTTATTATGTGTATAGAGTCATGGGCAGGCAGAAAGTAGTAGTTCTGTTGTTGAACTGGTAAATAGACAACCGGGGCTGTGCTCGTCATGGGTTTGGGCGAGAATCATGTGGTCAGCAAACAGATCAAATACATGTTTTAGGGGTGTGGATGGCAAGAGCTGGGAGGAAGCCGGGAGTGCGATTGGTGCTAACTGTGTTGGCGCGGCTCTTAGGGCTGGCAGCCATACTTGGCTCGCTTGCCCACTACCTGCCCAGTCAGTACGCGGACTGGCCCTTTATGCCGGAGCTGGTTTCTCTCACACCCTGGTATGCGCTAGCGGCTCTGCTGGCGCTGGTCCTTTCCCTGCTCTCGCGCCGGTGGTTGACTGCCTTGCTGGCGCTCGTCTGCCTGTGTTTAGGGGTGTCTTGGCAACTGCCATTGTTTGCGGACCAGCCCCAGCTGCCGACCCAAGCCCTGGCAGCTGGGGCGGCTGAGCACCCTAATAAGCACGACCGGGCGGCGCGTGTGATGACGGCGAACGTGTACAAGGGTAGGGCCGACGCTCAAGCGATTGTGGATGCTGTGCGCGAGAATCGGGTGGAAGTCCTGGCCCTGCAGGAAACCACTGACGCCTTCATCGCTCGCTTGGAAAGGGCTGGAATTCACGAGTACTTGCCCTACTCTAAAATCTCCTCGGCCGACCACAAATATGGTAACGGCCTGTTCTCCCTCACGCCTCTGGGCTCGCCCGCCCGAGACGATGTGAACTCCTCGGCCTCCCAGATGCCGGCGGGAACGGTGACCTTTGGCCAAGATACGGACATTCGCTTTGTCTGCGTACATACTACTTCGCCTTCACCTGGTCAGTGGGGCAGGTGGAAGCGGAGCCTGGACGAAATCGGCGACATGAGAGCGCACACGCACACCCGCTACATTTTTATGGGCGACTTCAACGCGACCTTGGATCACGCGCCCTTTCGAGACATGCTCGGTGACCGCTTCCAAGACGCGGCCCAGTATTCGGGCCATGGTTTCACGCTCACCTGGCCAGCAGACAGGGCTTGGCTGCCGCCTTTTGCGGGCATTGACCACATTGTGATGGACCGCGGGATCCAGGCGGGCCAGCTCAAAACCCTCTCCATTCCAGGCTCGGACCACCGGGCGCTCGTTGGCACGATCTGGGTTAACGAGTAGGGCTACTTAACGAACGTAGTTCTGCCGGTTGCCAGGCGGAGCCTTGCTAAGCCTACTCCAGGTTGGATTGCGTGCCTGCGGAGGCGCCGGCGGAGGCCTGCTCAGCCTGAGCGGCATCCAACTTGGCGCGCACCTGGCCCAGGAGCTCCTGGGCTCGCTTGGCCAGGGCTTCACCGATTTCCCACTGGCGCATGGAGGCATCCAGGTCTAAGCCGCCCGCTTCTAGGGCTTGCACGGCCTGAATGAGCTGGTCGCGCGCCTGCTCGTAGGGGAGTTTGGCGATGGTTTCGCGCTCTTTGTCGCTCAGGGTCGAAGCGAGCGGCTCGGCTTGCTGCGCCCCGCCCTGCTCGTTCTCTTGCACTTTCTGCTTGCCTTCTGCTGCATCTGCTGCCATGATGGGCTCCTTCGTGTTGTGCTGGTCTTTGATTCTACTGGATGGACTGCTTGGATCGGATGTGTGTATACGTATGTGCATACACCTACGACGCTTAGGGCCGACCTACCGCTCGTCTGCCAAAGTCGCGGTTTTAGTGGCTTCTAAGGCCCCTTGCTTGAGGGTGACTTTGAGCTTGGCTCCGTCGGGTATGGCATCCGCCCGCGCGGCCACGCTCCCGTCGGCCACCTGCACCACCGCGTACCCTCGTTCCAGGGTTGACTGGGGGGAGAGGGCCGTGAGCGAGGATTGCAGCTTCTCGACGGTCAATGAGGCGTCGTCCACAATCCGGCGCAGGGAGATGTCCAAGCGCACCTTGGCCTCGTCCACCAGGCGCTGCGGCTTGTCGAGCATGGTCTGCGGCTGGGTGAGGCTGGGTCGGTTGGCATAGCCCTCAATCAGGCGGGTTTCGTTCTCTACCAGGGCCTGAATGCGCGACTCAATGCGCAAGCGTGCCTCGGCAACAATGCCTTCCTGCTCCACCAGATCGGGCACCACGCGTTTGGCGGCGTCGGTGGGGGTGGAGGCGCGCAGGTCGGCTGCCAGGTCAATCAGTGTCCAGTCATCCTCGTGGCCAATAGCTGAGACGATGGGCGTTTGGCAGTCGGCAGTAGCGCGCACGACACTCTCGTCGGAGAAGCCAAGCAGGTCCTCAAAGGAGCCGCCGCCTCGGGCCACAATAATCACGTCCACGCTCGGGTCGGCATCCAACTTTTGAATGGCCGCCACTACTTCTGGCGGGCACTGCGGCCCCTGCACATGCGCGTGAACTACAGAGAACTCGATAGTGGGCCAGCGCAGGCGGGCGTTGGTAATCACATCGCCCTCCGCACGAGCCTGGGGGGCACAAATCAGGCCGATGCGCTGGGGGAATTCGGGCAGGGGCACCTTGTTTTCCGCATCGAAGAGGCCTTCGCCCTTGAGGAGGCGGCGCAGCTGCTCAATCTGCTCTTTTAAGTCGCCCTTGCCCACCCGGCGGATGTCGTCGGCCATGAAACTCAAGCGCGTCTGCTTGACCCATAGGTCGGGCTTGCCGTGTACCACCACTCGGTCGCCCTGGCGGAAATCTCGGGCCTTGGCGGCGAACGTGCGGAAGCCCATGACGGAGACGGATATGTCCTCAAAGTTGTCGCGCACGGTCAGATAGGCGGATCCGGCCCGGCGGGTGTTGATTTCCACAATCTGGCCCTCGACCCAAGCTCCGGGCCAGCGGGCCACGGCGTCGTGGTACTTTTGGCTCAGCACAGAGACGGGCCAGGGGTCCTCAGCGGTGGTGTCTCGGGCCAAACGGGGCAGTTCGCTCAAAGGTTTGGGCTGGTCCAGGTCTGCGCCCGCGGGTGCCGAGCCTGCTGAGCCGCCGCCGTGTCCGCCAGCCAAGCCGGCCTCATTGGCGTCCGGTCCGAAGGCCGCGCGAATGGCCATAGTCGTGAGCATGACACCCTCCCAACAGTGCAGTGTGATTATCTCCACAATCCCCCAACTCAGGGACAAGCTGCTGCTTGGGGCTGAACGCCAGGCGTGGGCACGGATGGGGTAGGATCTGGGGGCATCTAGAGGCGGGCGCTTATGCTCTTAGCGTAGATAAAAGTGCGCTTTCGTCCCCGATTAGGTCAGGTCTGGCGTTAGCATTTTTATAGGAGAGCCGAACCTGGCGGGCGTCAAACGTCCAATGCGGGCCTTTGGGCGGCAGAATACGGGGTTGTGCATGGTGGGCAAGCAGCGAGCGGGTGAACTGGGGGCTAGTCTTGGGCAGCAGGGAGCGGCTGAGGCTCCAGGTACTTTCCGAGAGGCTGGCCGAGTAGGCACGAGCTTGCGTCTGGGCCTCGATATTGGCTCTACTACGGTCAAAGCGGTGGTGCTTGGGGCTTCGAGCGACTTGCAAGATGCCCTTTTTACGGACTACCGGCGCCACCATGCCAACGTGCGCGAGTGCGTGGCGCAGCTCGTAGCAGACATCCGGCAGACCTTGCGGGAGCAGGGTTTGGAAGCCTGCTCGGTGAGTATGACCATTACGGGCTCGGGTGGCCTGGAGCTCGCCCAGCAGCTGGGGGCCGACTTCGCCCAGGAAGTTATAGCAGAGACTGAGGCCATATCGGCCACCTACCCGCAGGCGGATGTGATTATCGAGCTAGGCGGCGAGGACGCCAAAATCACGTATTTGAAGCCTACGCCTGAGCAGCGGATGAACGGCTCCTGCGCGGGCGGGACCGGCGCGTTCATTGACCAAATGGCCACCCTACTCAACACGGATGCCGCTGGCTTAAACGACATGGCCTCGCAATACAAAACCTTGTACCCCATCGCCTCCCGCTGTGGAGTGTTCGCCAAGTCGGACCTCCAGCCGCTCATCAACGACGGTGCTGCCAAGGAAGATTTGGCGGCTTCGATTTTTAATGCCGTCGCCACGCAGACCATCTCCGGCCTGGCTTGCGGACGCCCGATTCGCGGCAATATCGTCTTTCTGGGCGGCCCGCTCTTTTTCATGCCCCAGCTGCGCGAAGCCTTTAAAACGCTGCTGGAAGGCAAGGTCTCCTCCTATATCAACCCCGAAAATGCGCACTTGTATGTGGCCTACGGCGCGGCCTTGATTGCTGGGCAGGCCAGTCAGGCTCCGGATGCCCAAAGCGAGCAGACGGTGACCAGCGATTACACGCCTGCTACCGACGTGAACGACCCCTTCGGCCCGGCTTGGGGCTTGGATCCAGAGGAAGTGAAGCGCGCGCAGTCGCCTGATGCCAGTCTTTTGGAGCAGATGGCCCTGGATGATGCCAAGTCTGACGGCCGCCGAGTGCTGACGATGAGCGAGAGCGCGGCTGGCAGCCAGGGCAGAGCGCAAACGAGCGCTCAAGAGGCAGCTGACCAGGCTCAGTCCCAGAAGCAGGGCCACTTTGACCTCTCCTCGCTCGATGCTATTTTGAGCGCCCTTCAGGCCTTGGAATCGCTGCCTTCCACGGCCCGCACGGTGCAACCGCTCTTCGGAAGCCAAGTGGAGCACCAGGCTTTTGACCGCCGACACGACGCTGAGCGCATTCCCACCGGCAATCTCGAAGGCGCTCAGGGGCCGCATTTTCTGGGCATTGACGCGGGCTCCACCACCATCAAAGCCGTCCTGGTCAACGACAATAAAACCATCGTCTGGTCCACCTACGGCACCCATCAGGACAATCCGCTCCTTGCGGCGGCCCAGATCGTCAAAGACGTGCGCGCGGCCCTGCCCCAGGGCGCTTGGATTGCACGAGCCTGCGCGACGGGCTACGGGGAAGGGCTCATCACCGCCGGACTGCACGTAGACGAAGGTGTGGTGGAGACCATGGCCCACTACCGGGCGGCCGAGGAAATCAGCCCCGGGGTCACGTCCGTCATCGACATCGGCGGCCAGGATATGAAATATATTGCGGTCAACGACGGTGTGATTGACTCCATTTGCGTCAATGAAGCCTGCTCGGCGGGCTGCGGCTCCTTCCTGCAAACGTTTGCACAGTCTATGGGTATCTCCATCCAAGAATTCACCCAGCAGGCGCTCGCGTCCCAGGCGCCCGTAGACCTGGGCTCGCGCTGCACTGTGTTTATGAACTCCTCGGTCAAGCAGGCGCAAAAAGAGGGCGCTTCCCCGGAAGACATCGCCGCTGGCCTGTGCTATTCGGTGGTGCGCAACGCCTTGTATAAGGTCATCAAACTGCGCGATGCCAACGCTCTAGGCCCGGTCGTGGTAGTCCAGGGCGGCACCTTCTTGAACGATGCGGTCCTGCGCGCCTTCGAGCTCTTGACCGGTCGGCAGGTGACCAGGCCCAATATTGCAGGGCTCATGGGTGCCTACGGGGCTGCGCTCACGGCGCGCATGCACTGCCCGACCGACGATGAATCCGGCTCTAGCGCTGGTCAGCTGGCGGGCGAGAGCGGGGAAGCGAAATCGAGCTCAACCCTTCTGGCGGGCCAGGAGCTCGACCACCTCTCCATGCACTCCAGCCGCGACGTCTGTAAGCTCTGCCAGAATCACTGCCAGCTTACGATCACTGAGTTTGAGGACGGCACCCGGTACGTGACCGGCAACCGTTGCGAACGCGGCGGCGACAAGAGCAAGCAGCGGAGCGACCGACCAAACTTGTACGACTTTAAGTACAAGCGGGCCTTCGCTTACCGCCGCCTGACTCCAGAGAAAGCTACCCGCGGCGACATTGGCATCCCGCGCGTGCTCAACATGTACGAGGACTACCCCTTCTGGTTCACCCTGCTCACCTCCCTAGGCTTCCGCGTGATGATCTCGGGCCGCTCCAACCACGAGCTCTTCGAGGAGGGCATGGAGTCCATCGCCTCGGAGAACATCTGCTACCCGGCCAAGCTGGTCCACGGGCACGTCAAATCCCTGCTCGACAAGGGCATCAAGACCATCTTCTACCCCTGCGTCACCTACGAACAAGAGCTGGTGGGCGGCACCGACAACCACTACAACTGCCCCATCGTGGCCAACTATCCGGTGGTCATCGAGGCGAATATGGCCGAGCTGAACCAGCCCGGCGTGCGCTTTATGCGCCCCTACTTCAACCTGTCGAACCGGCAGAAACTAGCCGAGCGCGTGGTCGCAGAGTTCGCCTGGGCCGGTGTGAGCGCCGACGAGGCCCGCCTGGCCGTGCAAGAAGCCTACCGCGAGGATGCGCGCTTTAAGGAAGATGTGCGCCAGGAGGGCCTGCGGGCGCTGGCCTACATGCGCGAGCACGACGTGCGCGGCGTGGTCCTCTCCGGTCGGCCCTACCATGTGGACCCCGAAATCAACCACGGCATTCCCGAGACCATCTGCTCCCTGGGCATGGCCGTACTCTCCGAGGACTCCATCTGCGAGCTGGACGCCCAGAACCTGCCCAAATTGAGCGATTACGTGCTCTCGGACGCGGGGGAGCGGGCCCTGTCCTCCAACTCCAGCCGGGCCGAGGAATTCCGCAAAACTGTGCCCGTGGGCTCTCCTGACAATGGCAAGATGCCCCTGCGAGTCACCGACCAGTGGGCCTACCATTCGCGCCTGTACGCGGCGGCCCGCTTCGTCTCCCAGTACCCGGACCTGCAGCTCGTGCAGCTGGTCTCCTTCGGCTGCGGTGTGGACGCGATTACGACCGACCAGGTGCAGGAGATTCTGGCCGACCAGGGCGACGTGTACACCCAGCTCAAAATTGACGAAGTCTCCAACTTGGGCGCGGCAAAAATCCGCCTTCGCTCCCTCAAAGCGGCCATGGAAGAGCGGGCCAGGAAGACCGACGTGGGTAGCCAGCAGGAGGCAGATAGTACTGACGAAAGTACAGGAATTGCTGCGGTGGATGACGTGGATACTGCCGGTACTGCTGCTGAAAATGTGAGCCAGCAGATGGCTGAAAACAGCTTTGGAAACGTTTCAGAGACTATGGATAACCTAGTTTTGGATGACGAGCCAGATGCCGATGAGGTCTTTGGTGCGCTCGATGCAGAGGGTGCCTCTGGTGGCTTCCGCCCTACGAAAGCCCAGAAAATCAGCCCTGCGAGCTCTCAGGCTCCCACTCTGTCCATAGCCACTGTGGCCGCCCTAGCGCGTTTCATAGCCCTGCACGACCGCAGCGACCAAGGCTTGGTCAAGCTCCACCCGTACGGACTGGAACCAATGCGGGACCGTCACCCAGAATTACTTGATAAAGTCAAGCAAAAGCAAGGTTCGCAGGAGGCACAAGCGTCAACCGGCCCTCAGCCCGCCCATGCTGGAAAGAGCCAGGCTGCGAACCAGTCCCAGAGCCAGGCGCCCAGCCAGGAGCCGAGCCAAGCCCAAAGCCAGCCCAACCAGGTTCCGGCCGAGGCCCGTGAGTCCCAGGCGGCCGACAAGCCCAGCCTGAGCAAGTACGCCCACGTCAACCCCTTCACCAAAGCCATGGGGCACAAGTACACGATTGTCTGCCCGCAGATGTCACCCATCCACTTCTCCCTGCTGGAGGCCGTCTTCGCCTCCGCCAACTACCAGGTGGAGCTCCTGAAGCACGCCAGCCCCGAAGACATCAACGCCGGCGTGAAATACGTCAACAACGACGCCTGCTTCCCGGCGATTATCGTGGTGGGTCAGCTGGTCAACGCCTTCCTCTCCGGCAGGCTCGACCCCCACCGCTGCGCCGTCATCGTTACCCAGACCGGCGGCATGTGCCGGGCCACCAACTACTTCGGCCTCCTGCGCAAGGCCATGGCCGACGCGGGCTACGGCTATGTGCCCATCATCACCCTGAGCGTGCAGGGCTTCCGCGCCAACCCGGGCCTGAAAGTCACTCCAGCCCTCCTCCATAGGGCCGTCAAAGCCTTCTACCTTGGCGATGCCATGATCGAATGCCTCCTGCGGGTGCGCCCCTATGAGCAAGAGCCCGGCTCGGCCAACAAGCTCTACAAAACTTGGGACACCATCAGCAAGGAGACCATCGAGCACCACGGCTACTCGGCCACAGCCCAGCGGGTTTACGGGCGCGGCTGGCTGCCGTACGCCACGCTCATGAAGCGCATGGTGGCGGCCTTCGACCAGCTGCCCCTGCGAGACATACCCCGCAAGCCGCGCGTGGGCGTGGTGGGCGAAATCTTGGTCAAGTACCACCCGGATGCTAACAACCACCTGGTGGACTTGATTGAATCTCAGGGCTGCGAGGCGGTGCTGCCGGGCATCTGCGACTTCATGGTCAACGGCATGTCCAACGCCGAGTGGAACGAAGACCAGCTGGGCACCGGCGGCCCCATAGGCCTCAAAAAGCTGGCCTTGCAGGGCGCGGACCTCTACCGGGCGCCCATGGTCAAAGCCTTCAAGGCCTCGGGTGGCAAGTTCGACATTCCCAGCCACATTACCGAGCTGCGGGCCAAGGCCGATACGGTCACTTCGCTGGGCGTGCAAGCGGGCGAGGGCTGGCTCCTGACCGGCGAAATCCTGGAGCTCATCGAGGAGGGCGCGCCCAACATCGTGTGTGCGCAGCCCTTCGCCTGCCTGCCTAATCACGTCACCGGTCGAGGCATGTTCGGCAAGATCCGCCGCCTCCACCCCGAGGCCAACATCGTTTCTATCGACTACGACCCCGGTGCCTCCGAAGCTAACCAGCTCAACCGCATCAAGCTCATGATCGCCGCCGCCAAGAAGCAGCAGGATGCGCCAGAATCGGATGCTCCTGTCCGCTCTCAATCGAGCCAAATTCGCTACGAGGGTGCCGATTAAGCGCCTGTACTTGCTTTTGACCCTGGCTGACTTTGTTTTGTCTGCTGTTGTTTGCGCTCTGATTGGTGCGTTTGCGCTCTTGGGGCGCTGTTGGTGGGGTTGGCTGTGGAGCCAAGGGAAACTTCTTATTGCTTCACAGCCAACCCCACCAACAGCTCGCTGGCGCATCGCGGGTTGGAGACTGCGCTTCGCTGGTCTCTCCGTTGCTTGTGGTGTGGCGCTTCGGCCTTGACAGCTGGCTTGTGCGCGAGCTGAATAATTAACTTCGGGAGTTTGTTTGATTAGGGCGCAGTGAGTGCTTGCCTTGGTCGCGCTTGCGGGCCCTCGTGAGGTGGTGGCCTGTTAGAGATACTGCCGTGATGGCGCTGAGGGCTATCAGCGTTGTGCCGGTGAGTCTGTATATGGGGATGGTGCCGGCGGCGGGGAGGGTTTGGTAGGTGTAGTAGTAGAAGCCGTTGATGATGGTGTAGTTGGGTTGGGTTTCGCCGTTGCTGGTCCAAGTTACTGTTACTGGGACGTTGGCTTCGGGGTGGGCTGGGGTATTGCCGGTCCAGGTGCCTACTCCGGTTGAGCTTACGGTGGCGGGCCTGCCGTCTAGGGTTACTGCGGTGATGGCGTTGTCGAAGCTGTGACCGTTGATGGCGCGGTGTTGTTCGACGGTGTCGTTGCTGGCGAGTTGGCCGTTGGCGTTGTTGCCCCAGGTGTAGAGGTCGCCGTTGGTGTCGGTGGCGAGGCTGTGACTGGTTCCTGCTCCCAGGTGGGTGTAGGTGATGCCGGTGGGTGGGTTGATGCGGTAGGGGCTGGTGTTGGGGCTGGTGTAGCCGTCGCCCTGCTGGCCGTTGGTGTTGGCGCCCCAAGCGTAGAGTGCGTCGGTGTTGGTGATGGCGAGCATGTGGCTGCCTCCAGCTGCGATGCGTACTGGTGTGCTGGGTGCGGGGATGCCGGTGGGGGCACTGTGGCTGGTGGTGGTGCCGTCGCCCAACTGGCCGTAGGTGTTGTTGCCCCAGGTGTAGAGGTCTCTGTTATTGCTGAGGGCGGCGCTGAATTCGTCACCGGCGACGATTTGCTTGATGGTGATACTGGCGGGTAGGGGCACGGCTTGCGGGCTGGTAGCGTTTGCGCCGGTGACTCCGAGTTGACCGCTGCTGTTGGAGCCCCAGGCGTAGATTCTACCGGTATCGGTGAGGGCGAGGACATGAGCGCCGCCTGCTGCCAGAGCAGTGAACGTGACCCCAGCAGGGGGAGCGATGGTAACGGGGCTGGTGTGGCTTGTGGTGGTGGTGTCGCCCAGCTGGCCGCTAGCATTGTTGCCGGTGGCGTACAGATTACCGTCATCAGCCAGGATAATCGTGTAGTCAGCACCGGCTGCCCCTTGGAGAGCGTTGACTCCCGCGGGTAGGGGGAAGCGGACGGGCTGGCTGCTGTTGCTGGTATTCCCGTTGCCGAGTTGGCCGTTGGCGTTGAGGCCCCAGGTGTAGGCGTTACCGTCACGGCCGATAGCTAGCGCATGCTGACTACCAGCAGCGATCGTACTGTAGGTGGTGGTAGCGGGCAGGTGGGCGCGCACAGGCGTATGGCGTTCCGTGTTGGTGACATCACCGAGTTGTCCGCTGGCATTGGCTCCCCAGGCGTAGACCTGACCGTTCGAGCCCAGGGCCAGGCTGTAGTTACTGCCGCCGGTGACTTGAGTGAAACGGATTCGCTGACGAGTGGGATTCGCGCTCACCGTAACCGTGGTGCCGCCGCGTATGGGCCCTGTAGCGGGTGCGATGGTGAAGGTGCTGTCTCCATCCCAGCGGGCGGTTAAGGTCATAGTAGATTGCACGCCGTCAGCAAAGTTCCAGGGTGAACCACTGTCGGTGAACCAGCCCGCGAACGGGTGACCAGACCACGAGGGTAACGGGGTCGGCCAGTCGGCTTGTTCTTGGTCGAAGACTTCCTGACTCGCTGGTAAGGGCGTACTAGCGTGCCCGGTACCGTCACCAAGACTGAAACTCACGGTGTACGCGTTCTTATACTCATAATGCAAGGTGATAGTTTCGTTAGTAGTAGGCAACGAGTCAATGAAAACCTGGTAAGCGACCGGTACCTCGACTTTGCTTTGAGGCGCTATTGGTACGTGCAAGTTCCAGTCCCCAGTCCGGGAATCAACCCAATATTGAGTCACCGGATTCGCGCCAAAACCCACACTAGTAATCGTCACAGTCTGATTGAAAATTTTAGACCAAGGACGGAGATTTGACGCGCCCTTACCACCGCTATAGTTATAGACGTTGTAGTAGTTCCCCAGCGTATCTCTGGCTACTAAAAATTTAAATCTGGGTACAGTACCGGATAAAGTTGTAAAACCGTTACTGATGTGGGTCAATGTGATGTCCGGTTGTCCGGTGATTTGTATGTACGTGCCGGTTGAGTCTTGGGAACCCCCGTCGAGGTCGCTTCCGTAGAGGTGCCCGCTGGTGTCGATAGCGAAAGGTCCGCTTATATAAGTGAAGCGTTGACTGCTTGGCAAGAGCTTGGGAAGTTGAGGAACTGAGGAAGTGGCATGTATTGGCCATGCGTAGACTTTACCGTCTGTGGCGAGGGCATAGTTACCGCTAACTTGCTTGATAGTTTGACCCGGCGGAATATCCCCATTAGCAACAAGCTTAGGCAGTCGCGCTGAATTAGTCCCAGGGCTCAAATATTCTCGCATACCCCAATAGTAGAGGTGATTAGCGTTGGAAATAGCTAGAGACAAATCGTACCGTGCGCTAATAGAGGTGTACTTTTGTCCGATTGGTAAATCCCCCTGAACAACCTTTCTAGGATGGTACGCATTATAATTAAGGGCATTTGAATTAACTCCTATCTGCCCGTAGCCGTTGTATCCCCAGCAGTAGACCTGTCCTTCACTACTGAGCGCCATCGAGTGATTTCCTCCTGCGCTAATGTGCGTGTAGGTTTGCCCGACTGGTAGTTCCCCCTGCCCAACCAGAGTGGGGCGTGCGATAGATACCGCCCCACTGTCGATACCGAGTTGACCGTAGGTGTTATATCCCCAACTGTAGATTTGGCCGTTGTCGGTGAGCGCTAAAGAAAAATCTGTGCCAGCCGATACCTCTTTAAAATGCACGCCAGGTGGGGTTGCAGACTTCACCCAACCAAGATGTGAATTCGTTTCGCCAGTTCCCAATTCGCCAAAAGTATTATGATTCGGCCAATCCGTAGGAGGGCGGCCGACAGAGCGTGCGTATACGTAGCCATCTAAACCGATTGCCAGCATATGTGTATCTCCTGCGCTGACTTGAGTGTAGTTTGTGTCGGGTTTAGGGGTGGTGATGGTGGCGGTGGCGTCTTTGTTGGCAGGGCCTTTGGTGGGGGTCAGGGTGAAACCGTTGACGGTTTCGGAGGGGATGCGGTGGTTGCCGCGGAGGAGTGGGTTGGATTGGGTGTTGGATGTAGGGTCAGCGTGTGCGGGTGTGGGTGCCGCTAAATTAGCGGACCCCCCCCCCAGGATGGTCATGGACAGGAGAACGAGGCTGGCTCCCATCGTGCGTAACATGCGCATAATCCCTCCAAAACGGGCCTCAGTCTGCCGTTCGGCGACCGACCCCAAGAAAAATGTTCCGTACTTGTCTTACGGCTTGCTACCCCAAAAGTTCCCCAACCGCAGAGCGCGCAAACCCCATTGAATAGCACACATTCTAGCATTATCAGCTGAACAGCGCCGCAATTTCAGCTTTTCCCCCGCAAAATGGCCCATATCCCAACCTACGTCGAGGTAATTTGCCAACCCCAGCCTCGCCCCAAACCCTTCGAAACTGGCTCCCTGTAGTTCAATTGCTTACAAGCTGCATTAGCAGGCACGAGTGGGACGAGCCTGACTAATATTATGTAATTTCATAGGTTGTTTTGCAGGGAGACTTTGGTTCTTTGACCTTAGTTGCTGTGCTCACGCTGGCTCTTGCCCTGCAGCTGTTACTCCACCTTTTCTTGGTGAGAGAGCGCGTAGTCCAGCCATTTTCCTAGGTATTCGTGACCCATGAAATTGCTGATTTGCGGCCAGTTTGAGCGGTTTCTCAGCAGCCAGATGTGATCCATAACGACTTGGTCGAAGGCATCGTTGCTGATGAAATTGTCTCGCATGCCTTGTGCGTCTGCAAAAAAGCCTTGCTCAATTAAATCCAGGCAGGCGCGTACGTGCGAAGCTACGGGCATAATGCCGTGCTTGGGAACTTGCTGCAGATCAATCCCTTATGAGTCGAAGGGGGAGGTGGCAGTGTCGAGCAGGTACAGGTTGTTCCAATCCATCGCCCCATGGTGCCAGTCGCCCGGCGTTTCCCGCCGGTCGCCGAGGTTGAGTGCCTGCAAGCCGCTCACGTACTTCATGTCTGTGCCTCCCTTCACTCGCTATGCCAGAGTGCGTTACACCTTACCAGCCAACTCACTCCCAGCTTACCCATTGATTATTGCTTCCAGCGTTACTGCGCAGTTCTCAAAGCTCCTATGGTCAAGATTGCGCGGCGTGGAAAGCGTAAGGCCGGAGCCTGTCCAGCAGGTCTGTGGCCGTCCTTACGCCCTCTGCGCACAGGGGCGTCAACTTCAAGTCGTGGTCTATCGACGTAACTTGTACTACCCATCATAGTAAGCATCTGCCGAGTTCAGTGCTGCAAATGGCGATTAACGATCTCTGCCACTGTATGGGGGTCGATTTCTGCTCACTCCTGACGGTCGCAGGGGCAGCGACTAGCCCTGACCCAGGGCTAGTCTTTAGTATGCAGCCCTGGGCCTGGCTATCAGCCAAGCGCAAGACTGAGTGTCAGCGCAAGTGCTAAATCTGTTAGACACGCACGGGAGCGGGTTGAAATATTACTGACTGGTCAGTTAGTATTGACTGGTGAGGCTACGTTAGAGGCGACGGGGTAGCGAACAGAGCGAGGAGCGGGAATCATGACTACAAACGCGGCCAGAACTGAACAAGGCACCTACACCTATCAAGACCCGGCAGCGGGCATCGATGCTCGCGTGGGCGACCTCCTGGGGCGGATGACCCTGGAGGAAAAAGTCGGGCAGATGATGCAGCTGGACGCGCGAGGCGGCAATTTGAGCGAGCTCATCCTCGACAAGCACGTCGGCTCCATTTTGCACACCAGCCCCAGCGACTTGCCCGCAGCCATGGAGATGGCCTGCCAACGCACCCGCCTGGGCATTCCGCTCATCGTGGGCGACGACTGCATTCACGGCTACTCCTTCTGGCCTGGTGCCACAATTTTCCCCACCCAGCTGGGTATGGCGAACTCCTGGGACCCAGCCAAAGTTGAGGCTGCGGCCAGGGCCACTGCTCAAGAGGTGGCGGCAACCGGCCTGCATTGGACCTTCTCGCCGGTGCTGTGCATAGCCCGGGACCCCCGCTGGGGGAGGGTGGATGAGACCTTTGGTGAAGACCCGACGCTCATCGGCGAGCTCGCTTCGGCCATGGTGCGCGGCTACCAGGGCGGCGCGAAAGTGGGGCAGAGCCTGGCTCCCGACGCGATTTTGGCCTGCGCCAAGCACTTTGCGGGCTATTCGGAGACCCAAGGCGGCCGCGACGCCTCCGAGGCCGACCTCTCCCACCGCAAGTTGCTCTCCTGGTTCCTGCCGCCCTTCGAACGGGTGGCGAGCGAGGGCTGCGGCTCCTTCATGCTGGGCTACGAGGCCATAGACGGCGTACCCGTCACCTTCAACAGCTGGCTCTTGAGCGACGTGCTGCGCGGCCAGTGGGGCTATCGGGGCATGTTGGTCACCGACTGGGACAACGTGGGCCGATCGGTCTGGGAGCAGCACATTAAGGCCGATATAACCCAGGCTGCGGCCGACGCGGTGAAGGCGGGCAACGACCTAATTATGACCACGCCGTCCTTCTATGAGGGCGCTCTAGCGGCCGTACAGCAAGGGACACTGAGCGAGAGCCTGATTGACCAGGCCGTCAGCCGCGTCTTGGGCGTCAAGTTCCGTCTAGGGCTCTTCGAGAACCCGCGCTTGCCCAACAAGGAGCGCATTGAGCGCGTGGTCGGCAGCCAGGAACACCAGGAGCTCAACCTGGAGTTGGCCCGTGAATCCGCCGTTTTGCTGACCAACGACGGCAGCCTGCCGCTTCTGCAGAGCCCGGCACAGGAGGCTAGCCAACCCGCCCGTACTATAGCGGTGGTGGGCCCCCTGGCCGATGACGCACAAGGCCAGCTGGGAGACTGGGCCGGCAGCTCAGGGCAGGTTTCCTGGATGCAAGACGGGCAGCCCCGGCAGATGATTACGACCCTGCTGGACGGCTTGCGGGGGCAGGCTCCCGAAGGTTGGCAAGTCACCTATGCGCGCGGGGCCGACATCGTCCGTCTGGTGCCCGACCCGGAGGGTGAGACTTTCCCGGACGGCCAGCCGAGGCCCAAGATTGCGGTGCCCGCCCAGGTGGACGCTGGCATGATTGAGCAGGCGCTTGCGCAGGCCAGGCAGGCGGACGTGGTTGTCGCCGCAGTCGGCGATCACATCGCGCTCGTGGGGGAGGGCCGGTCCACGGCCACGCTGGAGCTCCAGGGCGGCCAGCAGGAGCTTTTGAAGGCTTTGAGTCAGGTCTGCCAGGCCGAGGGCAAGCCGCTGATTGTGGTGCTCATGGCTTCCAAACCGCAGGTACTGCCCCAAGCGGCCCTGGAGGCGAGCGCCCTGATTTGGGCCCCCAACCCCGGCATGAAGGGCGGCCAGGCGCTGGCGGAGATACTCTTCGGCTCCAGCGAACCCTGCGGCCGCCTACCCATTACCTTCCCCAGGCACGCGGGCCAGCTGCCGGTCTACTACAACCAGATTCGCGGGCAGCACGGCAATCGCTACGCAGACCTGACACAGGACCCGGCTTTCGCTTTTGGTGAGGGGTTGTCTTACACCAGCTTCGCCTACGGGGAGCTGGAAATTGAGGGTGCCCAAACGCTGAGGGTGGGTGATACCTTGCACGCCAGCATTCGACTGACCAATACCGGCAACCGGCGGGGAACAGAAGTGGTGCAGGCCTATGTGAGTGACCTCGTCACATCGGTGACTTGGGCGGAGCATGAGCTCAAGGCCTTCCGGCGCGTGACCTTAGAGCCAGGGGAGAGTAGGACGGTGCACATTGACCTGCCAGTTAGTGCCTGTTCACTTGTCGATGCTGAGGGCAACCGCCGGATAGAGCCTGGCGAATTCGATCTGCAAGTCGGGCATTCTTCTCGGTCCGAGGACCTTACCTGTGCCCGCTTTCAAGTGCTTGAATAAGTAACCTATCTGCTTGAGCGCAGGCCCGGCAGTACGCTGGGTTTGCGCCAAAAAGCGTGAATACGATACTTACTAGAGAGTAGGTAATGTTTACTTGTTAGTTTTTGTTCTCATTCGTTCATTTCCTTGCATAAAGGGCTTTATAGAGCCATTTATAGGCGATATTGCTGTCAATATCCGCCTTGACAATTACTTACTGATGAGTTAGATTGTAAGTGTCTTTCAAAGAGAGAAAAGTCGGGCTTAATGAAGAGCCAATTGGATGCACAGCGGCATCTTCCTTGTCGACTTTTTGTTTCGTGGTGAAAGGAGTGAACGCAAATATGAACTCCGTAGGGTTAAAAGTGCCCATGGGCCAGCGTCTGTCTCAATGGTGGAGCCGCTTTGCCTACCAGTGGCAGCTGCAGCTGATGGTGCTTCCGGGCATCATTTTTATGATTATCTTCAATTTCATCCCTATTTACGGGCTGGTCCTCGCCTTCAAAAACTACACCGTGGTCGACACTATCGGCGACGCGCCCTGGGTAGGCTGGGACAATTTCCGCATTATTTTGACCGATAAGTACTTTTGGGATTCGGTCTGGAACACGGTCGGCATCAGCGTGATTAAGCTCTCGCTCGGCTTTATTCTGCCCATTCTTCTGGCTGTGATGATTTATGAGGTGCCTTGGGGCCCCTTCAAAAAAATTGTGCAGACCCTGACCTACCTGCCCCACTTCTTCTCGTGGATCATCTTGGGCGGTATGCTCATCAGCTGGCTCTCTTCCAACGGTTTGCTTAACCAGCTTCTCTCCTTTGTGGGCATTCATTCGAATATGAACTACCTGCTGGAAGCCAACAAATACTGGGGTATCGCCTCCCTATCCGACGTGTGGAAGGAAGCGGGCTGGGGCACCATCCTCTACCTAGCTGTGATGGCCGGCATCGACCCCACGCTCTACGAGGCCGCCGAGATGGACGGTGCCTCGAAAATCCAGCGTATCTGGCACATCACCCTGCCCGAGTTGAGGGGCATGATTACCCTGAACCTGATCCTGTCGGTCTCGGGCCTGTTCGGCTCCAACCTGGACCAGACCTTGGTACTCATGAACTCGCAGAACCAGCCCAAGGCCGAGGTCATCAACTCCTACGTCTACCGCATGGGCCTAACCCAAGGTGACTTCTCATACGCCACCGCCGTCGGTCTAGGCGTCTCGATTATCTCCGTCATCTTGCTCGTGGCGACCAACCTTTTGAGCAAGAAAATCAACGACAACCAGTCTGTGCTGTAAGGAGCGCTCGCATGTCAGCTATATCCGCACCAGCCGTAGCCTCCAAGCGCATACGGCATTCTTCCCCGGTCTTCACGGCCGTCAACTGCACCCTCTTAGTCCTCTTTACCCTACTGATTGTGGTGCCAGTCTGGAACATTGTGATTTCCTCCTTCTCCTCGTCGGGTTCCCTGGGCGAGGGCGTAGTCTTCTGGCCCAAGCAGTTCTCCCTGGACAACTACAAGTCCGTGCTCGCCGACAGCGGCATGTGGAACGCGCTCTTCATCTCCGTGGCTAAGACCGGCGTCGGCGTCATCTTCCACACCCTCTTCTGCGCGCTCTTCGCCTACCCCATGAGCAAGGCGTATTTGAAGGGCCGCAAGCTCTATTCGGCTATGGGCATTACCACCATGTTCTTCTCTGGTGGCATGATTCCCACCTTCCTGCTTATCAAGTCCCTGGGTCTGCTTAACTCCTTCTGGGTCTACATCATCCCGGCCCTCTTCAGCTACTACGATGTGATTATTTTGATGAACTTCTTCCGGCAGGTGCCCGACGAGCTGGTTGAATCTGCCAAGCTCGACGGTGCCAACGAATGGCGCATTTTCGGCTCGATCGTCCTGCCGCTCTCCATGCCCGGCCTGGCCACTATCGGCCTCTTCCACGGCGTGGCGCAGTGGAACGACTTCATGACCACCAAGCTCTACATCAATAACGAATCGCTCTACCCCCTGCAAATGCGTTTGTATGACATTATTGCGCGCTCGCAGGCTGCCTCCTCCAATGGCGGCAACATTGGCCAGGTGGTGCTCGACACCACTACCAGGGGAGTGCGACTCTCCACCATCATCATTACGATCCTGCCGATTCTAGTGCTCTACCCCTTCGTGCAGCGCTACTTCGTCAGCGGCTCTCTCGCGGGAGCCATCAAGGGCTGAGGGGCCCCAAACCAACGTGTATTGTGACTTAAGGAGTATATTATGAGTGTCAAACGAGCCTCTCGTAAGCTCTTACCGGCAGCGCTGGCTGCTCTGGTCGCGCTGACGACGCTGACGGCCTGTGGTGTGGACAATGCCTACACCAAGAACACGGTCTCGGCCCTGCCTGCTGCGACCTACCAGGCCAAAGCCGACCAGCCCGCCTGGAAGAGCGATAAACGCAAGGACAACAAGCTGCTGTGGTACGTCAATGCCGACTGGTGGAACAAGTCCTGGGGCAAGGACATGGTAACTAAGCAGGTGAAGAAGGATTTGAACCTGGACATTGAGTTCGTCACCGGCGACGACAGTAAGCTCAACACCTACTTTGCTGGCGGCGACTTGCCCGACGTGGTCACCGTCTTGGATGCCAACTCCCGGGTGGTCAAATCGGCCAACAACTGGGCCTATCCCCTGGAGGACTTGGCTAAGAAGTATGATCCGTACTTCACCAAGGTCGCTAGCAAGCAGACCCTGGACTGGTACCGGCTCAAGGATGGCAAGGTCTACGGCTATCCTTCCTACTCCAACACCAGTCAGGACTACAAGTCCGGGGCCATCCACGCCTCCACCGGCTTCATCATTCGCAAGGATGTGCTCGATGCCATCGGCCCCCAGGACTTCACCACCCGCGAAGGTTTCATGGCTGGCATGAAAGCCATTAAAGAGCATTTTCCCGATCTGGTGCCCTTTGGTTTCAACGAGTTCAACGGGGGCAACGGGTCCATGGATGACGCCCTGCAAAACATGCTCGGTGTCCCCACGGAAAGCGCCGGACACCAGTACTACGACCGCAGGCTCGACCGGGAGTATTTGGACTGGCTGAACACCTTCCGCCAGGTTCACGCCAGCGGGGGCATCTCCGACGACTCCTTTGCGGATGACAACGATGCCTTTAAGGAGAAGCTCTCCACCGGCAAGTACGCCAGCATACTGATCAAAAGCCTGGTCAACCAGAGCGTGCCCATCCAAACTTGGGCCTCTAAAAACCCCGACAAGCAGTATGTAGCGGTGGACGGCATCCGCTCTTCCAAGGGCCTTAAGCCTACGCTCACTGAAACGGGTCTGAGTGGCTGGACAGTCAGCTTCATTAGCAAGCAGTGCCGCAATCCCTCAAAAGCTATCCAAGCCTTTACCTACCTGCTCAGCGACTACGGGCAGATGCTGGTCAACTTCGGCATCGAGGGCGACACCTATGAGACTCGGTCGGACGGGACAGTACGGTGGACGGCCAAGGCCAACGATATTCGATTGAATAATTCGAAATCCTGGCAAAACGACTACCGGATTGGAGAATTCGTGCTCTTTGGTCACGACAAGTACAAGGCCCTGAACCCTGATTCCTTTGCGGATGCGGTCAAACAAATTCAGGCCTTTGGACAGCCCTATCTGACCACCCAGTACGATACGGAGAACGTAGACCCAGATGTGGGCACCCTCCAGGCTCGCGCGAATTCGGCCATCAGCACCAAGTGGGCCACCACACTGGTCTCCCTGATGCGCAGTGGCTCCCAGCAGGACTTCGACCAGGTCCTGAAAGACTATCGCGACTTCTTAGGCAGTAACCGCATTGACGAAATTAACGTCATCCGCAACCAGAAGATTCAAGATAACCGCAAGCGTCTAGGCTTGTAAACGGCCAGAAGAAAGGGAAGAGACCATGCTGGTGAACGCTCTGTATAGCGACGGCCCTGACCGGCTCTGTCAGAAACTACCTGCCGACTCTTTGAAGGTAGCCTCAGGCTCAGGGCCGGTAGCCCGCCTGCGGGTGGACGCCCAGAGCCGCTACCAAATAGTGGACGGATTCGGCGCTTCCTTCACTGACTCGGCCGCTTACTTGGTGGACCAGCGGCTGGATGAAGCGACCCGCGCTCGCGTCATGCGCGACCTTTTCGACCCCGACCAGGGCATCGGTCTCTCCCTCCTGCGCAACCCCATGGGGGCCTGTGACTATGCCCGCAGCATCTACAGCTACGACGACACGCCCTTGGGCCAGGACGACATGAGCTTGCTCCACTTCTCCATCGAGCACGACCTGGAAAGCATAGTGCCCCTGACCAAGCAGGCCATGGAGCTCAACCCGCGATTAAAGCTCATTGCCTCCCCATGGAGCCCGCCCGGGTGGATGAAGACCAGCGACTCGATGGTCACGGGGAGTCTGCGGGTGGACTGCTACCCGGTTTACGCCCAGTATTTTGTTCGTTTTGCGCAGGAGTACGAGGCTGCGGGTCTGCCGGTCTATGCGTTCACCGTTCAAAATGAGCCCCTGTTCGTGCCGCTCAACTACCCGGGCTGCTTCCTGCCAGCGGACCAGGAGGCCCTGTTTGTCCACGACTTCCTGCGTCCGGCCCTACGCTCGGCTGGGCTCGATACGCTGATTTTGGGATACGACCACAACTGGGACCGCATCGATTACCCCTTGGACTTGCTGGACCAGGCCGGGCAAGATTTTGACGGCATTGCCTGGCACTGGTACGGAGGTCGGCCGGTCAGCCAGAGCCGCTTGAGCCTGTGCAAGCCCGGCAGCGACCAGTACTTCACCGAGGGCTCTGGGGGAGACTGGATTCCAGCTTTTGAGCCCGCCTTTTCCAACCTTATGCGCACGGGCATAGAGATTCTTCAGGAGGGCTCCAAGACGCTCATCCTGTGGAATATTGCCCTGGATGAGGATAAGGGTCCTGTGGTTCCTGGCTTCGGGCAGTCCACCTGCCGGGGTTTGGTGGATGTGAACCAGAGCGAGGGCACGGCCCAGTACAGCTTGGACTACTATGGATTAGCGCACTTTAGCGAGTATGTGCGGCCCGGCGCTCAGCGTATAGGAGTAAGCGAGTCAGCGGGTACGAAGGCGGTGGCTTTCGAGAATGAAGACCATAGTCAAGTAGTTGTGGTCTTCAATGACTCAGAGCGCAGGGAGGTCAAAGTGAGCTTTCCCAGCCTAGGCGAGGAGGTCGTAGGGCTTACGATGGAGCCGCATTCAGCAGCCACGATTGCTGCTCGGGCCTGATGGGGCGCCCTATGAAGTCATGGTTTTCCCTCGACGGCCGACTCTACAAGACGCTCGACTGGATTTGGCGGCAGATGGAGTTGAACCTCCTTTTCATTGTGGGCTCGCTGCCGATAGTGACCATTGGGGCCAGCACTTGCGCTGGTTTCCGTGTCATTTTCGAGCAACGGGAGCAGGGCGATATTCCCATGCCCCGGCGCTTTTGGAAGGCTTACAAGGCTTGCTGCGCCCAGGCGATAATCGTGTGGCTCCTGATGCTGGCTTGGCTGGGCCTTCTGGTCGGTGCCTATTTTCTGCTGGCAGAACTGACGAGCGGCTCCCAGCCCGCCCTTCTGCCGGTAGTGCTCTTGGTGGCCTGCTCGCTCCTGGTCTTCGTCCACATCTTTGCGCTCATGGCCTACGCTCCGGCTCAGACGGGCGCGCTCCTGCGGCAGGCGCTCACCCTGGGCCTGAGCCGGGTCTTGGAATCCGCTGGCATGGTCATCGTCCTCATCGTCGTAGCCGCGCTGCCCTTACTCCTTCCTCAGATCTGGGTCCTGTGGCTCTTGTTTGCTGCCCCACTCGTATTCAAGGTCCAAGCCTGGCTCTTCTTGCGCGCCGGCGGCCTGGATACTGGCGCTTCTACCGGCCCGGGCGACAGCCATCACCCTAAGCTGCCTACCCATGCTTAAAATGGTGATGAGCGCGGTTGCGGCGCAGAGTGCATGGCGAGGGCGGCAACTGGCGATTTTACAACCCGCAGGGGAGAGTGGCAGATGAGCGCAGCAAATGCTAGTGAGCAGCCCAAGCATCGCAAGGAAACTGAGGCCAAGCGCCAGGAAATTTTGAAGGCGGCCTTGGATGTCTTCGGTCGTAAGGGCGCAGAAAAAGGCACTCTGGAGGAGATTGCGAGCAAGGTTGGCATGACCAGGGCTGGAGTGCTCCACCACTTTGGGTCCAAGCGCAAGCTCCTCTTGGCAGTCATTCAATATAATGACGAAAGTGAAGTAGATGCCTTCCCAGACAAGCGTATTCCCCACGGTGCCGCCGCTTTCCAACATTTGATTGCCACCACTGAGCACCACGCTCACAGCTCTGGCATCGCGCGCTCGTTCGTCACGCTCTCCTCCGAGTCCATCACCGACGACAACCCTGGGCACGCCTACTTCCAGCAGCGCTACCAGAACTTGCGCAACGAGCTGACTCAAGCTCTGGTTGACATGGCCAAGGAGCGCAAGTCCACCATCAACATGGCGGAGGCGGAGATGGCCAGTGCCTCGATTTTGGCGATGATGGACGGTCTGCAGTTGCAGTGGTTGCTCAGCCAGGACCAGATTGACCTGTCGGCGAGTACGGCTTTTGCCATTAATGCTTTGGTGTCGGCTGTGATTGAGCACCATGGGGAGCCTGCGGTGATTTGAGAGGGTCCCAAGAGGATCCCGAGGGGGGTGCGAAGTAGGGCTCTCAAGTGGGGGTTTGTGGCGGGGTCAGGAGCGTATGTCTGCTGGGCGAGCCTACCGGTTATTCTTGGAGGTAAGCGGTAGGGCATGCATACGGGCGTAGAGAAAGGCGTTGGGTCAATGGGCTTTGTGACCATACGAGATGTGGCACGAGAGGCTGGCGTCTCTACGACGGCAGTTTCGCAGATCTTGCATGGCAAGGGCCGCTTCTCTGAGCCAACCAAAGAGCTTGTGCGCCGCACGGTGCAGCGGTTGGGTTACATTCCCGATTCGCGGGCTCAAGCCATGCGCTCAGACCGCACGCACATGGTGGGCTTGCTGGTACCCGACCTGCACAATCCTTACTTTGCCGACCTCGTTTCATCGATGGAAACCATGCTCTATGAGCGGGGCGTGGGGGCGCTGATCGGCACTTCGGCGGAGTCGGTGAAGCGGCAGGATGCGTATTTTATGAGGATTTTGAGCCAGCGCATCGACGGCGTAATAGCCGTGCCCCAGGGGCAGGTGAGTGACGGGCTCAAGGCTGTGGTCAAGCGCGAACTGCCCCTAGTGTTTGTGGACCGGCGGGTGCCAGGCTTGGAGCAGGTGCCCTACGTGGTTTCTGACCCGAAGCCGGGGCTGGCTCAGGCCTTGAAGCAGTTGAAGAGCTTTGGTCACCAGCGGGTGGCGTATGTCTCTCACCCCTCCCTCGGCTCTTTCAGTGTGGACGAGCGCACGCAGGCCTTCCGCGAGCTGGCGCCGCAAGTGCTGGGCCCAGGTGCGGCAGCGGTCTACGCCTGCGACGGCAGCTCCAGCTCTCAAGAGCAGGTGCTGAGCGACATACTGGATTCCAGCGCGACGGCGGTGATTTTTGGATACTCCCGTGACGCGGTCTCTCTGTTTTCCCTCCTGCGCGGCCGCAATATTGCTATCGGCTCCCAGCTTTCGCTGATTTCGTTCGATGACATCGAGGTCTTCCGGCTGATTTCGCCCAAGGTGGCGATTATTTCCCAGCAGGCGAATCGGATGGGCCGGCAGGGGGTCAGGATTCTGCTGGACCGCATTGGCTCGGACCTTGAGCCAGGCAGCCAGGCCGTCTCTATTGCTACGCGCTTCCAACTGCGAGACTCGGTTGGGCGTGTCGCTTAAAGGCTCTGGAATATGCTAGATTTTCGCCTGTTGAAAGGTGAATCACCCATGAGCGATTGGACAGCTTTACGCGAACGCTCTACACTAGACGAGTCAGTTGATAAAACGTTACACCACGTTGCTGCTCGAAGAGGAGGTAATCGATGAAACTCACCGTGCGCTACGATGCACTCACGCCTGATTTATACGCTCGCGTGCGGGCCAGTGCGGACTTTTTCCCCTACGATCCAGACGACGTGCGTGCAGCTCTCGACGGCAGTTTTTGTACAGCTGTGGTCTACGCGGACGACGAGCCTGCTGGCATCGGTAGGGTCGTGGCGGACGGGCGCATTGCCTTCTTCATCAAGGATTTGGTGGTGCTGCCCCAGTACCAGGGCTGCGGCATCGGTTCTGCCGTGCTAGAAGCGCTCGTGGCTCGCATTCGCCTGTCCTGCTGCGACCACGCCTACGTGGGACTGCTGGCCGCCACCGGTAAAGAAGGTTTCTATGAGCGCCACGGATTTTTGCGGCGCCCTACGAACGACTTGGGTTCCGGCATGATTCGATTTGTGGACCACATAGCTCCCAGCAGCCCCGACCAGTGCCCGCCTCCTCGTGGCCAGGCCTCGGCTGAGCCAGTGATCGAAGCGGTTGACGCTCCTTCCGTGCCGCAGGCTTGGAGAGAGGGAAGCGTAGGAGCTGAGCCGGTTTCAGCTTGAGCTATTGCTGGAGCTCGCAAGACGGGCAGTATGATGCTGCCAGTAGGAGAGGGAAGTGAGTAGGGGGTGACTGGGTCTGATGGGTGCGGTTGGTCTACCGGGTCATGCGCTGATGCCGGGTCATGCCTTGCTAGCGGCTCCTGGCGCTCAGATTCTGGGCCTGCGGCCTGCCTTACCCCTGTTCACCCAGAAGCGACACCTTGTACACTGAAGAAAGTTGCGGCTTTTTGAAGCCGCGTAAGCGAAAGTGATATCCGACCAATGCACAGCCAAGAACTCTTGCAAACCAAAGACTTTTCCCAGGGCTCAGTCGTCATTTTTGGCTCCATGAACGCCGATTACACCGTCACGACCCAGCGCCTGCCGGCCGGTGGCGAGACCGTCGTGGGCGGTCCCTTAACGATTCTGCCCGGGGGCAAATCCTCCAACCAGGCCGCTGCTGTGGCCCGCTTGGGTGCCAAGGCGACCATGCTCGGCAAGCTGGGAACCGATGCGAATGGCGACTTCCTGGAGCAAGAGCTCGCCAATGCTGGCGTGGACACGAGCGCTATCGCCCGCTGGGATGGGCCCAGTGGGGCTACCGTCATCACCGTGGACGCCAAGGGTGAAAACACTATCGTCATCTCGGCCGGTGCCAACGAGCACGCTGACGTGGCATACGTGGATTCGGTCGCGGGCCAGCTCACGGCCGCATCGGTGCTGGGCCTGTGCCTGGAGAGCCCCATGGAAGCCGTAGCGCACGCTGCTCGCCTGGCCCATCAGGCTGGGGCCACGGTGGTTTTGAACGACTCACCCTTCCAGGGGGAGCTGCCCGCAGAACTCGTGGAAAACGTGGACTTGCTGCTGGTCAACGAGCATGAGATGTGGCAACTCATCCGCCAGGAGGGCGACGAAACTCCGGTGCTCTCCGGCGAAGGCTGGTGGGAGCGCCTGGACTGGGCCAAAATTGCCGAGCGCCTGAAGGCCGTGGGCTTCGAGCGGGTAGTAGTCACCATGGGCTCAGCCGGTTCCATGGTTCTGGAAGAGGGCCAGGCTCAGCAGGTCGAAGCCATTGCTGTGCGCGCAGTAGACACCACGGGCTGCGGTGATGCCTTCATGGGTGCTGTGCTCGCCGGTCTAGCCACAGGTTCCAGCCTCTACGAAGCCGCCAGCGTCGCCTCCTATGTCTCCGCCTACGCAGCCACCGGCCGTGGCGCCCAGGCCTCCTACGGCACCCTAGACCAGGTGCGTGCCTACTTCCAGGCGTGACTTCGGTCAGACTGGGCCGATAGGGGGCTTGTAGGCGTATGAGCATGAGCATACGTATGCGCATGCACCAGAATGACTGGCTCGAGCCCAGCAGCCAGATTGGTGGGCGCTTTTTCCCAGCGCGCAAATCTTGACTGCCGGGCGTGTTAATATAAGCCCACAAGAGGTAAGCAATGATCCGTTATCGGCGGGGAGTTTTCGGAAGAACGGCAGCTGGTGCTTTTGGCTGCCCAGTAGAACCGGCGGGTGGGGCCCGTACAGCCCCGACACAAGCGGTTGCGCACGCTGAGCACTAGCTCGGCCCGGCGCAGCAAGCGAGGTGGTACCGCGCAGGTGGAGCAATTCGCCTTCGTCCTCGGACTAGGAATGAGCCAACGAGTCCAGGAGCGTGCGCGATGAGTCAATCGACGAATGAACCCTTCAATCCCAGCCAGCGGGCGCAATCTGTCTACCCCAAGGCCAGCGAGGGTGCCTCAAAGGAGCAGGTGGGCCCCAGCCCTAGCTTCCCGCAGATGGAAGAGCAGGTGCTGAACTACTGGGACCAGGACGACACCTTCAACAAATCGGTAGAACGCCGCCCGTCCGGTGACCACTCCCAGAACGAATTCGTCTTCTTCGACGGCCCTCCCTTTGCCAACGGCCTGCCCCACTACGGCCACTTGCTCACCGGCTATGCCAAAGATGTGATTCCCCGCTATCAGACCATGAAGGGCCGCAAGGTCAAGCGCGTCTTCGGCTGGGATACTCACGGCCTGCCCGCCGAGTTGGAGGCCCAAAAGGAGCTGGGCATTGAGTCAGTTGACCAAATCGAGGCTATGGGCATCGAAAAGTTCAACGACGCCTGCCGCGCTTCGGTTTTGAAATACACCAGCGAGTGGAAGGACTACGTGCACCGCCAGGGTCGATGGGTGGACTTTGACCACGGCTACAAGACGCTCGACATCCCCTTCATGGAGTCGGTCATGTGGGCCTTCAAACAGCTCTACGACAAGGGCTTGGCCTACCAGGGCTACCGGGTGCTGCCTTACTGCCCCAAGGATCGCACGCCGCTTTCGGCCCATGAGCTGCGCATGGATGCCGACGTCTACCAAGACCGCCAAGACACCACCGTCTCCATGGCCGTGAAGCTGCGCGACGAAGAAGATGCCTACGCCGTCTTCTGGACCACGACTCCTTGGACTGTGCCCACCAACTTCGCCATCGTCGTTGGTGCCGACATCGATTACGTCGAAGTTCAGCCGGTCGAGGGCCAGTTCGCCGGTAAGAAGTTCTACTTGGGCAAGGCCCTCCTGTCTTCCTACGAGAAGGAGCTGGGCGAGGGCTACCAGGTCCTGCGCGAGCTCAAGGGCTCCGACATGGTCGGCTGGCGCTACTGGCCCGTCTTCCCTTACTTCGCAGACGACAAAGCGCTGGCTGAGGGCGGCGTGCCCGGTCCCAACGCCTACCAGATTTTCACGGCCGACTACGTGGACACCTCCGAAGGCACCGGGCTCGTGCACCAGGCTCCCTACGGCGAAGACGACATGAACACCCTCAACAAGCACGACATCCGGTCCACGGACGTGCTCGACGCGGGCTGCCGCTTCACCGCTGCCTGCCCAGACTACGAGGGCCAGTACGTGTTCGATGCCAACAAGCCTATCCTGCGCAACCTGCGCGACGGTAGCGGCCCCCTGGCAGCCATCCCTGAAGAGCACCGGGCCCTCCTCTTCCAAGAGAAGTCCTACGTGCACTCCTATCCTCATTGCTGGCGCTGTGGCACCCCGCTGATATACAAGCCCGTCTCCTCTTGGTTCGTTTCCGTCACCAAGTTCAAGGACGAGATGCTCAAACTCAACCAGGAGATCAACTGGATTCCCGAGAACGTGAAAGACGGCCAGTTCGGCAAGTGGCTGGCCAACGCCCGCGACTGGTCCATCTCCCGCAACCGCTTCTGGGGCTCGCCCATCCCGGTGTGGGTCTCGGATAACCCTGCCTACCCGCGAGTAGACGTGTACGGCTCCCTGGAGGAGCTCCTGCGCGACTTCGGCGATTATCCGCGCGACGGCAAGGGCGAAATTAACATGCACCGCCCCTACATCGACAACCTGACCCGCCCCAATCCAGACGACCCCACGGGCCAGTCCACCATGCGCCGCATCACCGACGTGATGGACTGCTGGTTCGAGTCCGGCTCTATGTCGTTTGCTCAATTCCACTATCCCTTTGAGAACAAAGAATATTTTGAGCAGCACTTCCCGGCTGACTACGTGGTGGAATACATCGGCCAGACCCGCGGCTGGTTCTACCTCCTGCATGTGATGGCCACGGCCCTCTTCCACAAGCCTGCTTTTGAAAACGTCATCTGCCACGGCATCGTGCTCGGCGACGACGGCCAGAAGATGAGCAAGCACCTACACAACTATCCAGATGTGAACGAGGTTTTCAACGAGTACGGCTCCGACGCTATGCGCTGGTTCCTCATGAGCTCGCCCATCTTGCGCGGCGGCAACCTAATCGTGACCGCCAAGGGCATTCGCGACACCGTGCGCCAGGTCCTCCTGCCCATCTGGAGCTCATACTACTTCTACACCCTCTACGCCAACGCGGCCAATGGGGGAGCGGGCTACGACGCTCACCGGCTCTTGCCCGAAGAGGTAGACGCGCTGCCAGCCATGGACCGCTACCTGCTAGCCGCCACCCGCCGCCTGGTTGCGAGCGTGCAGGAGTCCTTAGACAACTTCGCTATTTCGGACGCTTGCGCCCAGGCTTCCGACTACATTGACCTGCTGACCAACTGGTACATCCGCAACAACCGCGATCGCTTCTGGAAGGAGGACCACCAGGCCTTCGACACCCTCTACACGGCCCTAGAAGTCTTCTCCAGAGCCATCGCGCCCCTGGCTCCCATGGAGACCGAGGAGATTTGGCGGGGCTTGACTGGCGGCGAGTCGGTCCACCTGGCTGACTGGCCCTTCCTGGCCGACGAATCCACCGGCGAGGCCACCGAGCTTGGCCTGGTCCTGCGCGACGACCCGGCCCTGCTGGCGGCTATGGAGAAGGTGCGCGAGATTGTCTCCTCCACGCTCTCCCTGCGCAAGGCTGAGCAGATTCGCGTCCGCCAGCCCCTCTTCAAGCTCTCGGTTATCGTGGAAGACCCACAGGCGGTGGCGGCCTACGAGGGTATTTTGAAGGCTGAGCTCAATGTGAAGGCGGTGGACTTCTCCACGCTGGAGCAGGCCGAAGAGCAGGGCTTGCGCATTGTGCAGGAGCTCAAGGTCAACGCGCGCGCCGCAGGTCCTCGCTTGGGCAAGCAGGTCCAGTTCGCCATCAAGGCTTCCAAGACGGGCGCCTGGCACTTGGACGGCGACACCCCACTAGTCGAAACCCCCAACGGCGATATTGCCTTGGAATCTGGCGAGTATGAGCTCACCAACCGGGTGGAGGAGAGCGAATCCGCGGACAGCGATTCTGCGGTCTCTTGCGCCCTGCCGACCGGCGGTTTCGTCATCCTCGATACCCAGTTGACCCCCGACCTTGAGGCCGAGGGCTACGCGCGAGACCTGATTCGCTTGGTCCAGGATGCCCGCAAGGCCGCCGACCTGGACATCGCCGACCGCATCAATTTGGTCCTCACCCTGCCGCAGGACGAGGCCCCCAAGGCCAGCCAGTTCGAGTCCCTGATTGCGTCCGAAACCCTGGCCACTAACCTGACCATCAAGGCCAGCTCCACAGTTACCGCTGCTGATGTACAGGTGGAAAAAGCCTGATTCGACATCGTTGTGCATAGTGCTCCGTAGGTATTGCTACCTGCGGAGCATAACTGTATGCGCTCATTCCATCCGAGGAGCTGTTAAATGAGCCACTTGCGTTGCATGTTGCACTACCGTGATATCAATCAGTACTTGATGTGCTGGGAAGCTCGAAAGAGGTATCGCAGACGGGTACAGACGACGGCGTAGACGAGACAGGCTAAGGTACTTGTAAGTATGAGAGCCGTGCCTATCAAGCGTGCTAACGGGATAGCACCCGCTTGGGGTAGGTCATAGGCGTAGGTGTAGGGGAGGGGGTAGTCCTCTTGTGCTATGCCATCCATTTTCCACTGGATTTTGGCGGTTACTGGGCCCGAGTCGTGGGCTGGGGTGGTGACATTGGCCCAGACGCCCTTGGTGCTGTTCCATGTGGGCGGATTAGTGGTGGAGGGTGTGCCGTCAAAGGTGACACCGGTAACCTGTAATCTGTGATCGATCTGCGAGAGTTTGACAGGTTCGGGTTTGTTGCTAGGTGTGCCAGATTCGCCGTCGCCGAGCTGGCCGTACTCGTTGTCGCCCCATGCGTAAACTAGTCCTTCATCGCTGATGGCAAGACTGTGTTGGCCCATGGAAGACACGAGCTTGGTGAAGTGGTGGCCGGCGGGCAGGTCCCCTTGGCTCACGCGCTGCATGCCTCCTTGGTTGCTGGCAGGAGTTTCCCACTGCCATATCCCGTCACCTTTCACGCCGTTGCCGAGCTGACCGGACCAGTTGCCGCCCCAGCTATATAAAACGCCGTCGGAGTATGCCAGAACATGCTCTCCTCTGGCAGCGATCTGATCAAAGGGCGCTCCAGTCGGTGAGTGTATGACGATGGGCGAGACTGCACTCCCTCTTCCGATTGCAGAGCTGAAGGGAAGGCCGAGCGAGCCATAATAGTTCCATCCAAAGCCATACAACTGCTGTTGATCGTCTATAGCGAAGGCGTGGTTGTCTCCGGAGATGATTTTCACGAAGTGGCGTCCGGCCGGTAGCTCTCCTGGCAGGGCTTTGACGATTGAGGTGCTGATAATGCCTCGGCCAACGGCGCCGTTGGCAAGTTGACCTTCCCAATTGCGTCCCCAACTGTAGATGTCATGGTTGCTGGTCAGGGCCAAACTGTGATATCCGCCTGAGCTGACCTGTACGTAGTGGGAGCCGTCGGGCGGGGAAGCGACGAGATGGGGCTGATTGCTATCGATGAGATCGCCGGTGGCCTGCTGTCCAAAATTGTTGCGGCCCCATACGTATACATTGCCTCGATCGTCCAGGGCGGTGCAGTGGAAGGCACCAGCGCCGAGCTGCGTAATGGGGCCGGCACTAGACGGTATGGCCACCTCAACCGGTACGTTGCTGCTGCCGCGGTCGGTACCAGTGCCTAACATGCCGTACCGTCCGTCGCCCCAGCTGTAGACCTTGCCGTCATCGGTCAGGGCCCAGCTGATGTCCCAACCAGCGCACACCTGGATGAAGCGAACATTGTCCGGCGTTTTGACCCGAACCGGGTGAGTGCTGGAAACATAGTCGCCAGTGCCGAGTGCGCCGAAGTTGTTTTTCCCCCAAGCATAGAGGGAACCGTCGGAGGCGATGGCCAGGCTGTGGTACCAGCCTCCGTCCACTTGGGTAAAGCGCAGGCCTTCAGGCGGAGCAGGCGGTGTCACATTTATAGCCGTGCCGCCTGTCGCTGAACCTCTAACCGGGTCGATCGTGAACCGGTAGGGCTCCCACTTGGCTTTCAGCGTCATGTCGGAGGTAACGGGCTCGGTGAAGTCCCAGAAGTGGCCCGGCCTGTCTTCCCAACCCAGAAACCAGTTGTGTTCCTTGGTCGGATTGGGGGCGGGGAACTTGGCGGGCTTCGGGTCGGACTGAGAGACAGTCTGGTTGGGGATAGCGCCGCTGTCTGCGCCGTTTATGTCGAATTGGACCGTGTATGTGTCCTCATACAAGTAGTGGAGGGTAGCTGTTTGTTCGTTTATATTTTCTATCCGGTCACCTAAGGAGGATACATGATCCAGAGCATAGTGGACTATGACCTGCCGCGAGCCAGGGCCAAGTTTGGGCACTTCCAGTGTCCAAACTCCTGTGCTGGCATCCACAGTGTGGGGGATGTTGTTATTACTGCCACCTGTAGCAACGTCTACTTGCCTGGTGACGTACGCCGGAACATAGGCTTCTGTCGGCGCAGCTTCGTTGGCACCGTCTACTCCGTTTCCGCTCACCCCTGGGTTCCTGCCCCATGCGTAGGAGAAGGAATTACCGCCGAGAACCGCCGAGAACCCAGATCCTGCAGATGCTTGTAGGACGCGCTCCCCGCTTGGAAAATCGCCATAGTCGGTTATTTCTGTGGGGAATTCGAGATTACCACTGCCGTCACTGCCAAGTTCCCCGTAGGTGTTGTCCCCCCAGGCATATATCTTGTCGTCGCTAGTCAGAGCTAGTGAGTGGTCGTACCCAGCGGCGAAATTTGTGAAGTGGACTCCGGCTGGCAGCATAGATTGGTTAACTGGCTTAGGCGAGAGTTCTTGCTGCGAAAAAATTCCAGTTCCCAACTGGCCCTTGAGGTTTCTGCCCCAAGAGTAAAGATTGTTATCCGTGGTCTTGCCCAGAAAGAAATTACTCCCAGCGGTGACGCTGTCAAAATGTAGCCCTACTGCGGTTTGCGTGGGGACTGACTTGGCCGTTGTTGTTCCGTCGCCCGTCGCTCCATAGGCATTACTTCCCCATCCATAGGCGTTGCCATCGGTGTCCAAAGCGATTACTGTGCCATATCTTGAGGCGCTAATCTGCTTATAGTGTTTGCCGACCGGCAACTGTCCCCTAGCAACAGGTCTGGGATCGACATGGCCATTGGTTGTGCCGTCGCCGAGCTGGTATGTGGTGTTGTCTCCCCAGCCGTAAATCTCCCCTAAGTTGGTGAGTGCTACGGCAAAATTGGTTCCTGCGCTTACCTGTATGAAATACTGGTCGGTTGATAGACGTCCTTGCTCTACCGGTAGAGGTGTAAGTTGGTTGCCTCCAAGATTTGTGGCGAATCCTAGCTGGGCAGAGCTATTGCTTCCCCAACCGTACAACTTATGGTCATCGCCGATGGCGTAGGAAGAATTGCCGGCGGCGGCAATCTCGGTGAACTTCACTCCGTTAGGTGTATCGACTTGAATTGGCAGGTTGACAACTGCACTGGTTGTGCCGTTGCCCAGTTGCCCCGCGGTATTGTCTCCCCAAGCGTAGATTAGTCCATTTGAAGCGAGAGCGAGGACGTGGGATGCCCCAGCCGCGATTTTGGTGAAGCGGACTGGATCGTGGGCCGGAGGAGTGAGTGTAGCTTCGGCGGCTGTATTTGATGGTCCCGAGGTGGGGGAGAGCGTATAGCCGTCCACAGTCTCTGAGTTAGTGCCTCCGCGGGCCAGCTTATTGTTATCGAGCGCCTGGTCTGGATTGGCTCGGCTGGACAAAGCAGTAGCTACGAGGCTGGTGCAGACGATAGCCAAGGATATAATGAAAATGAGTAAGTTCATGGCATAACGCCGCCGCATATCCCCTCCGATCGGTAGTGAATGCCCCAAGCAATCCTGACAATAATGGGCCAATAGCGCGTAAACGTGTGCAGTCTCTTCGTGTTCCCCAACCTCAGAGCATGCAAAGTCTCATTGCATAAAAATTCAGTGTAACATTATTTGCACCTTTTTCATACCACATTTATCTGTCTACTCCCTGTGCTTGCTGCTGTTGGCGGTGCCCGCAAGGAGTGCATACAGGTGGAGTGGGGTGCCTGCTGATCAAGCAGGCTAGGGTTATGGGGAGAGAAGGGTCGGGCGGTAAGCTGCCGAGCGAGCATTGGCGAGCAGGCTAGGCGGGTTTGGTCAGGGTCTTGATATTTTGCCTGTCTGCCCGGCCCGGTGAGGCCTTGCTCAGGTGGCTTGCCCCTGAGCTCTGTCAGCGCATGGCCTGAAAGAGGGACTTGACGGTTTGGTAGGAGAGTTTGGGGCGGCGGTATTCGTCCACAATGCCTTTGTTGTTGTGCAGGCGGGGGCGCTCCAGGAACCACTCTTCTTCGGTGACCCGGCAGTCGGCGAACTGCCAGATGAAGACGCCGCTCACCCTGGGGTCGTTCAGGTAGATCTTGAGGCACTGCTGGAGGATGTCTGCCTGCCGCTCCTCGCTCCACTTGCTGCGGCCCATGGGATCGTGGTTGCCGTAGAGGGCTGCACCGCCAAATTCGCTGATAATTAGCGGCTTGACGCCGGTGTCGCCGTATATCCAATCCACTTCTTTGTCGAGACTGTCCTGAATGTCGACGTCCTCGTACCAGCCGCTATACAGATTAGTTGAGACCACTTTGTCTAAGCTCAGGCAACGGTCAGCAAAGTGTTGGCAGGAGGCGGATGTGACCGGTCTGGAGGAGTCGAGGCTTTCGATCTGCTCGAATTGCTGGCGGTATTTGGCCGCGCCTTCGGCTGTGTTGCTGGCGCATTCGTTGAGCAGACCCCAGATGATGATAGCCGGGTGGTTATAGTGCTCGGTTACCATCTCATGGTTACACTTCCTGCACTGCTCGTCGAAGTTAGGATTTTGCATCTGCTCCAGGCTCATGCTGCGCGTGTGATGCTCCTCCCAGACCATGAGGCCCTCCTGGTCGCACAAGTCTAGCCAGCGCTCATCGTTAGGGTAGTGGCAGGTGCGCATCGCGTTGGCGCCCAGGTCGTGGAAGTACTCCATATCTTGCATGAGCGAGCTGAGGGGGAGGGCGCAGCCGAAGGTGCCGAAGTCTTCGTGGCGGTTGAGACCCTTGAGAAAGATGGGTTCGCCGTTGAGGAGGATTTGGCTGCCTTGCTCGCTCACTGTGCGGAAACCCACACGCTCAATCAAATCGTCGAAAGGCTGGCCGTCTCGGGTCAGCTGCGCCTGCAAGCAGTAGAGCTGGGGGCTGTCTGGTGACCAGGGCTGGGCCTGCGGGAAGGCTGCCTGCCAGGTGAAGGTGCGGCTGGATTTGGCGGGCACAGAAAGGTCCGTGAGAACTGTGCTTTCGTCGGCAAGCTGGAGGCTGGCATCGCACTCTTGAGGCTGGCTGGACAGGTTCGTCAGGGTCAGCTCGGTCTTGCCTCGCCAGCTTTCAGCCTCCTTGCTGGGGGTGAAATGGATGTGTTCGATGAAGAGGTCGGGCAGGATTTCGAGGCCTACGCCCCGGCTGATACCGCCGTAGCTGTAGTAATCATTGGGAATGTGGAGGGCAGACTCGGGGGAGAAGCGGTTGCTCACGTTCACTTCGAGCCTGTGGCTGCCGGCACTCACTGCACGAGCTGTGGCCGTAAAGGGCGTGTAAGCGTTGTAGTGGTGGGCTAGGAGCTCGCCATCCAGGTACACGTCTGCCGTGTGGCTGACGCCCTTGAATACGAAGCGAATTGTGTCTGCATTGTCGTCAACGGTGATGGTCCTGCTGTAGGTGCCTTCGCCGCGGTAGGCGCGAAAACGCGGATCCTGCTCCCAGCAGCCCGGCACGACCATAGTGGTCTGAGTGCCGTCAATCGCAAGCTGCCAGATGCCATTCAACTCACTACTGCGGCGAATCTTGTGCTGGTTGAATAGGCGAAGCATGTCTCTCTCCTTTGACGACACTAGGTACGGTAGCTACCGGTATCTCGTTCTTGCCTGCGCACTTGGCCACGCGGGAACGGTTACTGCTATTGCTGTTCACAGCTTACCCCAGCCGTTGGTCTGCTTGGACTGCGGCAATTCTCGTGCATTCATTGTGGCCAGCAAGTTTAGTGTGACGGCGAGCTCGGAGTGGGCTAGATACGACTAGGCCGTCAGCTGAGCCCAGGTGAAAGCGGCTAGTTGACGGCCTGAGATTGTGGACTTGCGAGCCCAGTTAACGTGCCAGGTTAAGCGTTAAAACCGTATTTGTCCATACGCTCCAAGCCTTCCTTTAGGCGGCTCAAGGGCAGGGCCAAATTCATGCGCAGGGCAGCTGGTGCCTTAAACATGCGGCCATCTTGTACAGCAGCACCCACGTCCCATAGGCGTTGCTCCAACTCGTCCATACCTACCTGGTGATCCTCACACCACTTGGAGCAGTCCAAGAAGAGCATGTAGGTGCCTTCGGGCTTAGCGAAGTCCACGCCTTCAAAGTGTTCCGAGATGTAGTCGCAAGCATAGTTGACGTTCTCGGAGAGCGCTTGACGCAGCTCGTCCACCCACTCATACCCTTCCGGCTTGTAGGCACCGATCAGAGCGTGCATGGATAGCACATTCATGTCGTTATAGTGGGCCTTGGAACCCTTGGCAACAATCCGGTCGCGCAAATACTTGTTGTAGATGATGTGGTAGGAGCCTACGAGCCCTGCTAGGTTGAAGGTTTTAGAGGGAGCGTACATGGCTGCTGTCCGCTGGCGGGCATCCTCAGACACTGACTGGGTGGGAGTGTGGTGATGGCCGTTGAGCATGATGTCAGACCAAATCTCATCTGAAATTACTATGCAGTCGTTGGCCTTGTAGACTTCCATGGCCTGCTGAATCTCCTCTGGCTCCCAGACGCGCCCGCAGGGGTTGTGGGGGTTGCAGAAGATAGCCACATGAATGTTGTACTGCTTGAGTTTGGCGTCCATATCGGCGTAGTCCATGCGCCACACTCCCTGCGAATCCTTCTTCAAAGGCGAGTGGATGGTGTTGAAACCGTTGTTGTCAAGCGACATCGTGAAGCCGATGTATGTGGGGGAGTGTACCAAGACCGCATCTCCGGGTGCCGCGAAGGCTGTCAGCGCTGAGACCACGCCGCCGAGAACACCGTTTTCGTATCCAATATCTTCAGGGCTGAGACCGGTGACACCGTTGCGCCGTTCTTGCCAGTGAATGATTGAATCGTAGTATTCGTCGGTGGGGCTGAAATAACCGAAAGCTGGGTGCTTGGCGCGCTCAATAATCGCTTCGGTGATAGTGGGTACGGTGGGGAAGTTCATGTCGGCCACCCACATAGGGATGACATCGAAGCCTTCCTTGGGCTTGCTGGGTGCGAACCCCTGCCCGAGCCCGTCTACTGCGATGGCATCTTTGCCATGCCGATCCATAATTGAGGTGAAGTCGTACTTCATGATATTCCTTTCATTGCGCGCTCGCTGCTGGAACCTTGCTGGCTAAGCAGCGAACTTCGTGGATTGAACTGCGTTGGTTGAATGTGAGAACGTACAGTCACGATTGTATGACGATCAGGGTTGTACGATTTCTTGCTGTGCTGGTGTTCACGGGCGGCTCCTTCCAAACGTGCTGCGTTTCGCTGTGGTTAATGCTTCGCTGATGATGAGCTGGATTGAGTTGCTCCTTCAGTGTCAGAGCTAGCTTTTGAATCATCAGCCTCGTGCGATATGGCTGCCGATGAAATAGAAGCAGCAGATTCAGCCGGAGCCTCGTTGAGGCCCTGTTGAGAGCCAGAGGCTTTTTTCTTCTGCTGCACTTGGTAGATGACGAAGAGCAGAATCATCCAAGGAATCGTCACCAGATAACTGACCCTATAGGCCGGCATAATAGCCATCATAATCATGACCAGGCCCATAATAATGAGAGCGAAGTAGTCAGCAAAGGGGTAGAAAGGCTGCTTGAAGGTGAGCTCGCTCTCCCTACCCTCGTCGCGTCGAATTTTGCGGAAGCGCAGGTGGGCCAGAAGTTCGGACACCCAGCTCAAAACCAGCATAAAGACGGTGATGGAGGAGAAGATAGAGAAAGCGCGGGCAGGTAGCACGGCCATGAGTACAATGCCGATACCCTGCATGAGTACGACGGTGATCACGCTGATGTAAGGAATCTTCTTAGAAGAGACCTTGGAGAGTGGTTTCGGCGCGCTTCCTTGCAGGGAGAGATTGTAGAGCTGGCGGCTGAACGTGTAAATACCGCTGCTTAAAGCACTGAGCGAGGCGGTAATGACCACAAAGTTGATGACATCTGCTGCTGCGGGGATGCCCAACGAAGCAAATACCTTGACGAAGGGAGAGCCTACGCCCTGCAGCTTGTCCCAAGGCCACATGCACAAAATAACGAATGTGGACCCGACGTAGAAGAGGAGAATGCTCCAAAATACGCCGTTTACGGCCTTAGGCATGGTCGTCTTCACATTTTTTGCTTCGCCCGCCGTGTAGACCACAGACTCGACGCCGCCAAAAGCGAAGGCGACGAGCACTAGGGAGAAGAGCAAACCGGTGATGCCGTTGGGCATGAAGCCGTCAACTGTGAGATTTTTGAAAAGTATGGGGTGACCTCCCGTGCCTACTCCGGTGAAGATGATGAAGAGGCCACCGACTACCATGATGACGATAGTTACCACCTTGACCATGGAGAGCCAGAACTGCGATTCTCCAAAGAAGGCAACGGAAATAAGGTTGATAAGAGCGGTGAAGGCTACGCCAACCAAGGCACTGACCCAGATGGGAATACCGGGGAACCAGTACTTGACGTATTCGCCGAGGGCTGTGAACTCGGCTCCGGAGCCTGCAACACTACCTAGGAGTCCGGTCCAGCCAATAGCAAAACCCATGAAAGGGTGGATGTAGCGGCTGGCATATGAGACTGTGGCACCGGAGACGGGCTCGGCTGTCGCCATTTCACCGACAGCGCGCACGATGCAAAACATGGCTGCACCGGCGATAATGTAGGCCAGTAAAACTGAGGGGCCTGCATAGGTAATGGCTCCTGAAGAGCCGTAAAATAGGCCGACACCGATGGCTCCACCGATAGCCATCATTTGCATCTGTCGGGTTTTCATACCTCTATTGAGGTTTTCGTGTTCGTAATTCTCCGCTTTGGAGATTTTGTCGGACGTCGTCTTCATTGATGACACCTCCTTGTCAATAAGAAAAATTATAGCAGAAAAATTTCTCTTTTGATAATTTTAGCGTCATCGAAATAAATTATTTTCGTTTATTGCGAGATTTTTCTGCTCAAGCTTGTGAACGTACCTGATGAAGGTAGCGGTAGACGGTCGGTTGTGAAATATTGAGTTGCTCAGCGACTGTGTTTACGGCACCTTTGACGAGAAAAATACCGGCGGCTTCGAGCTCGCGGATGAGGTCTAAGCGTTCGTCTTGGCTCATTCGGCTCGCTTCAATTCCCCGGCGTTTGGCAAATGATGTGATATAGCGACGGGCTAAGTCTTCTGGGGTGACAGAAAAGTTCTCACTCAGCTGGGGATTTGCTGGCTGCTGTTGAGCAACCCCTACCTGCGCGGAATTAATCTGCGTCCCCTGAGAGAGTTGAAGCAATGGCGTTGCAGCATTCTCGTTTGTCGCCTCTAAGCTGGCTTCTGTGTTGTAGAGAGCATCAATATAGGCGTAGGCCTTGTGCAAGGCCTGGCTGGCCTGCTGGTAGACGGAGTTGTCAATATTGATGCACATGAATCCAATAACCTGACCCTCGAGGTTGCGGATGCAGAAGGTGGAGGAGATAATGGCGTGCCCCTCATGCGTGGTGCCAGCGTAGCGCGTCCAATATTGTCGGTGCTCGTACTCGTGGTTTTGCCAAACTCGCAGCATAAGGTCAGTTGCTGGGCTGCCAATAGTACGGCCGCTCACGTTGCCATTAGATATGGCTACTACCGAATGAGAAAAATCTTGCACATCGTGTAAGACGACCTCGGTAGAAGGACCGAGCGTTTCACCAAGAAAACTTACGAGCGGTACATAGGGGCGCAATTGCTCAGACATTACTGACTCGTCAGACATATCTTCCTCCAAGAAGCTTTGTTCGTACCACCTTTGGGTATGAACATCACCATACAGGGCTTCACATAAAAGGGCTGCTCAATCGCTTTTTGGTAGTGAGCAGCCCTGCCTTTAATATCGTTTTACTGCTTGGCTACAATAGCCTCTATCTCTATGTCAGCTCCCGGCATGAGATCGGCAACAGCAAACGCACTCCGGGCTGGATAGGGGTCAGCAAAGAAGCGGGCATATACCTCATTCATGCTAGCGAAATCATCGAAGTTGCGTAGGAAAACTGTTGTTTTAACGACATCTTGGCGGCTACAGTTGAACTCCGCGGTCACTCGTTCCAGGTTCTCTAAGGCAGTTTGGGTCTGTGCGGCGATACCGCTCGGGAATTTGCCGGTCTTAGGGTCAATTGGTAACTGCCCGGAGACATAGTAGGTGTTAGCCTGCTGACGCCATGCCGAATAAGGGGCTGCTCCAGCCATTGTAACCTTCCTTTCAGTCGAAAGCCTTGGACTGCTGCGATGCAGGACAAGGAGGTAGGTATAATAATAACTTATTATTATACGCTTGTCTATCTTGAAACAGAAAGTTTGGCTGGAGCAGCCGGTTGCTCTTAGGCTCCTACCTTGGCGCTGACCTGGTCTAGGGCGCGCATGTCTTCCGGGGTCAAATCTAGCTGGGCGGCGGCCAGGAGGTCGGGCAGCTGGCTGGGGATGCGGGCAGAGGCGATGGGGGCTGCAATGCCTGGCTTGGCCTTGAGCCAGGCTAGGGCCACGGTAGCCATGGCCACCTGATGCTCCTGGGCCACGCGGTCAACTTCGGCCACTACTTCCAGGCCGGCGGGCGTGAAGTAATCCTTGACCATGCCCTCGCGCTGCTTGCCCTTCAGGTCGTCCATGGTGCGGTACTTGCCGGTCAGGAAGCCAGAAGCCAGCGAGAAGTAGGGGAAGACAGCCAAGTGCTCGTCCTGAGCCAGCTGCATGAGCGCGCCCTCATAGTCCTTGCGGTGAACCAGATTGTACTGGGGCTCCAGGGCCACGGGCAGGGTCAAGCCATTCTCGCGGGCGATGTTGAACCACTCGCGGATGCGCTCGGGGGAGTAGTTGGACAGGCCGATAGCGCGAACCTTGCCCTCCTTAACTAGCTTGTCGAAGGCAGCGGCAGTTTCCTCGAGCGGGGTGCTCTCGTCGTCGAAGTGAGCATAGTACAAGTCGATAGTGTCGATGCCCAGGCGGAGCAGAGACTCGTTGGCAGCCGCCTCTACATTGGCCGCGGAAAGCCCGGAATACTGCGGGTGCTGGCTTACTTTAGTGGCTACCATCACCTGATCGCGCTTGCCAGAAATGGCCAGCCAGCGGCCCAAGACGATCTCGGACTCGCCACCAGAGTGCCCCGGTGCCCAGGCCGAGTACACGTCGGCCGTGTCAATTAGGTTGCCGCCCGCCTGCACGTAGGCGTCGAGCACCTGCCGACTGTCGGCCTCGGAGCTGGTCCAGCCGAAAGTGTTGCCGCCCAGAACCAGCGGGAAAATAGGTGTGTTATGTAAAGTTGCCATATACTACTTCTTTCATTTGTGTGCTTGGCCCAGCCGCGCCGCTGCGAAGGGGCCTGCTGGGCGAGCACTGCCTCACTATACGATTGTGCTCACCAGTCTTGACCATGCGCCGAAGATTGCGCTTCCTGCTAAAAGCTACGCAATATCGCTGCTTTGGTGGACAGGACAGCGAAAACCTGCAACTTTGCGGGCCCAGTAGGCAAGGGGCCATCGCACCTGATAGGCTGGTGAATAACTAAGTCAAGGGGAGGTGCCATGAGAGCTGTGAGTGTGGTGGGGCCGGTATCGGCTGTAATTCTAATAGTGGTGGTGCTGATCGTGCTAGCAGGCACGATTTTTGTAGTGCCCCAGCAGCGGGCGTACGTCTTGGAGCGCTTCGGCAAGTTCCACAAGGTTGCTCTGGCGGGTCTGCATGTCAAGATTCCGTTGGTGGACCGGATAGCTACGAAGACGAACCTGCGTGTCAACCAGCTCAACGTGAAGCTGGAGACCAAGACGCGAGATAACGTGTTCGTCACCGTGATTGTTTCCACCCAGTACCGGGTGGAGCCTAAAAACGTGGCTACGGCTTACTATGAGCTGCAAGATCCAGCTGGCCAGCTGCGCTCTTACATGGAGGACGCCCTGCGTTCGGCGATTCCTTCTCTGACACTCGACGACGCTTTTGCCCGCAAGGACGACATTGCCTCAGACGTGCAGCGCACCGTGGGCCAGGAGATGCAGCAGTTTGGCTTCTCCGTGATCAAGACGCTGGTGACCGCGATTGACCCCTCCGGTCAGGTGAAGCAGGCTATGGACTCCATCAACGCAGCCCAGCGCGAGAAAGAAGCCACCCGCGAACGCGCCGAGGCCCACCGTATCGAAATTGAGACCCAGGCCACGGCAGACGCAGAGAAGACCCGCTTGCAGGGCGAGGGCCAGGCCAATTACCGGCGCGAAATTGCCAACGGCATCGTGGACCAGATTAAGAGCCTCAAGGCCGTAGGTATGGACATTGACTCGGTCAACAACGTGGTGCTCTTCAACCAGTACTTGGATGTGATGCGCACGCTCGCTGAGTCCCAGAACGCCAAGACCGTGGTGCTGCCAGCTTCCACGCCTGGCGGCTACAGTGACCTCTTTACGCAGATGACTTCGGCTATGATGACGGCCCAGTCCAGTGATTTGGCCGACGCAGCAGCCGAGGCACAGGTCGCTAGCGCCCAGTCTCAGCAGTAAAGCGGTAAAGCAGGCTTACGGGCCTGCAAAGCCGAGCGGCTGAGTTCTGCCCTGCCCTAAGCGGGCATATACTTGAGCTCTTTCCCATACCATACTTCTTGTGTGGATGGGGGAGAGCTTTTATTTTTCAGCCCTTATCGGTAGGGGGCTGCCCAAACCACAGAAATATGGGAGAATTGTACTCAAGGTAGGCTAAAACACAGACGAGCGATTCGGCAGCTACTGGCAACCAGGGCCGAAACGCGGGAAAGAGCGCGACTATGTTGCAAATCCGCCACATTGCCAAGCAATACAAGACCGGCGACTTTACTCAGCGTGCTCTGGACGATGTGAGCCTGAACTTGCGCGACAGTGAATTCGTGGCCATTTTGGGCCCTTCAGGCTCGGGTAAGACCACCCTGCTCAACATTATTGGCGGCCTGGACCGCTACGACTCGGGCGATCTGATTATTGACGGCACGTCTACTCAGCGCTACAAGGACCGCGACTGGGACTCCTACCGCAACCATACTGTCGGTTTCGTCTTTCAGTCTTACAATCTCATCCCCCATCAGTCGGTACTCTCGAATGTGGAGCTCGCGCTGACTATCTCCGGTGTGCCGCGCTCGCAACGGCGGCAGCGCGCCCGCCAGGCCTTGGAACAAGTGGGCTTAGGCGACCACGTAGACAAGCTGCCCAACCAGCTGTCTGGCGGGCAGATGCAGCGGGTGGCTATCGCTCGCGCTCTGGTCAACAATCCTGCAGTGGTCCTGGCCGACGAACCTACGGGCGCTTTGGATTCTGAGATTTCCGTGCAGATAATGGACCTCTTGAAAGAGGTGGCTAAGGACCGGCTGGTGGTGATGGTGACCCACAACCCGGATCTGGCCCACGAGTATGCCACCCGGATTGTGGAGCTGCACGACGGCAAAATTACGTCTGACTCGAACCCGCTCACCCTGGACCAGGCGCAGGAGGGGACCGCCCTGCACCGGAATCTGGGCCACGCCTCGATGTCGCTGGCCACATCCCTGGCGCTTTCCTTCAACAACTTAAAAACAAAGAAAGCCCGCACCTTTTTAACCTCTTTTGCTGGCTCCATTGGCATCATCGGAATTGCGCTGATTCTAGCCGTTTCTAACGGTGTAAATCTTTACATCGACAAGGTGCAGGAAGACACGATGACGGCCTATCCTATTTCGATTCAGGAGCAATCTTTCGACTTGAACAAGATTGTGGGATCGGCTCAGGAGAGCGCCCAGACCCAAGGCAAGAAAAAGGCATCGGGCAAGCAGCAGGCCATTTACCCAGACGACTCGGCCATCACCTCCGCCTCCAACCTGACTTCATCGATTTCCTCCAACAATCTGAGCCCCTTTAAGCGCTACCTGGACAATCCCAAGAGCGAAATTAACCAGTACGTGGGCAAGGTGGGCATTCAATACTCCTACGATACGAAGTTCTCGGTCTACGACCACGACCCCAAGGGCACGCTGGTGTCGGCATCTGGCGTGACCATCGGCGGCCAACAGGGCGGATTCGCCTCGCAAATGGCGGCCATGGACCCCAACTCGTCCGACCCTTCGCAGATTCAATCCATGCAGATGTCGGCCCTGACCGGCAAGAGCACAGCCAAGTCTTCGCCCCGCTCCTTTAGCGAGATTATGCCGGGCAAAGATGAGAACAAAGCACCCGTCGGGCAGGTAATTCACGACAACTACCAGGTGGTCAAAGGCTCCTGGCCCAAGGAAAAGGACCAAGTAGTACTGGTCTTGGATGCCAACAACAAAATTCCGCTGGCCACGCTCTACGAGCTGGGTTTGAAACCGGCCAGCGACTACAACGACATGATGTCCAAGCTCAACAATGGGCAGAAAGTCAAGACTGACACGGCCTCTCTGGACTACGACCAGGCCATGAAGCAGACCCTGAACCTGCTGCCAGCCGCGGACCAATACGCCAAGGGTGAGGACGGGCACTACCACTACTTGGGAGACGACGCAGGTGAGGTGGCCAAGCTGATGGACAAGGCCCTGCCCCTAAAAATTGTGGGTGTAGTCAAGCCAGTGGCTGGTGCCAAGGCCACGCCCCTGTCGGCTGGAGTGGGCTACTCCCGCCTGCTCACTGATTATCTGATTGACTACGCGGGCAAGAGCCAGGTGGTGCAGGACCAGCAGGCTGACAGGGGCCACAGCGTGCTCAACGGGCTGAGCTTTAGTGCGGCTGACGACCAGGCCAAGACTGACCAGGCCCGCTCGTATGTGGCTTCGCTGGCGCCCCCGCAAAAGGCGGCTATGGCTTCGGCAGTCTTGGGTAATAACCAGGCCGCTGGTGGACAAAATGCAGCCGGGCAGACCGCTGGTGGGCAGAGTAGCCCGCAGGGTGCCAACGCCCAGCAAGGGCAGGCCGCTCCTGGCTCGGGTTTGGGCATGGCTGCTGCTGCCGCTCCCGGTGCCGGCGCTTCCGAGGCTGGGCAGGCTGCCGCCGCTGCGTCTCTCGACCAGTACATGGCTACGGCCAACACGGACCAGCTCGTCGCCATCTACGAGCAGTATGTGCGCCCGCAGGTGGGTGCCTACAAGGATAACCTGACGTCTTTCGGGCTCATCAGCCGCGAAGCCCCCAGCTCCATCCGCATCTACGCCGACTCCTTCGAGAGCAAGCAGTCCATCACCGACGCGATTGCCCACTACAACGACAAGGCTAAGAAGGCAGACAAAATCACCTATACCGACTACGTGGGTCTGATTATGAGCTCGGTGACCACGATTATCAACGTGGTCTCCGGTGTGCTGATTGCCTTCGTATCGGTTTCGCTGATTGTCTCCTCGATTATGATTGGCATTATTACGTACATCTCGGTGCTGGAGCGCACGAAAGAAATTGGCATCCTGCGCGCCATGGGTGCCTCGAAGCGCAACGTTTCGCAGGTCTTCAACGCGGAAACTGGCATTATCGGCTTCCTCTCGGGCCTGCTGGGCGTAGGCATCAGCCTCTTGCTGCTGGTCCCCGGCAACGCGCTGATTCACCAGCTCATGGGCACTACGGAAGTCAACGCCGTGCTACCCCTGAAAGCCAGCCTCATCCTGGTTATCCTGAGCATGGTTCTCACCCTCATCGGTGGACTCATCCCCTCCAAGAAAGCCGCCAAGCAAGACCCGGCCACCGCCCTGCGCACCGAGTGAGATACTGCTGGGCCAAGGCTTGACGGGCTTGGCCCAACAGCATTCCACCATCTGCAGGCTGCGGGGAGGCTCTCTGCTGAGATTTTATCCTTACGAGGCCAGGAAAGCGGGGATGGCGGCGGCGTTGGCGTAGCCCTTGCGGTACATGCGGTCTAGGCCTTCGGCGTTGCGAGTGAGTGTGTTTAATCCGCACAACTCGTCGGGGGCCAGTAGCAGAAGCGAGCCTTCTTTTTCGTACTGGTAGGCTTCTTTGAGTTCCCTGTTGTAGGTCTCGTAGCGGTGTTCCAGACGCTCGGCTGCCTTGGGATAGGTGCGGGAGAGGATGCGGGCGGGCAGAGAGTCGGGCTTGGGGGAGCGCATGAAGTCGCGCTGGCGAGTCAAAATCACAATCACCCGGTCGGCGCCGTCCTCGAAAGCCTTGCGCAGGGGAATGGGGTCGGCCATGCCTCCGTCGAAGTAAGGGATGCCGTCAATCGCGTACGGCTGGTTGGCGACGGGCACGGCTGAGGACGCCATAAGGGGCTCATAATGGTCCTGGCTCAGGTCGTCCTTGGTAAAGTACCGGGCAGAGCCGTCGTTGGCGTCTGTGGCCACCACGGTGAACTGTGCTGGGTTGGCTTTAAGGCTCTCGTAGTCCAGCGGGTATTCGCCGTCATGGTTGGAGAGCGTGCCGTAGATGTAGTCCAAATTGGCGAAATTACGGCCCTTCACGAAGTTGCTCGGGGAGGCGTACTCACGTCGGGTGGAGTACTCCATGTAAAAGCGATAACAGCGCCCCGACTGCCCGCTCAAGTATGAGGACATGTTGGCCGAGCCCGCAGAGACCCCGTAGCAGTGGTCAATTTGGATTCCTAGGTCCATCAGCCGGTCCAGCACGCCAGCCCCGTAGACCGCTCGGTAGCCGCCGCCCACGTCGATAATTGCGCTGTGATGAGTGCTCATATGGCTCCAATCTTAAAAGCTGCACCTTCCCCGTAAAAGCTCTAGCATAACGACCCGCTCACGACAAGCGCCCGAAGAGCTCCTGACACAAGTTGGCCATAGCCGACGAAGGGTTGGAATTCTTGATAGTGACCTGGCCCTCTGCCACCTGGTCGTTCAGCTGGTCTCGCGCTTGTAGGAGCTCGCGCAGGTGCCTGGCAGTGCCCTCATTACCGTCTACGATGGCGACATTGGGCGGACAGAAAGCTCGCAGGTAGTCCCGGTAGAAGATGAAATGGGTGCAGCCCAGGACGATGGAGTCAACGTTCGCCAGGTCATAGGAGCCAAAATAGCGGTCAAGGGCGGCCTGGACGATGGTCTGGTCGTCTAATTGTCCGGCTTCCACGATTTCCACCAGCTGCGGGCAGGGCTGCTTCCAAATCGTGTGATCGGTCTGGAAACGGGCCATGAGTCGGGCGAATTTGTGCTCCTGTAAGGTCAGTGGCGTGGCAGCTACGATCACGCGTTGAGGCTGGCCTTGGCCCCGGTCGCAGGCGAGCTTGAGTGCCGGTTCCATGCCTACTACTGGGATAGGGTAGCGCTCGCGCAGGTCGCCCACACACACCGAAGTGGCTGTATTGCAGGCGATGACGATGGCTTTGGCTCCCTGCTCCACCAGGTGGTCGGCGATGGCGAATGAGCGATCACGCACCTGCTCGGGCGCCTTAGTGCCGTAGGGGGCGTTGGCTGAGTCGCCGAAGAACAGGAGATTTTCTGCGGGCATGAGCTGGTGCGCTGCGGCGGTGACGCTCAAGCCACCCAGACCAGAGTCAAAGATGCCGATAGGGGCCGTACTCGCCATGCCCATCCTCCTGAAGTTACGCAGAAAACATATCTTCCCCGAGCCTACTCAGGCGCTTGACGGGTTGCGCTGGCAGAGAGTATGGGGAGCGAAAAGCTGGCCGGACTCGCCGAAGGAGCAGCCCGCGCAGGTATGCCTATATACATATATATGCGCATATAGACCTGCGAGCACAGGGCCACAGCTCAAGGCTCCAGGCTCAGCTGGCGAAAAGGGCCGGTCCCTCGCTCACGACGATGAGTACTACCAATGCCACTATCCAAATAGCGTCGAGCATGAGGTCGAAATGCAGCCGGTAGTAGCGGTTGAGCGGGCTGCGCAGTCCAGCGAAGGGCCCGTCTGCCTTGGGTAGTCCCTGCACGCTGACGCTGGCATGGCTGATGGCCATGAATTGAATAGTGGTGGAAAACATGAGACCCAGGCACCAGGGGCACAGGGCTTTGATGACGAACAGGGACTGGCTCAAAAGCCAGTATGCATAGAGCAGGGCCAGGAGGGAACCCAGCCAGGTCAGGCGTGCAAACCAGGCGGGCAGGCGCACTCGAGCCAGGCCGATGACCGCGATGGTGACAAATACCGACTCCGCCGCGATACCCAGAAAGGCGTTGGGAATGCTTAGATCGCCGAAGTGTAGAATCTCGGACTGCCAGGACTGGGCCACGGTGGTGCAAGAAATCGTGGCGTTGATGTCGCAGCTGAGCTTGGAGAGCGGGTGGCGGGCCAGCTGGAGGGTCTGTGCGGAGAGAGCAAAAGAGACAAACAGTGCCACAGCGCTCGCCAGGAGGGCCACTACGTATGTCCAGACGGGGCCGTGCCGCCAGCCAGAAAGTGTGGCCTGAGAGTCTTGTTCGCTCATATGTGCTCCTTGCTGGAAGGCAGTGGGGACGCCGGGAAATACTGCGCAAACTTCACGGAAAACGGCAGGCCTGACGACACGCCCGGAGCCGGCTGCCCGTCTTGCGCAGCCGGAAACTCACGCGAGGCGGGAGCTGAACGTGAAAGTTTGCAAAAATCAGCTTACGATACCAGTATGACGCATACGCTGAGCGAACAAGGTGCCCATTGGCCCTCTGCTGGTGTTACTCTGCCCGGGCAGGGCGAGAGCCGCGGCTGGGATTTGCACTGCCACACGGTCTTCTCTGACGGCACCAGGACCCCAGAGGAGATGGTGGCTCAGGCCCAGCAGCTGGGCTTGGCGGGGGTGGCCATTACCGACCACGACACGGCCCAGGGCTGGCAGGAGGCGGGGCAGGCTTCCCGGGAGTATGGGCTGCCTGTGCTGATGGGCACGGAGATTACCGCGGACGACGACGGGGTCTCGGTACACCTGCTGGGTTACCGGTATGACCCTGAAAACGCGGCTCTGGCTGAGCTTTTCCGCGTTACCCGGCAGGCTCGCTTGAGCCGGGCGCGCCGGATGGTGGAGCGCATAAGCCAGGATTATCCCATCAGCTGGGATGACGTGCTGGCGCAAGTCAAAGAGGGGTCACGCACCACCGTAGGACGGCCGCATATAGCCGATGCGCTGGTGGCTGCTGGGGTCTATCAGACGCGCTCGCAGGCCTTCCAAGGCGTCTGCTCCTCTCGCAGTAAGTACTACATTCCGACCCCTTCGCCCACGGCTGCGCAGGTGGTACAAGCCGTGAAGACTGCGGGAGGGGTGGCCGTGGTAGCTCACCCGGGAGCCGTCAACCGCAATGTGAGGCTGCTCTCGGACTCGCAGATAGGCCGCTTGGCTCAGCTGGGGCTGGATGGGCTGGAAGTGTGGCACCGAGACAATCCGCCCGAGCAGCGGGAGCGGCTCCTGGCTCTGGCTGTGCGCTTGCGGCTCCTGGTGACTGGCGGTTCGGACTGGCATGGTAAGGGCAAGCCCAATCAGATGGGGGAGCATACCACAGCCCAGACCACGGTAGATGAAATAATCGCCCGCTCTGCCAGCAGTGAGCCAGCACAGGGGGCGATTGAGTGAGGGGTAACTTCTGATTAACGAGGCTCTTGGTGAAGCTCTTTACAGGGCTCCGAAGCCTACTGGGCGCGTGGTGTCAGACCCCACGATGGCGTAACCCAGGGCACCCGCCGGCACGATAATATGCCGGTTTTTGTCATCCACTATGTCGATGGCTTGGCCCGATTTCAGCGCTTCTTCAATGCTGGCAGATACTTCGCTGGCCTGCGCATCGGTGCTAAAAGATACCGGGCGGCCTACGTTCCTGATGCCGAATTCAATGTCCATACTCTTGCTCCCTATCCTATATGTGCGTCCGGAGGCGCTTGACTATTTCCTATTATTCGCGCAGGCTTGGAATTGCGCCTAAAGCGTGCTGCCTCAGTCCCGCTCGGAGCTGGGCGAGTCCTGATGATGGTCCTGCTGGCCCGGTGAATCGTTGGCAGAGTCGTCGATGGAGTCACTGCTCCGACCGGCCAAGGCCTGGGCCTGAGAGCGCCCGCGACCCTGCTGACTGCCTGTGCTCGCTGAGTCTGCCGATGCCCAGGCGCTCTGCCGAACCTCGGCCGGGGGCACCAGCTGGGTTTCGGAGCCTTCGGCGGATACGGTCGGTTTCTCAATCACGATAGTCTGCGCAGACGTATTGCTAGTAGGGGAGGAGGGCATTTGGCTGCGGTTGCCGGTCTCTGGCTTTTTGCTGGCTGTCTGTGGCTGCGCGTCGGCCGAGAGAGCCTCTGCCTTGACTGGCTCGGGACCCGGGGCCTTCTCCTCGGAGGTAGTACTCGAATCTGAGTGAGTTCGATGATTCTGGACTGCCGGCTCCTGCTTGCTTGAAGAGTCCTGTTCTTGCCTGCTTTGTGCGCTCTGCTCTTGAGCGAGTTGGCGCATACTTGCCAGATCGATAGTAGCTGTTTGAGTATTGGTTTCGCTACCCGGCTGGGTTTGCGCGGGCATATTCACGCGGCTGTGCCGACCGACAGGGCGTTGGGGCCGGTCGAACTGCTCTTCGGGCGCGCTGAAATTGCCTGAGTGATGGCTACCGGTCATGTCTGGCAGGGTTGGCGGCCGTACAGCGGCGTGGCGGCCGGTCGCTCCAGGGGCTTTCTGGTAGGCAGGCCTGACGACGGTGGCATCCTCGTCTACGGCTGGCGAAGGTCGGTCCTGGCTAGTTTGCGGTTCCTGCTTGGGCTGTGCTCCCTGCTGGGCTTGTGCTTCCTGCTTGACCGGGCTCTCGCCCTTGCTGGCGGGCGTAATCGCTATGGTGGGTGAACTGTTGCCCTGGGGCTCCGGTTCTCGGGTTGCTGCCGCTTGGGCGCTGCTCCTGCTGGTTTGGTAAGGCCGCTGTTCGGGGGTAAAGGCCTTGGGCTTTGGTGCCTGGTCAGCCAGCTGCTGAGCAAGGTGCTCCACCTGCGCTTTGAAACGGATGATTTTCTCATTGTCGGCCCGTTCCAAAGCCACAATGAAGTCGCCCACCTGCTCCATCTGAAGCCAGAGGTTGGCGCGCAGCATGATCAGATCATCAAGGTGAGAGCCCATCATGCGCCCGTAGGCAGCGATGACCGCGTCCCGCCCAGCCTGGTCGAGTTTGGCGAATGTCCAAGCCAGGTCGCGCGCCGGATCGTTGACCTGCATACTCTGCCAATTGTGTACGGCGCTCAAACCGGAGCGGGAAAAGAGGAAGTCGCCGTCAGTAAAACCGCCGTGAACCATCGTGGTGTGGAAGGACCACAGGCCCTCGGTACGGATAATGCGGGCCCAGGAGTCCGTTATCTCCTCCGGCACATGACCAGCCTGCTTCAGGTTGGCAATCCAGGCCTTGAGTTGGTTGGCAATCTGGGTTGTGGTAAATGACGGGTAGAAGCGCTCCTGGAGGGCCCGAGGGTCAATCCGGTGGATGGCTCCCATAGCGGTGCCTACAGCCGAGCACTCCTCGCCGGTCAAAAGTTTGAGGCTGCGGGTGTGGCCGGGCTCATGGGTCATAATCGCTACGGCCGCGTCACCTGTGGGGCCGTTCTCGTCCTCGGCAGGTTGGTAGCAGAGCACCTGTTCTACGCCGAAGCCCAGGGCTGCAATGCCGCGCACATCTTCCAGAGCCTGCGCTGCCTTAACGCGCTTGTCTAAGCGCGCCTTGCCTCGTTCAGTACTCGTAGCCCACACATCGTACAGGCGGCCGGAGGCGTTCTGCACTACGGCGCAGTCTATCCCACTGGCCTCGTCGATGGCGTTGGCTTGGTCAGATGCGCGGGCGCCCGTAAAGTAAGCGTCTGGCATGGCAGCCGACGCAAGGGCCACAAGTGTAAGCTTTGTACGTTCAGTCACGCTTCCAGACTAATACAAGCGGTGCCTTTGTGACATTTTTCGCTCACTTATCCACAGGCTCAGCTCTTTAAGGTGCCTTATCCACATATGCACAGCCCTAGCGTGCTGGGGGTGAACAGGGCTGCTTTCGGGCAGCGCCTTTGGCACAATGGAGGGGTGAGTAATCAAGAGCAGGCGGAGAAAATATTGGAGGGACTGGACCCCTCCCAGCGGCGTGCGGCCACGGCTTTGGAGGGGCCGGTGCGCATTATCGCTGGCGCTGGGGCCGGCAAAACGCGCACAATTACGAGCCGTATAGCCTACGCCTGCGCTCAAGAAGCCTGGGATCCCAGCCGGACTCTGGCGGTCACGTTCTCGGTCAAGGCGGCGGGGGAGTTGCGCTCGCGCTTGAGTGCTCTGGGCGTGCCTCAGGCTGTGAAAGCAGCTACCTTTCATTCGGCTGCCCTCCACCAGTTGCGCCGGGCTTGGCCCGAGATTACCGACGGTTACTTTCCGCAGGTGGCCGAAGATTTGCGGCCTTATATGTCGCGCGCCTTCCAGCAGGTGACGGCGCAAGAGGATCCAGATCCGGTGCAACTGCGCGACTTGCTTGAGGAAGTGGGCTGGGCCAAGGTGTCTCTGATTGCCCCTGACGACTACACGCGCGTCTGTGCCGCCAGTCACCGCACGCCGCCTGCTGGCCTTGAACCGGACCAGATGTCCGACGTGATGGAGGCGTTTGAGCGGGAGAAGTCCTACCATGCGGCCATGGATTTTAATGACATTCTACTCATGACCTGCCATGTGCTGGAGGATTTTGAAGAGGCGGCAGCGATAATACGGCGCTCAGTGGGTTGGTTGACGGTGGACGAGTACCAGGACGTATCCCCCCTCCAGCACCGCCTGCTCGACCTATGGCTGGGCGAGAACCGGTCAGTGTGCGTGGTGGGCGACCCGGCTCAGACCATTTACTCCTTCGCTGGCGCGAGTTCCTACTATTTACTTGACTTTGACCATGAATTCAGCCCCATTGCAGCGGACGTAGAACTGGGAACTGACTACCGCTCCACGCCGCAGGTGGTGGCCTGTGCCAATCACATTCTGGCCACTTCTCCCGAGCGCAGCGACTACCTGCGGCTGAGCTCCCAGCGCGAGCGTGGACCCAAAGTCAACATGATGAAATATGAGGACGATGAGACCGAGGCAGCCGGCGTAGTTCGTCGGATTCAATACCTGATCAGCCGGGGTGCGCAAGCAGGGCAGTGTGCGGTGCTTACCCGCATTAACGCGCAGCAGTCCGTCATCTGTCAGGCCCTGAAACAGGCGGGCATCCACTACCGGGTGAGGACCGACTCGGGCTGGCAGCGCTCTATTACTGCTGCTCAGTTGGCTCAGTTGGATGACGCTGAACTGCTGGAGACCTTACGTGGACAGGGCCCAGGGCTCGTGACCGTGTCGACCATCCACGCCTCCAAGGGCCTGGAGTTTGACCATGTCTTTTTGGTTGGCTGCTCTGAAGGCTTGATGCCCTTTGGCTCACCAGCTGCCGGGCCGCTTTTGGAGGAGGAGAGGCGGCTCATGTACGTGGCCGTGACGCGTGCGGCTGACAGCCTGCACATCTCCTTTGCCGAGCGAAAAAATCAGGCTGGAGGCCCCAGGCGCTCGCCTTCGCGCTTCCTGCAAGGGTAGTTGCGAATTGCGAGTTGCGAGTTGCGCCTGGGCGTCCGATGAGTCTGGAGAGTGTGTTTGCCGTTCTAGTGTATAGGTTTTGGTGCCTGCAATACCCTAGGGCAGGGCTGGCCCTGGAGCATACTCAGGCCAGCTCAGACCCACTACTGCTTGGTGCTCACTGGTCCGAAGGGTCGTTCGGGCTCTCTGGGCTACGGGGTCCGTCAGTATCGCCGTGGCCATTGTTGTCGCTAGGCCTATGGGGTCCGTCAGCATTGGTAGATCCGCTAGTGCCGTCCGTCTCGTCTGAGTTGTCGTGCTGCTGAGCATCGTCGTCTAAGAGCTTAGCAAGCTCCGCATCCCAGTCAATGACGTGTGGCTTGCTTCCCTCGTTCTTGTTCTTGCTCTGGGCGGGTTCTGCCTGAGCCGAGTTGCTAGCAGATGCTTGCTCGTCGGTCTGGGCTTCGCCAGTGCTTGGTGAGGTCTGTACCTGGTTGGCATCGCCGGGTAACTGGGGGAGCAGGTCGGGGTGGCTCCACAGGGCATCTCGTTCTTCGCTGCCAGATTGCACCGTCATGCGTTCCCAGACCTCAGCTGCCTCGCGCAGGCGCTTGGGGCGGAACTTCAATCCAATCAGGCTCTCAAAAGTCTGCTCGGCAGGTCCTCCGACGGCCCGTTGCCGACGCATCATCTCCCGCAGTTGTTCCAGGTGAGGCAGGTGAGCCATGCCAGCTCGCCAGACCAGGCAATCCACCCAGCCATCCACTAGGGCCAGCAAGGTCTCCAGGCCGTGCAGGGCCTCCTCCTGCTCGGGCGTGTCTTGCATGCCGACCTTGCCTATGTTGATGGCTCCGGCCATGGACTCAGGGTCCAGACTGGTGGCCTGGTCAATCTGGTCTTGCATAGCTTCTAAGTCAATATCGATACCGCGAGCGTACTTGCCAATCAGCGCTTCAAAACGAGGCATGAGCCAAGGCACAGCCGCGTACAGGCGGGCGTGGGCAGCCTCTTGCAGGGCCACAAATGCCATCACCTCATCCTCACCAAACTCCAATGACGTGGCGTACTCCACAATATTCTGTCCAATCAGACCACCGGCAGGATTTTCCAGCAGAGCAATGCCTTGATCAAAGGAGCCGTGCACTTCGCTCGACATCTCTCCGGCAGCCTGGCCCAGTTGCATAGCGAACGAGGTGTTGCCCAGCAAGCTGATCAGCGTCTTCGGGTCCTTGAGCCCCTCCGGCATAGGGATAGGCACCGGACCCGCGAACATGCCAGAGATTTCCGCTTGGGGCAGGTCCCCGAAGCGCGAACCCAGCACCTCCAGCAGGGCATTATTCATAGACTGGGCCACTGGGGCGGCAAACTTCGCCCAAGAGTCCAGCGTCCCCTCCACCCAGGAGGCGCGCGTCAGCGCTTGAGCTTGGCCGGGCGCCGGGTCGAAGGAGCAGACTGCATCCAGCCACAGATTGGCCTGGCTCATAGCTTGAGCCACCTTTTCCGCCTGGGCCGCGCTCACGACCGAGTCCGATTTCTTGGCCTGCACCCGTCCTAGGGCAATCGCCTTTGCCAGCTTGACATTGATAGGCCCCTCTTGTGTGGATTCTTTCATCTGCTCGGGCGTGTTGAGACCGCCAGCAGTGAATGCCTCCATCATGGCCCGCACTTCGCTGGGGTTGGGTAGCTGGCCGCCGCCCTGGGATCGCATCTGCTCGCGCACCCCCTCGGGCAGCTGGGAGAACTGCTGCCAGGCCATCTCACCTTGGATGGGGCCAAAGCACTCAATCATCCATTGGTGGATTGCATTGTCGTCCATGCTGTTTCCGTCCTCTAGTTCTGCCGCTCAGGTTGGGCACTGTGTATGCGCGGATATCGCTAAAATTTGCTGACACGAGCGCATTCGTCGCTTGCTTCCATAATATGGGTCATATGGCACATTTGCATGTCGAGAGCGCATCATCTACGCCCAGCGCACAAGAAGGCGGCAGTCAGACGGCCGGTGGCAACCCGTCGAGCGGGGCTTCGATGCCTGTGCAAGACCAAGAGCCGCAAGGGTTTTCGGGCTCCCAGTCCGAACCAGCTAAGCAGCCGCGTGGGCTCGTGGCGTTCTTGAGTCAGCCTTACTCTAACCGCACAAAAGCGCTGATTCTGGCCCTGCTGCTGGCCCTGTTTGTGCTCGTTCTCCCCAGTCCATACGTCATAGAGAGTCCCGGACCCACGCAGGATGTGCTTGGCCGCTCGGGCTCCGAGCCAGTTATTGCCATTAAGGGCGCGCCGACTTTTGAGGGCAAGGGCAAGCTCCTGCTGCTCACGGTCAACGCCGAAGGCATCCCAGGTGCGCCAGCTTCGGGCCTGCAGACGCTGATCGCTTGGGCTGACCCGCACGCCACCGTTCTGCCGCAGGAAGTGGTTTTCCCGCCCGGCCAGTCCCGCCAGGACTACGACAAGGAGAGTAAGAAGGACATGTCTGGCTCCCAGGACTCGGCCAGCAAGCAGGCGCTCGCTTTTATGACCAAGCGCTACGGCACCGACACCACTGGGGTGGACATCAGCATGCATGTTGAGGACATCGGCGGCCCTTCTGCTGGGCTCATGTACACGCTGGGGGCTATCGACAAGCTCACCCCGCAAGACGAGACTGGCGGCCAGGTGATAGCGGGCACGGGAACGATGGAAAAAGGCGGCAAAGTCGGCCGTATCGGCGGTATACGCCTTAAAATGCTGGGCGCCAAGCGAGACGGGGCAACGTGGTTCCTGGCCCCCGCCGGCAACTGCGACGAGGTAGTGGGACACGTCCCCGACGGTCTGCGCGACGTGCGCGTCAGCACCCTAGAAGAAGCCTACGATGCCCTAACCAAAATAGGCCAGGGCCAAGCCTCCTCCCTGCCTCATTGCACCGTAGCGCCGTCAGGCAAGTCCTGACACCTAGCAAAACGATACGAGACCTTGGCAAATACTGTGGTCACTGGTGTTCGGCGGCTGGGCTGCGAGCCTAAACGCGGTATGAGCACTATATGCGTAGTAGAGTGTCAGACGAATAACGTTGGTTGTCTGACATTGGAGGTTGCATTATGACACAGATGGAGTCTTACTCAATTCGTGTCGACAAGAGCGTGCGCGCAGCCGCCAGTGCTGTGGCGCATGAGCTGGGCACTGATTTGCCCAATCTGACGCGCATGTTTTATCGGCAAATTGCGCAGCGCAGGTCTGTGCCCCTCAGCTTGAGTGTGCAGCCGAGCGTGCCCCAAGAGACCCTAGACGCAGTGCAAGAAGCCCACACGATGTCACAGCGGAAGGATCCAGGCTTCGCCTCCGTCGACGGCATGTTCGCCGATTTGGACATCTGATGGCCTCAGCTGTGCTACCTGCGGGTTGGCAGCCACGACGCGGTGCTCAGTACGCAGTCACTGGGCCAGTTCAATGCCGAAATAGGATCAAGCAAGCCGTAAGGAATGAGCAGCAACCGGCGGTTTAACCTTTGTTCTCTTTTGAGACGCAGTTTGTAGTGAGTTTAGCTTTTGTGCGGCTGGCGGGTTTGTTTGTATACTGGGATGTGCTGGGGTTGGATTTGCATTTGTGGAGTTTGACCCTGGTGGTTGAGCGGCTTTGCACGGTTGATGTGTGGGGTCGGTTCGTGTATTTGAATCCGAAGGAGTGTATTGTGCAAGTTCGTAATCATCCCGTGAAATTGGTAGTGGCGGGCGCGGCTGCGCTGGCAACTATCGCTGCCAGTTTCGCATTTTCCGTGACCCCCCCCCCAGCGACAGCTGACCAAGTAAGTTCCTGCGTTCCCGACCAGAGCAGGTTTGCAGATTGCTTCCCTGATTCTGTATTGAGCAGTAGCCTAGAGAAGCATTTCAAGGCTTCCCCCACAGATGTGTTTACATCGAAGTTTGCACAAGAAACTGATTTGGGGAGCCATATCATTACGAACCAGTTGCCAAACGGCGCGACAAGTATAAATAATGATACGCCTTTGGGTGAGGGTATAGCGGACCTTAGTGGTTTAGAAGTTTTCACTCATTTACAGCGTCTGAGCCTCTACGGCCTAAAGACAGCTAACTTGACGCCTCTACAAGGGTTGCAGAGCTTGAAAGATCTGCGGATCAATCTCACCCAGTTGGGTGATACTAGCCCCTTGGGAGCGTTGACTAATCTGAACCAGTTGACACTAAGCAGCGATCAAATTAGCGATGTGAGCTTCCTATCCCATCTTACGAATCTAACGAAGCTCGATATCTCTGATAACAATATCAGCGATATTTCGGCCTTGCGTGGCCTCACGGGGATGACCGAGTTAAATATTTCAAGTAATCGAATTAGCAATATCGATGCGCTGTCAGATATGAATAACTTAACCAATCTGACCCTAGAAGGCTATATGGGTAACAGCAACAGCAAGCAATACAACTCGATCAGTGATATCAGTGCTTTGCGCAACAAGACGCAGCTAGTGAGTTTCCGCTCTGATCACGGCTCTATCAGCGATATTTCTCCGCTGAAAGATGCCACAGGTTTGAAGTCGTTGATTCTCGAAGACAATCAGATTAGCGATATCAGTGTGCTCAGCGGTTTAACTCAGCTTGAGTCATTAGATATACACGGCAACCAGGTGAGTGATCTCACTGCGATTCAGGGCTTGACCAAGCTCAAAGGTCAGCTGTGGCTCGACCACAATAAGCTTGCAAGCGTTACGCCGATTGCTGGCCTGCTCACGAACATTCCGGCGAACCAACTCTTCCAAATTATCATGGATAAGGTCGACGGTGTGGAAACGTTAGGGCATTTTATTTGTGAAGACAAGGTCAAATTGATCTATGGACCAGATGCCTTGAGTCCCTTAGTCGAAGGTAATTGCACTGCTGCTAGCAACGGGCAGCAGGCTAACCCAGCTGGTGCAGGTCAATCACCGGCCACTACCTCTGGAGCTTCAACTACTGGAAGCAATGGAAATAACGGGGGCAACACGGGGGCAACGGATCCGGCAACTCAGTCCGGTCAGGCGGGTAACAAGACTGCCTCAAAGCAGAAGTCCGCTGCCGCGGCGAAGTCTGGGGATCCTGGGCAGCTGGCACAGACGGGGGCTGAGGTTTGGGCTCCGGCTGGGTTGGCTCTGACACTGATGATTGTTGGGGCGGGTGCTCTTGCTTTCAGCAGGCGCTTGCAGGCATGAGTTCATACCGACCAAGTCTGAGCACAGCTAGCTTTCTGCTAGAGCAGTAAGTTCACTGGCTCGGTGTAACGGGGCAGTCGCCATGCGCGATTGCCCCTCATTTTTTGCTTGAGCAAAGCAGAGCTAGGGCCTTGTGTGGCGCCCACAATCTTTGCTATGCTGAAATTTATACAGGTTAGTGATAAAAATGCCACGGGCGTTTTTCCCCGCAAGGGGATAGCTAGCCTATTTTCTTTCCCCGGCGGAAACCAAATTGTCTGGTTCAGGCGGTCTTTGATGTACAAGGATGTACAAGTTATAGTGTCCGTTTTTGCGCCGAACGAGAGCATCTTGCCTTGTATGGCTGGATAAGGTCGTTCTGTGGTGAGTGGCGCAGATAGAGGAATTCATCTGAGAGCTGATTGTGGACTGCGAATGTTGAAGTCGAAGTGTGCCGGCCTGTCGTGTGCGCGGCGGTTCTGTGGAATTCGTTTGTTGGCTCTGGTGGCAGAGCATTCGTTGATGATTGACGGGATATTTTCAGGTTTTCTCCAGGTTAATCATATAAAATAATACTAGGGGAAAAGGTCCATGTAAGCGTGTTTCGCTGGGGTAGCTCTATCGATGAAACAGCGCGGGATCTGCGCGCAGTTAGCTCAATTGGGCGAAAAGGGACGTAGCGGAGCGAAGGTTGGACACGGATGACAGCGATGAAGGTTGCACGACTATTATCCTGCCTGAAAGCCAGGTTAGGAAGGCTTACGGCTGTGGCAACGGGCCTTGTCCTGTGCGTGGCTGCCTGCCTTACGCCCGTTCCGCTCGCTCACGCCCTTCCTTCTGGTTTTACGATGACCCCAACTTCTGGGCCCACAACTGGCGGCACTCGGGTCACGATTACGCCGCCCGCCGCACAGGGCCTGAAATATGTGACCGCTAGCACCGGTCCCCGTCACACAGTCGCTGTGGGCAGTGACGGCAACGTGTACTCCTGGGGCGACAACTCAGACGGCGAGCTGGGTAACGGCTCGCAAGATGTCGGAGTGGGCATTGCCGGGGGCTTCCACAATAGGGCAGTCAAAATTGCAGAGCTGAATAACGCGGGCATTATTGAAGTGGGAGCGGGCTATTGGACTTCGGTTGCTCTCTCTAGCGACGGGAGCGTCTACACCTGGGGCAGGGGCACGAATGGAGAGCTGGGTCAGGGGTCTAGCACCGAGCACAGTTTGACTCCGAAGAAAGTTGTTTTCCCTGCCACTGCTGCGAAAATCGTGCACATTTCCACGGGCTGGTATCACACCATGTGCCTGGATGCTACCGGGCACTTGTACGCTTGGGGAGACGACCGAGCCGGTCAGCAGGGCGACGGGTCCAGCGGCGATACGACCTACTATCCCAGAGCTGTGCGCATACCCCAGGTGTCGTCAGTGGTCAGTGTCGCCACAGGTTGGGCGCACACGCTGGTTTTGGGGTCTAATGGGCGTTTATACTCATGGGGTGCCAACCATTACGGGCAGATAGGAAGTGCTTCTTCTGCAATGGGTATTGACACGCCGGTGGCGGTGAATACGAGCCTGAGCTTCAGGGCCATTGGGGCGGGTGCTTATCACTCTCTAGCTGTTGCCACCGACGACACAGTGTGGACTTGGGGCCGCAACGACGGTTACCAGTTGGGCGACGGCACCGCTACACCTAAGGCGGAACCTGTGCAAATTAGCGTGCCTGCCAGGTTAACGTCGATCACGGGCGGTTGGGGGTACTCGACCGGGATGACGGCTTCCGGCGAAGTGTGGGGCTGGGGGACGAGCCAATACGGCGAGCTGGCGGACATTGGCACTAGCCGGTACGCGCGGAAAATGACTAACATTCCCGTTGGCGTGACGTTTGTGAGGTTGATAGCGGAGTCTGCTTATCAAACCATCGCTATGGCCCAGGACGGCACGACTTGGGCCTGGGGGCGCAACAATAACGGCCAGCTAGGCAGCGGCGGCACCGCTAGTTATTATTCGACCCCACAGAACGTTGGGCTGCCCTATACCGCCATTACAGGCGTGTCCTTTGGTGGTGTGGCAGGTACTGGACTCGCACCTGGAGTAGCTGCGGGCACGTGGGTGGTGACTACCCCGCCGCACGCGAAGGGAACTGTGCCCGTGGCGGTCTCGTGGACGGTTGGCGGCACACCGCAGCCGCAGCCCACTGACTTGTCGTTTACCTATATGATGACCTACACTGTCAAATTCGTGCAGGCGGACGGAACCACACCCTCAATTGTGCCCACGCGGCAGGTGAACGAAAATGACCCTGTGGGCGCGGTTTCCCCGCTGCCATCCAGGACCGGCTACACCCTCTCCTGGGTGGATGCGAGCGATGGTTCTGCCTGGAATTTGGCTACAACGCCGGTGACGCGCGATGTCACCTTGAAAGAGACGTGGACAGCGCACCAGCACACAGTGACCTACATCTATCAGCGCGTAGATGGCACTCCCGTGACCAGCACAGCTCAGGCGGCGTATGGCAGTCTGCTCTCGCCTCCAAGCACGGGGCGAGATGACCTCCTGGGTTGGTCTACCAGCCAAAGCGGCACTATTTTGTGGCGTTTAAACGCCGATACCATGCCGGATTCAGACCTTACCCTCTACGCAGTTTGGAAGCGAGCGCTGCCGAAAGCCGGTGGACAGCCTATGAACCAGCTCGCTGGTCTTTTGCTGTTGTGCTTGGCCGGCGGTTTGGCGGCTGCAGGGCTAGCTTGGCGCCTGAAGCAGCGCAAATAGGACTGCGCGTAAAGAATGTCGGGGCAGGAACTCTCTTCGCAAGGAGCGCTCAAATTTGGAATCTAGCTTGCCGCTGTCCTTGGTTGGTTGCTATGCTAATACCGTGGCTGAAACGACAACCAAGAGAGCAGAAGATTTCGACTTCCACCAAGGCTCTGTTGTGCAAGAGTGGCTTTGGGATGATGATGTCGATGACAGTATCCGCCAGCAAATTGAAAATGTAACTGGTGAGGAACTGGTAGACGAAGACTATGATGCGCCTGTAGATGGGATTATTATCTGGTGGCGCGACGGGGATGAAGAAGACGACCTGGCTGATACCATCGTCGACGCTTCCACAGCGCTCGAAGATGACACGCCCGTGTGGGTCTTGAGTCCTAAACCGGGACGTGAGGGTGCGCCTGGGCCCAGTACGATTCAGAACGCGGCTAAAACCGCTGGTATGAATGCTGCTATGCCGCTGACGGTGAGTCAGGATTGGAATGCTATCCGCTTGCGTGCTTTCGGCAAGGGCAAGCAGTAGTACCTAGCAGCAGCGTTGACGAGCTGAGGGCGAGCCTGATTACCTCCAAGCAGGGGTGGAGGGGGACTTTTGGCGTGCGTTGTACTCAGCTTGATGCACCGCTAGCGGGTTAACTATGTCATTCAGCAGTAATACGTTCGATTGACTGTGGGCAGCCGGGGGAAAGCGTCAACAGTGGGTTCCTGCTGAGTAAATAGTAAAAAATTTGTGTAGGTCGCAATTAGTGTAGGCCTGGGGGTAAGTAGCGCGCCGAGCTGCGGCTGGTGGGCGATGAGGGACTCGAACCCCCGACATCCACCGTGTAAAGGTGGCGCTCTAACCAGCTGAGCTAATCGCCCGTTTGCAACCCCGCTGAACCCAGCAACAACAAGAATATTCCGCTGGACGTGGTGCTCACGAATACAATCAGATATAGTAACTGAAGGCCAGGATAAGCAGTTTGCCGTCGGCGTGCACACGTAAGCTAGACGACAGAGCAGTATTGATCGCAAGAAAAGGCAGGAGGTCGGTGTCACGATGGCACATGAGCCTGAATCGAACCGTAGCGACGCCATGATCGCTCGTGCGGGCAAGCGCAAGTGGGGTTATGACCCCGGCAGGTCGACACCTTCCTCGCACGCGCCCATCAGCTGTATGAGAGCGACGAAGTGAAGCTAGCCCCCAGCGACATTGGTAATATTTGCTTCGACCTGCGCAAGAATGGATACACCATCTCCCAGGTTGACGCAGCTCTGGCTCGGCTTGAGCGTGCCGTGTCTGACCGGCGGATTTCCTGGCAGATTAACCAGTACGGCCAGGAGAGCTGGATAAAGGGCTTGGTGAGTGCGCAGCAAAAGCTCGCGGTACACGCCATGCGGGCAGAGCGCGAGCGTTTCTCACCGGGGCGGTCCAGTGATCCTTCCTACGACCGCAGGCAGGTTGACCGACTGGTGGATCAGATCGTTGCCAAGACAGCCAGCCAACTGAATCTGGAGTCTGCCGATGCCGAAGATGGGGACAGCTTGGCAGACATTACGGCAGAGCGCGTTTCCAACGTGATTTTTACCCAGCGCAGGGGCAGCCATGGCTACGACGAGCGCCAGGTGGACTACTACATGGTCAAGGCCGTGGAGCTTTTGCAGCAGTTGGAGTCTTATGTGCGCCTGGGTCTCGACGAGAGCGCCGGGTCAGCCCGGTCGTCAGCCGAGCCAGCGGTGTCCGTGGAAGCTGCCGCAGCCCAGGTGGCTATGTCAGCGCCTGTTGCCTCTCCCGCGCTTGCACAAAAAGCTCAAGAGGCCGAAGCTGTCGAAGACACCAGTGCTGCTGATACCGTCGTGGGCATCCAGCCCCCGGCTCAGGCCTCCCCAGTTTCGCGCGGGCGGGTCAGTGCGCAGCCCGCAGATAGTGGTCTGGCAGAGGGTGAGGAAGACCAATTCGACCAGCTTCACCAGGCGGAACAAGCCATTTTCGACGGCGGCGAGACAGCTGATGCTCCCGCGCTCACGCCTCCCGTTCCAGCTCCCAAGGCAGGATCTCATGCCAGCAAGTCGGCTGTACCGGCACCGGCAGCACGTTCAGCTGGTCGTACCAGTTCCTCGGGGGCTTCCAAGGCAGCGTCTGTGCCTGCAGCGCCTCCAGCTCCTGCCCCTGCTGCTGCCGCAGCTGACAGCGCCCAAGAGGCGGCAGCTGATGTCGCTCAGGGCGGTTCGTCTCTAGCGGCGCTCGCTAAAGCAGCAGCCCGTGAATCTGAGGATGCTCAGCACCAGACGACTTCCTCGGTGAAGCGGGGTAAAGCTGCTGATCAATCGGCCCAGTCAGCGCCAGCTCCTGCTCCGGTACCAGCGCCAGCACCGCTTGAGGAGACTACACAGTTTAATCCCTTGACTGACTGGGATGATGAGACTGGTTCGGACGATTCCACTGCCGAACCCACACCGCAAGAAGCTCCCCGGGCCTCTGCTCCGGCTCCGGCTTCTCGCCAGCCCTCCACACCTGCTCATACAGCCCAGCAGCCAGTCGTCCAGCCTGTGACTGAGCTAGATCCAGAAGAGACGTTGATTTCTATGCAACTGCCAGAAGTTGATGTCGACATTCCAGACCTCGCTTTCCCCAGCTTTGAGTCGGACGAAGAGAGCGACGAAACTAAGCAGTAAGAGCACGAATGGTGCCCTTCTGGCCCCTTCCTCAGCCTCCAGGCAGCAGGAAGGGGCTTTTTCTATGCCTGACCTGCATCATCCAGTAATTCGCACTGCCAGACTTCCTGCGTTGCCAGGGAGGGGGAGGGTGGCTGCTGGAGTTCAGCTATGCGGTTGAGCGCCTGTTCGGGGCTTGTCGATAGAATAGCCAGCGTGTCACAGCAAGTCAGCGAGTCCTCCAAGAGCGGGTCAGACGGTTCCCAGAACCGGCCTGCTGATTGGACGCGCGCCCGTAGACTGATGGCCAGTTTGCCAGTGTTCATTATTCTGATGGGCATTCTTGTCTCCGTTTCCCACCTGACGGCCGTACCTTGGAAGTATGAGCCCGTTGACCAAAATTTCGCCACGCTTGCAGCCGACACAGCCGTGACCTATGACAACCCCCAGCAGCTACCCTTGGAGCGGGTGGGCACCTACCGGGTGGCTCAACGCTACACCTGGATTGAGGCTCGCCGGGCAGCCACGGGCGAAGTGCAGCGCATCCACACGCTCGTGCGAGAGCCTCTTGGAGCACCTGGCAGGCGCGCGGCGGTCGTTTTTATGCACGGGGCCGGTTACGGCACTTGCGACAATTCTTTCGGCGATGTGGCTACCAATATGGCTTCTGCGGGCTTTGTGACGGCGGTCATTGACAAGCCCGTCTGGTCTACTAGCGACATTAACCGCGACTATCCGGCCTCGGCCGTTGCCTATGACCAGGTGATCAACTACCTGCGCGTGCAGCCCAGCGTGGACCCGGCGAAAGTGGGCATCTACGCCACGAGCGAGTCCACTTGGATTTCGGCCTACCTCCTGCGTGATGACCCGCGCATAGCCTTTCAAATCTTGCTCAGCCCTATGGTCTATACGCCCCGACACGCCATGGGATTCTTCGTGGCCCAGGATTTCGCTATTGCCGGTGCGAATCCGGGCTACCAGTCAGTGGTCCGCCGCCTGTTTTCAGTCGACGGTACGCTCTTTGGCTTAGGGAATTTCGACATCGACACCCAATTCAAGCAAGCCTATGCTGTTCCAACGTTTGTGGCCTACGGCACGAAAGATGTGATGACGGCTCAGGTGGAGGGCGTACAAAAAATATTGGATATGGCCCACCAGGCAAACAATTGGAATGTGACCGTGCGTTCCTACGCGGTCTCGAACCATGTGCTCCGCTTGGGCGACGAGGCGAACGCTGGTACGCCGCTGGCCGACCACTACCAGGAGGACTTGGTGGACTGGGCTCAGGGGCAGGTGCGCGGTCTCAAACAGGCTACGCAGAGGGTTGCGGGCTCCACCATTCACCAGTCCATCGCAGTTCCCTCGGACTTGTATGGCAGGCGAAAACTGACGGTGTACATGGTGATTATCCATCTGGCAGCTTTCGTGCTCTTGCTGCTTTCGGCCGTATTGGCCTTGCTGGCGGCTGGGCTGAAGGTGTTCCGCCTGCTCAAACGAGACAAACGGCCAGTTTTCGGCTTTTCTCACGGCTTCGGTGGCACGCTTGCGGGGATAGCGGGTTCAACGCTGGCGGCCTTCTTGCTCTTCGCCGCCGGTCTGGGGCAGGTGATTATCGCCTTAGTCAAATTGGGCTGGGGCGGTGTGCCCGATCCGGCGGGGGTCAGCGACTGGTCGTGGCCGGTGATTCAGGTGGTCTGTGCGCTGGTGGTCTGGGCCTGGTCGCGGGTGCTGGTGCGCATGTATGAGGTGGCTACGCTCAAGGGCGTGGGTAAGATTCCCTCGCAAATCAAGGGCAAGAAGCTGAGCGGGGCTGCCATTGCCCGCCAGCTCAAAGCCAACGATCCCCAGCCTGTACTAGCCTCTACGCGATTTGGGCATATCTTCTTCGGGCTCACAGCCCTCGCCATGTTCTGCCTCCTACTCTTCTTTGCTTTTTGGGGCCTCTTTATCTACTAGCGGTTCCCTGCTGTTCGCTGCTAGCGGCGAGGGAGCGGACTTGTCGACCAGGGCAGCGAGGATAGGGGAAGCCTAGACGATTGGCGGGATAAGGCAGTACCTTTCAGTAAGTGTGCAAGGCGGCAGAGGGGGATTAGTGGCAACCTACCGGGATGAGGGTGTGGTCTTACGGACCACGAAGCTGGGCGAAGCTGACCGCATTATCACCCTCTTCACCCGCAGTCATGGCAAGGTGCGCGCGGTGGCCAAGGGTGTGCGGCGTACCAAATCTCGCTTCGGATCGCGTTTGGAGCCTTTCATGCGAGCCGACCTGCTGCTGGCCCAAGGGCGGAACTTGGACGTGGTCTCCCAGGCGGCCTCGCTGGCTACCTACGCGGAGCCGATTTGCGCTGACTATGACCGGTACACCAACGGTGGCGTCATCTTGGAGACGGCGGATAAGTTGCTCTCCAGCGAACACGAGCCTGCCCAGACCCAGTACCTGCTGCTTATATCGGCTCTGAAAGCGCTTTCCACTGGCGCGCGCGACCCAAGAATGATTTCGGCCTCCTACCTGATGCGGGCTCTGGCTCTGGCCGGTTGGCAGCCTCGCTGCGACGCTTGCATTGTGTGCGCTCGCACAGGCGGCCAGACTGATTTGAATTACTTTTCGGTCTCCGGCGGCGGTCTGGTCTGTCAAGCGGACCACACGCCCGAGTCAGTGCGCGTTACACCGACTGTGGTGGGGCAGCTGGCGGCCCTAACTGCAGGGGATTGGGCGAGTCTTGGGAGGTCCCCGCTCGACCCGCTGACGGATCGACTTGTCGAGAAATGGGGAGAATACTATTTGGAACGCCCACTTCGTTCGCTCAAGCTACTAGATTCGACACTATGAGCTTTGAAGGTGTTGACTACCAGTCCCTGAGCGTGCCCGCTGCCCCTTTTGCAGACCCGACGCGCATTCCCAACTTTCCCGCTGGCAAGGTGCCCCAGCATGTGGGCGTGATTATGGACGGCAACGGCCGTTGGGCTAAGCAGCGAGGGCTGGTGCGCACCGAGGGTCACAAGGCGGCTGAACCGGTCGTGTTTGACACCATTGCAGGCGCCATCGAAGCGGGCGTCAGATACTTGAGTTTGTACACCTTTTCTACGGAGAACTGGAAGCGCAGCCCCAGTGAAGTGCGCTTTTTGATGGGCTTTTCGCGTGACATTATCCACCGTCGGGTGGCGCAGATGGACGAGTGGGGAGTGCGTGTGCGCTGGTCAGGACGGCGACCCCGCCTGTGGAAGTCGGTCATCGACGAGCTCGACGTGGCTATGGAGCGCACCAAGCACAACAGCACTATTGACGTGGTCTTCTGCATCAACTACGGCGGCAGGGCCGAAATAGCGGACGCAGCAACGGCTATCGCTCAAGAGGTGGCTGCCGGGCGGATTAAGGGCTCGAAGGTGACGGAGAAAATGATTGCCGAGCACCTCTACAATCCCGACATCCCCGACTGCGACCTGGTAATTCGCACCTCGGGCGAGCAGAGAACCTCCAATTTCCTGCCCTGGGAGGCCGCCTACGCCGAGTTGGCCTTCGTGCCTGAACTCTTCCCCGACTGTGGGCGAGACGTGCTCTTCAGGGCCTTAGACGACTATATTCACCGGGACCGCCGTTTTGGGGGCGTGAAGGCTGCCTAAATGCGCTGCGAGGCTTGCAGTTCTTGTCCATGAGCGTGTCTTGGTAACGCGTTCGTGACATTTGACCCCGTATATTGGACAGACCGGCAAGGGGTCGGTTTTACCAATTGGGGAGGCGAGAGCCTATGGACAGTAAGAGCCATGCTCACCTGGCGAGTGGGAGTCTGATTTTCTCACTGATGGCTGGGTATTCCATCGTTTACATGGATAAGAACATGATTTCCACTGCAATCATTCAGATTGCGGATCAGTTTGGATTCAAGACTGGCCAGACTGGCGCTATCATGTCGGCCTTCTTCCTGGGTTACACCTTGACGTTGATTGTCTCCGGTTGGTTGGCTGACCGCTTCGGCGCCAAGCCGGTGCTGCTGTGCTCCATGCTGCTGATCGGGCTGTTCAGCTTCCTCTTCAGCTTCTCCAGCAGCTTGGGGTTCTTCATTCTGATTCGCTGCCTGGCGGGCATGGGTCACGGGGGATATCCGCCCTCTTGCACGAAGGCAGTGGCCGAGAACTTTCCGCGGGAGCGCCGCACGTTTGTGCAGGCCTTGATCCTCTCCACCTCGGGCATTGGCGGCATTTTGGCCTCCACCTTGGGCGCAGCGCTGATTGATCGCAACTGGCATGTGGCGTACTGGGTGCTGGGCAGCTTGTATCTGGTGGCTTTTGTCTGCATTCTGATCTTTGTGCCGGGTGACGCGCTGCCCAAGCGGGGTAGTGCTCAGGCCCAGGCCCAAGCTCAGGTCTCGTCCGATGGGGCAGCAGCGAAGAGCAAGGTCAGTGTCGGGCAGCTGATGAGGACCCGCAACGTGCTGGTTCTCTTCCTGTCTATGCTCCTGCTCAACATCCTCTTGTACGGCACCATGTCGTGGATTCCCAGCTATATCAAGGGAACCTTCAAACTTACGATTACGCAGACGGGCGGGCTGCTGGCCTTCAACGCCATTTTCACTACGGTGGCCACGATTTTCGCAGGCAAACTACTCTCCAAGCTCTTCCTGGGCAAGGAGAAAATGGCCATTTTTGGCGCTGCCACGATTACTGCCCTTCTGATGGTGGCCTTCCTCACCTCCCACAACCTGTGGCTGAGCGTGGTCGTGATGATTCTGATTTCCTGCGTGGCAGTCGTGGCCTTTACCGGCATCTTTACCTGGCCTCACAAGATTATGGATCCGGCTCTCATTGGCTCGGCCACCGGCATTATCAATACGGGCGGCACAATAGGTGGATTCTTGGCTCCTATCATCTCGGGTTACCTGGTGGAAGTTGCTGGCGGCTCCTTCGTCTGGGCCTTTGGCTTCATGGCGCTCATGGGCTTCCTGAGCGGCCTGGCTGTGCTCCTGGTGAAGGTACAAAAAGCCTGAGCGCAGGTTTACAATCCGCTTGATTTAAGCACCCAGATGCAACTCGTAGTGTGCCTAATGTGCCTACAACCATGTATGCGTATACTATGCGGATAGTGTTGAAGATATACGAAAGGCCCGGCTTGCTGTTATTTGCAAGCCGGGCCTTTCTCTCTCGATGATGAGCGGGTCGAACGTTACCTATCGGGTCAGCGGTCGCTCTCCTGCCAAATCGTGCCAATCTGGCTGATAGTGAGGCTGGGGATGAGAGCCTTGCCCTCGCCGGACTCTGCAATCAGTCGGATGGCGCGGGGACCCTCGGCTGGGAAGGAGTAGGAGGACATGACTTCCAGGCCGTCGTTGACGTAGACCTCGATGGACCCGCGGTCTACGATGATGCGCAGCTTGAGCTTGCCGTCGGACTTGTCGAGCGGGGCCGTGCGGTAACCGCGGTCGCCGTAGGTGTTGCAGTGGCGGTCCAAGACCACTCGCTCCAGCTGGTCGTCGTAGCAGACCAGGGTGTGGTCGCCGTTGGAGGTGCGGTGAATCTCCAGGCCAATGCGCTCGGCCTGGGAGCGAGCCAGGTCAATCTCCATCTCAATGTCGGCGGTCTGGGCATCGGCAAGCAGGTCACGGCTCTCGTTGACTCCCAGCTCGATAGGGCCGAAGTCCTGTTGGCCCTGGTCCAGCTGTGAGTACTCGCGGATGGGCTGCGTGCGTAGGTGGTCGCCAGCTAGCGTGACTTCTCGCGGCACGGTGAACTGTCCGCACCAGTTGTCTTCCTGCATGGGGATGGGTTCGGTGAAGGGGCTCATCCAGCCGAAGACCAGGCGGCGGCCGTCGGGGCCCTGGAAAGTCTGGGGGGCGTAATAGTTGTGGCCGTCGTCCCACAGGTGGAACTCGGTCTCCTGCTGGAAGTCGCCGCCGGGCTGCCAAGTGCCAATCACGTAGCCAGCGTTGTTGTGATTGCGGGCTTCGAAGCCTTGCGGGTGCAGGCCCATGGCCGAGTAGCAGATAACCCACTTGTCGTCCAGGGGGAACATGTCCGGGCATTCGAGCATGAACACGCCGGGATCCGGGTGCTGGTAGATGGGCTTCTCGAAAGTCCAGTTGACCATGTCTTTGGAGGTATACATCCAAATTTCTCCCCGGTGCTCGGGGGTGGACACGCCAAAGACCATCCGCCAGCTATCGCCCTGCTTCCAGACCTTGGGGTCGCGGAAGTGCAGAATGCGGTCGTCTGGGCAGGGGACCACCACGCCCAGCTTGCTGAAGTGGATGCCATCGTCAGAGACGGCCATGCACTGCTCCTGCAGGTTGCCTTCGTCTTCGTTCACGCCGTTGCGCCAACGGTGGCCGGTGTAGTAGATGACCAGTTTGCCGTCGTCGGAAACCACTGCGGAGCCTGAGAACACGCCGTCTTGCTCGGCTTCAAAGGAGGGGGCCATAGCGATAGGTTCGCGCCGCCAGGTGACCATGTCCTCGCTGGAGACGTGCCCCCAGTGGCAGGCTCCCCAGACGCTGTCGAAGGGGTTGAGCTGGTAGTAAGCGTGGTAGCGGCCCTTGAAGTAGCACAGGCCGTTGGGGTCGTTGATCCATCCAGCCTTGGAGGCGATGTGGCTTGAGGGATACCAGCGGTCCTTGCGGTTCTGGAAGAGTGCTTCCACGCCGGCCTCGGCCTTGGCCAGCTGCTCGCTCTGGTCGTATGTTGTCATGCTGTCAATGTTCATCATTGAGCATCCTTTCAATTGGTATGCAATTTCAAATTCTTGTAAGCGTACGCCCTACTGCGATTCTAGGAAGGTGGGTAGGGCATACGCGGGGTCTGGGCTAGGGTAGGAGCTCAGCTCAGGCGGCTGACTTGCCTTGCGCGGCAAGCTGTTTATCGGTGTAGAAGGGGTCACCGTCCACCTGCTGGTTGTCGCGCTTGAGCACAAAGATGCCGTAAATCAGTGCGATGAAGACCACCAGGGAGATGGTGTAGAAGGTGGGGCGGTCGCCTACGCGGTCGTGCAGGTAGCCCAAAGGCGTAGACATGAGCACTTGGCCCACCTGAGAGGCAATCTGGAAGCCCACCATGTAGAGGGTGGCCGAAAGCTTGGGGTTGAAGTGCAGGGTGAAGTAGCGGAAGGCCGGCAGGGAGAAGAGCGGCACTTCGATGGAGTGGAAGAGCTTGACGAAGGACACCAGCACAGGGTCGTGGAAGAGCCCACACAGGCCGATGCGCATGAACATGACGGTAGCGCCCAAAAGTAGGGAGTTTCGCACGCCAATCTTGCGCATAATGACCGGCACTACGCCCATCATGGCGGACTCAAGGAAGACCTGGAATGAGTTCAAATATCCGTATACTTTCGTGCCCTGAGCTACCGTGGAGAAGAGTCCGGCGTAGTACTTGGGGAACATCTGCTGGTCGAAAACTGTGTAGAAGGTGTTGGTAAAGATCATGAAAACGATGAGCAACCACAGGGCGGGAACGCCTAAGACGTGGATCATGTCGGAGAGAGAAGGATTTGTCTTCTCGTTGGGGTCGGACTCCTTCTGCATCTCCTCCTTCTGCTCGGCTGGCACCCAGAAGGCGTAGACCAAGAGCATGCCAACGCCGAAGAGCGAGCCTAGCCAGAAGTTGATCAGGGGATTTACGGTGAACGTCATGCCGCCAATGAGGGCTACGATGGCGTAACCGAAGGAGCCCCAGGCGCGGGATTGACCGTATTCGAAGCCGAACTTGCGCGAGTAGCGTTCGGTTACGGCCTCAATCAGGGAGCAGCCTGACATGAATCCAGCGGACAAGACGACGGAGCCGAGGAGGGCGCCGAGCATCAGGTTGGTGTGCATGAGTGGCGCGTACACAAACTGCACGAAGGGGCCTACTAGTGCGGCCAGCGTTGCTATCAAAATAGTGAGATGGCGCTTGACCCCGAGTTCGTCTTGAATAACGCCGTAGACGAACATGATAATGAGGGTAGCGGCCGAATTGACGCTGTAAATCTGCCCAACCTGGGTGTTGTTCATGTGCAGATTGTCGGTGAGCCACAGGGAGTAGAAGGCCCACCAGATACCCCAGGCGCAGAAGAAGAGGAAGATTCCCGTTGAACTCTCCAGGTAGGAGGGATTCCTCCAAAATTGTGCTTTTTTGGTTTTCGCTGCCATTGCTGCCTCTTTCTCGCGGTGACGGATACGCCGCTGCTCATCCGTCTGTCTGGTGAAGCTACCTTTGCTTCGATGCGACACAGGAATTAGTGTAATGCGTCAATCGATTTACGTCAAACGATTGACGTTGTATTTTGCTCAAGAGTCAATACTGGCGTAATCGGTGGGTTTTCGGCATCTATCAGGCTCTGGCTCTTGCATGAACGGGTGAATTGGTTTTGGAGGTCCTGGAGGCTTTGGAGCCGCCAAAGACGTAGCGAAACATTGCGGCAACTGTAGGCGATTGCGCTGAGCTGCCGGCGGTTTACTCGCCTAAACGGGGTTGAGCGGCTACGGAATCCTTCTCCAAGAGCTGGCAGTGAATGCTGGTGGGATTGGCGGCATTGAGCGGCGGCAGGGGAGCGGTCGTATCGGGAGCCCGAGCTGGGTCCAGTTCGCGGCCCTCAATCAGCGAGACCAGCTTGCAGGCCGCCCAGTAGCCCATTTCGTAGTGGGGCAGTTCAATCGTTGTCAGCCGAGGGGCCAGCGTCTCTGCAAACACCCGGTGATTGTCTACGCCCACCACGCTCCAGTCGCGGCCGATGGCCAGTCCCCGCCGGGCCGCGGCTTCGTACACGTACCAGGCGCGGGCATCGTTAAAGCAGAAGAATCCGTCCGGCGAAGCGCGCTCTACTAACGCTTCCACGCCGTTCAGGGCCTGCTGGTTGAAGCCCACATTTGCCACCAGGGCCGGATCACAACGGCGGCCCGCGGCTTTGAGTGCTGCCTGATAGCCCTTGAAGCGTATGCCCTGAGCCAGTATCGGGTCCTGGTCACCCACGTAGGCAATCCGCTGGCAGCCCGCCTCTAGCAAGCGCTGGGTGGCATCGAAGCCAATTTGGAATTCGTCGGGCGAAATGGAGGGCACCCGCCCGGTGCGCTCGCGCGCATTCGCCACCACTACCGGCAAGGTGGTCAGAGCGCGTGGTAAATCCGTTATCCGGTTGTACATTTTGGCGTAGAGGAAGCCGTCCACCCCGTAGCGCTTTAGGGCTGTAATCTGTCTGCCTTCCTCGGCCACTCCGTCGGTGGAAACGGTGATGAGCATGTATCCCAGCCGGGCTGCCGCGTCTTGAGCGCCCATAATAATGCCGCCCGCGTAGGGTGTGGTCGCCACTTCTTCGGAGATGAAGCCCAGAATGCGTGTGTGCGAGGTGCGCAGTGAGCTGGCCAAGGGGTTGGGCTGGTATCCCATGCGTTTGGCCTGGGCCCGCACCCGCTCGGCGATGTCGGGCTTGACGCGCCCTTGGTCGCGGCCGTTGACCACCAGAGAAACTGTAGACACGGACACTCCCGTCGCCTGCGCAATCTCCTTCATCGTGGTCATAACCGCCTCCTCTCGCCCAATATCCTCAGCATATAGCCAGCCCCGAACGCTTGCATTTGCTGGACTCGCTGTGTATTCACCTTGCTACGGGCAGAAGCTACATTGGAAGGATAACTTGTCTACGCTAGGGCAACTCTGGGCTTGCTTTGTATCTCACTTGACGAGTACTGAAATACCGTAACTACGATTCGCTGCGCTGGGATAGGATTTCGTTTACTGGTTGGGACTTACGCTCCATTTGGCCTCGGGCGTCGGGGCGGATGTCGAGTTCAATGTGCAGGTGAAGATTCGTCCAACCATAGCCCACAACTGCTATTTCTCAACGCCTGTTGCCCTAGCGTTCCTAGCGACTTGCAAGCAAACTCACGCAATTTGTGGCACAATGCAAGATTATGCGCAGACGAGCGGCTTGATGTTGTCGAGTTCACCGGCTTTGAAGGTGAATAAGTCGTAGTCGCGTTGGAGGTTGAGCCAAAATTCTGGAGTCATGTTAAAAGCCTTGGCTAGGCGGTAAGCCATGGCCGTGGAGATGCCTCTCTTGCCGTTAATGATCTCGCCAACCGCAGTGTCGCTTACCCCGATTGCTTTCGCCAGACGGTAATTGCTGATGCCTAACGGTTCTAAAAACTCTTCCTTTAAAATCTCTCCCGGCGAGCTCAAGTATTGATCAGTGGTAGTCGTCAAAGTAGACATCGTATGCTTCCTTCCCCTCGTCGTCCCATTGGAATATGAGCCTATACTGACGGTTAATTCTGATGCTCCAATGGCCCAATAAATTGCCTTGCAATGGTTCTAATCTATTGCCTGGAGGCACTTTTAAATCTTGCAAAGAGTATGCAGCTTTGAGCATCTGCAGTTTGCGTTTGACTTGTTTTTCTATTCCTGCCGGATAACCTTTTGGATAGGGTCCACCGAAGAGGAAATTGAATAAATCTCGGTCGCGCGCTTTCATATACCGATACTATCATAAGTTGTTAGTATTGCAATGCGATACTATATGAACTACTGATATTTTACCGCGAGCGTATACGGGAATGAATGCTACTGCAATGCTTGAGATGAAGGTTCAGCAAACCAACACAAGGCAGCTTGAGAGTAGTATTTTACGATTCGCTGCGCTGGGCGAGGATTTCGTTGACCAGTTGGGGCTTGCGCTCCATTTGGTCGCGCACGCCGGGGCGGATGTCGAGCTTGAGGCTCACGCCGGTGCGGTAGCCTTGCGCTGCGAGCTTCAGGGTGGCATCGCGCACCACGCGCAGTACGTCGTCCAGGTTGCCTTCAATGTTGGTGAACATGGCATTGGTCTCGTTTTTGAGTCCGGAGTCGCGGATGACGCCGACCGCCTGAGCCACGTATTCAGACAGCTCCTCGCCCGTGCCAGAAGGGGCGATGGCCACGGCAGCCACCGTGTTGATGTAGTCTTCGCCTTGGTTTGCGTCTTGCTGATTGCCCGCCATCGCTGGCCGCCTTTCCTGTGAATCCTATATGCACAGCTTCAATGCAGGCCGAGAATGCTCCCTACGCTGGTGTTAACCAACAGGTTCCAAGGGTCAGGCTCCAAGCCTTCTCAACTCCCGCGGGAGTTCCCCTGCATGTGCTTTCAGCCTAGGCCACACAGGGGACAGGCGTGAGCGTGCCGTGGGTACAGGCGGTCATAAGCGCACGGTACTGTAGAAGCATTAGATTTACTCATTTGGCAATAGAAGGTGTGACTAGTGGCAGCGTCAAAACTTGATGAAGTGGTCTCCCTGGCGAAGCGGCGCGGATTTGTGTTCCCCGCAGGCGAGATTTACGGCGGCACTCGCTCGGCCTGGGATTACGGCCCCCTGGGTGTGGCGCTTAAAGACAACATTAAGCGCGAGTGGTGGCGGGCCATGGTCGTGACCCGCGACGACGTGGTGGGTGTGGACACCTCCGTTATTCTGCCGACGCCCGTCTGGGTGGCATCCGGCCATGTGTCGGTCTTCAACGACCCGCTTATCGAATGCCTGAACTGCCACAAGCGTCACCGGGCCGACACCCTGGAGGAAGCCTATGCGGAGAAGCATGGGCACGCGCCTGAGAACGGTTTGAAGGACATTGCCTGCCCTGACTGCGGCACGAAGGGGAACTGGACCGAGCCCCGCGACTTCAACATGATGCTGCAAACCCACCTGGGGCCGGTGCAAGACGAGAACAGCCTGCACTACTTGCGCCCGGAGACCGCCCAAGGCATTTTTGTGGACTTTAAGAACGTGATGGGAGCTTCACGCTCCAAGCCGCCCTTCGGCATTGCGAACATGGGCAAGTCCTTCCGCAACGAGATCACGCCCGGCAACTTCATCTTCCGCACCCGCGAGTTTGAGCAGATGGAGATGGAGTTCTTCGTCACCCCAGGCACCGACGAAGAATGGCACCAGTACTGGATTGACGCCCGCACCCGCTGGTACACGGACCTGGGCATCAACCCGGAGAATCTTCGCCACTACGAGCACCCCAAGGAGAAGCTAGCCCACTACTCCAAGCGCACGGTTGACATTGAGTACAAGTTTGGCTTCACTGGCTCTCTCTGGGGTGAGCTGGAGGGTGTGGCCAACCGCACTGACTACGATTTGAACGCTCACGCCAAGCATTCTGGCGAGGATCTCTCTTACTTCGACCCAGCTTCGGGCGAGAAGTACGTGCCCTACGTGATTGAGCCTGCTGCTGGTCTGACGCGCTCGCTGATGGCCTTCCTAGTCGACGCTTACGACGTGGATGAAGCGCCCAATACTAAGGGCGGCGTAGACCGCCGCACCGTGCTGCGCCTTGATCCGCGTCTGGCCCCGGTGAAGGCCGCCGTCCTGCCGCTCTCGAAGAAGCCCGACCTGCAAGGCATTGCCCACAACCTGGCCGCCGACCTGCGCCAGAATGAGTGGATGATTGACTACGACGAGGCTGGTGCTATTGGCCGTCGCTACCGCCGTGAAGACGAAATTGGTACGCCCCTGTGCATCACTGTGGACTTCGACACCCTGGACGACCAGGCCGTCACCATCCGTGACCGCGACAGCATGGCCCAGGAGCGCGTCAGCCTGGACAAGGTCGAGGAATACGTGCGAGCCCGCATCAGCGAAAAGCGTGTGCGTTACCCGGAGGGCCCAGCTTCCATTACCGGAACTACGGCAGCCGACGGAGCTGTGGACGTGGCCCGCGAGGCTGGCGAGGACGAGTCCGCACCGGTCAAGGTGGCTGAGGCTGGCGGCGAATACTAGAGTCCATGAGCCAAGAGCATGTCAACCTGGCCCCGGTTCAGCTGGGGCCTATCGCGGTACCTACGCCAGTTATTCTCTCGCCTATGGCTGGAGTCACCAACTGGCCATTCCGCGTCTTGTGCGAGGAATATGGGCCTGACGGGCTCTACGTGGCCGAAATGGTGACGGCCCGGGCGCTTGTCGCCAGGAATCCGAAAGCCTTCCGCCTGTGCCGGTTTGCGCCTTCCGAACGGGTACGTTCCCTGCAGCTGTACGGGGTAGACCCGGTCATTATGGAGCGGGCTACGCGCATGGTGGTTGACGGTGGTATGGCTGACCACATCGACCTGAACTTTGGCTGCCCGGTGCCTAAGGTGACGCGCCGGGGCGGTGGCTCGGCTCTGCCTTGGAAGCTGGACTTGTTCAGCGAGCTCCTGCGCCGGGTGGTGGCCGTCTGCCAACCAGCTGGCATTCCTGTCACGGCTAAGATTCGCGTCGGTCTTGACGCTGACCACACTACTTTTCTGGAAGCTGGCCGCATTGCCCAGGAGGAGGGGTGTGCCGCTGTTGCCCTGCACGCGCGCACCACGGCCGAATACTACGGCGGTCATTCCGACTGGGAGCGCATCGGCCAGCTGACCCAGGAGCTCTCTATTCCCGTCTTTGGCAATGGTGATATCTGGTCAGCCGAAGATGCGGAGGAGATGGTTCGCCAGACGGGCTGCGCGGGAGTTGAAATAGGGCGCGGCTGCCAGGGCAGGCCCTGGCTCTTCCGCGATATTGCGAACGCTTTCGCCGGCTCAAGCGAGCGAGTGGAGCCGACTCTTGGCCAGGTGGGGCAGATTGTGGCCCGACATGCTCGGATGCTGGTGGAGTTTTACGATGGTGACGAGCAGATGGCCGTGCACGACATCCGCAAGCACGTAGCCTGGTATTTGAAGGGTTTCCCGGTTGGCGGCTTCACCCGGCGGGCTTTTATGGAGTGTGAATCCCTAGAAGATTTGGGTGCGCAGATTGCCCTCCTGCCGCAGGACGAGCCCTACCCTGAATCGGTGGCAGCCAAGCCGCGAGGCCGGGTTCGATACGCTAAAAAAGTGCACCTGCCCCAGGGCTGGCTGGATTCCAGGCAGACGACGCACGAGGAGCGTGAAGCCCTCTTTGGCGACGACCCGATGGACGCCTCATACTGAGGTTCCTATACTATAGAAATAAACCTTACATGGTGGCTGAGCACCAGATTGTGTCAGTGTAGCTGAGCTTGAGCGGTGGGCTGCTAGGGGAGTCGCGTTTGGTGTGTGCAGAAATATAGGGTGTGTCCCCAAAGTGAAAGAACTGGGGTTAGTCTAGTATGTGTCTGTATACGTGTGCGTGTTGGCGTATCAGGTTTGCGCTAGAGTTGACCGTAACGTGGAGTGACAGGAGCATATGGTGAGCGAGATTGCCCAGACTGACAATTTCAATGACAAGACCAATATCAAGGTCGTCGGTGTCGGTGGTGCAGGCGGCAATGCGGTCAATCGTATGATCGCTGAGGGCTTGCAAAACGTTGAGTTTGTAGCCATCAATACCGATGCCAAGGATCTTCTGCGCTCTGATGCGAACGTGAAAATATCCCTTTCGGACATGAATTCGCGTGGGCTGGGCGCCGGTGCTGACCCTGAAAAGGGTGCCAAGGCGGCCAAGGACCACCAGAGCGACATTGAGGAAGTTCTCAAGGGTTCCGACATGGTCTTCGTCACCGCAGGCGAGGGCGGTGGTACTGGTACGGGTGCTAGCCCAGTTGTGGCTCGGGCAGCCCGCCAGCAGGGTGCGCTCACGATTGCTGTGGTCACTCGCCCCTTCACCTTCGAGGGTCCGCGTCGTGCAGCTTCGGCAGAGTCCGGCATTGAGAACCTGCGCAAGGAAGTGGACGCGCTCATCGTCATTCCTAACGACCGCTTGCTGGACCTGTCTGACCGCACAGTTTCGGTCATGGATGCCTTCAAGACAGCCGACACGGCCCTCCTGGCTGGCGTACAGGGCATTACTGACCTGATCACCATGAATTCTTACATCCACGTCGACTTCTCCGATGTAACTGCCATCCTGAAGGATGCCGGTACGGCCCTCTTCGGTATCGGTGCAGCCCGGGGCGAAGATCGCGCCACCCAGGCCGCCGAAATCGCTATCTCCTCGCCGCTCCTGGAGGAGTCCATCGAGGGTGCTCACGGTGCCTTGATCAATGTGGCAGGTCCTACGGATTTGACCATGCAGGAGGCTTCGGCCGCGGCCAAGCTCGTGCAAGACGCCATCCATCCCGAAGCGCAGATTATCTGGGGTCTGGCCCTGGACGACGCTTACGGTGACGAGGTGCGCGTCACGGTTATTGCCGCAGGTTTCGATCCCAACGCGCAGAAGTCGGGCCAGCTGGATCAGACTTCAGACGACCTGTCCGCCTCTAGCGAGAGCGAGCCGGACGAGCAGGGCGAACCGGAGTATGAGCAGGACGACGATTCGGCGGGCCAGGACCAGCAGGGGGCTCAACCTGCACCCGAGCAGGGTCAGGAGCCCACTGCCCCAGACGACGACCAGCCTAAGCCGATGGACACGGGCGGTTACTTAGATATTCCAGACTTTCTGCGCTGAAGGGCGTGTATGAACGGGACCAATAAGGGGTAAGGAGTCAGTAGCATGGCAGGATTGATGAAGAGCGCTATGTCGTACTTCGGCATGGCCGATGTGGTGGATGACGAAGAGCAGGAGCCCGAAGATGAGGGGCAAGATGCTGGCTTCGACAACGACCATTCGGTCACGCCAATCAGTGGTGGCTCGGCATCATCTGCCTTTGCGCCCTCCACGAGCTCTCAGCCGGCTGCCAGCCCTTTCCAGAGCAGGCTCAACCGCATTACCACCATCCATCCCAAGTCCTATGAGGATGCGCAGATGGTGGGTCGCGCCATTCGTGACGGTGTGCCTGTAGTGCTGAACCTGACTGGGGTGAGTGAGTCAGTGGCCTACAGGATTGTAGATTTTTCCGCCGGCGTTGTCTTCGGTGTGCGTGGCTCAATCGAGCGAGTGACTCCGCGCGTGTTTCTCCTGAGCCCTGCCCAGGTCAACATCAAGGTGGAAGAGGCAGAAGCTCCCGCAGCTTCACAAGATTTCTTCGGTAATTAATCATCGGCTTCAAGCGGCGGGCGTTCTGGGGAGCGCGCCTTGCAGCGTAGGCAGCGATATTTGTAGATCAGTCCTGGTTGTGCCCGAACTATCAGTTAAGGAGTTGTGACAGCCGTGCTCTTTGCACTCTTGGCCACTATTATCAACTGGCTGATTGATGCCTACATTATCGTTTTATTCGCTCGCATGATTATTGACTGGGTGCTCATACTGGCCCCTCGCTGGTATCCGCACGGTTTCGTAGGCTGGCTGGTCTCTATTGTCTACCAGCTCACAGAGTCTCCTCTTCGGTGGCTGCGCCGCTATATTCCGCCGCTGCCATTGGGTAGGATACAGTTAGACGTAAGTTTTGTGGTGTTGTGGTTTGCTTTGATTGTTTTGCAAGTAGTCGTCAATATTGTGCTTTGAGGAGTCTGTTTAGCGGGGTTGGGGAAGCCTTGTGAGCCAGACGTTTCGGGGTATACAAGTGAAGGCTTAAGGTAAGTGCTGAAGATGGCAAGTCCAAGAGGGGTGGACGTGCTAGCATAAGTAAAGAACAGCAATGTCGGTAGATTGTTGCCTGAAGCGAGGTGGAGATACATATGGCTCTTTTGACGCCCAAAGATATAAGGGAGCATACCTTCCAAACAGTGCGGTTCAAGGAAGGGTATGACGTTGACGAGGTGGATGACTTCCTCGACCAGGTAACGGAGACGGTAGAGGCGCTCGGCAAACAAGCCGTGCAGGGGAGTGGCGCTTCAACTCAGTCCTTCGGGCCGGACGTTGCCAACTTGAACTCGAAGATTTCGGAGCTCACCGCTCAGGTGCAGTCTCTGCAAACCGAAAATCGCACCTTGAAGACGCAGCTGGCTTCCGCCGCCCAGCAGCAGCCTGCTCAGGCCGCTCCTGTCGGGCAGCCGGATCCGCAGATACAGCGTCGTCTGGCCGATGCTGAGGAGCAGGTCCGCACCCTTTCCGGTCAGAACGATCAGTTGAAGAAGCAAGTTGCTCAACTCAACCAGCAGATCGATCAACTGACTGCTCAAGCCGGTCGTAGCAACGGCAGCGCTCCGGCTGATGCGCAGCTTGCTAGCCTGCAGCGTGAACGCGACGAAGCCCGTCGTCAGGCAGAGTCCCTGAACCAGGAGCTCAACGCCGCTAAGCGTGATTTGGCTGCCGCCCAGCAGAATGTTACTGCTGCCCGCCAGCAGGTTGCTCAGTTCCAGCAGAGTATCCGAGAGGAGAGCGGCAAGACCGCTCAACTCTCGCAGCAGCTGGAAGCCGCTAAGCGCCGTGAAGAAGAGCTGCGCACGCAGATGGCGAAGGTGGAGCCTCCGACCGAGACCGGTAGCCTCCAGCAGATTGCCGGCGCTGGGGCAAATGCCAGCTCCGAGGCTGAGCGCGCTACGGCCATGCTCACCCTGGCTATGCAGCTGCACGATCAGTATGTAGACAAGGGCAAGGCTAAGGGTGCAGATATTGTGAAGGCTAGCCAGTCCAAGGTCGATGAGGCTATGTCTAAGGCCGACGCCTACGCTCGCAAGACTCGTTCGGACGCTGACGACTACGCCAAGCGTGTCCACTCCGAGGCTGACTCCTACTCACAGAACGTGCGCAATCAGGCTGATACATACTCCAGCAAGGTGCGCGGCGACGCGGAGGCTTACTCTAAGAGCAAGCGCAACGAGGCCGACGAGTACGAGGTTCAGGTGCAGCAGCGGGCTCAGTCCTACGACAAGAGCACGCGCGAATCCGCTGAGCGGTATGCGGCCAGTGTGCAAGACAAGCTCATGGCTCAGTCCAAGGCTGTGGAGGGCAATATTCAGAGCCTTAAGCAGTTTGAAGCCGAGTACCGTAGTCGTCTGACTGAGTTCCTCGGTCAGCTGGTTTCGCAGGTTTCGGACACCAACAACTACCAGCTCGTTGAGAATGGCGGTAAGCCCACCAATCAGCAGTACTAAAGCTGGTTAGGTCTGTGACTACCATTCAATCTACTGAAGCAAGACGGCTGCGCACTCGCGTGGCCGTCTTTGCGTGCATAGTGCTCGTGGCGCTCGGCATTGATCAGGTGACCAAGGCGCTCGCCCAGCTCCACCTTTCGCAGACGCAAGCGCGGGTGGTTATTCCTGGTCTGCTCTCCCTGCGACTCCTCCGCAATCCAGGGGCTTCTCTGGGCTTGGGTTCGGGAGCAACTTGGCTCATCTCTCTCATTGCTGTGTTCGCATGCCTGGCCTTCATAGTCCTCCTTCTGCGCACGGACTCGATGGCCTGGACTCTGGCGCTAGCACTGGCTTTCGCTGGTGCAGCTGGCAATTTGATTGATCGCATAGTGTACGCCCAAGGTTTTCTCAATGGTCGTGTGGTAGATTTTCTAGACTACGGCTGGTCGGTGGGCAATGTGGCAGATGTCTACCTAAGTTTGGCAGCTGTGATTATTATTGTGCTCATCGTAGTAGGTAAGCCTTTCAACGCGGTGAGAAGCGCGCAAGAAGCTCAAGAGGAGGCGGAAGCAGTAGTGAGGAGTGATAGCGGCCAAGGAGGCGGTAGGTGAGCGGTAAGCTGTTGCCTGCGCCCGATGCTCTCATTGGCTTGAGGCTCGATATGGCCCTATCAAAGATGCTGGGTATTTCGCGGGCTAAGGCCGGTGACCTGATCCGAGACAATCACGCCCGCCTGCTTAATCGCAAAGTCCATAAGGCTACTATTCTCCAGCCTGGAGACGTGGTTGAAGTTGAGGAAAGCGCGCACCAGTCAGCTGCTGAACCTGTGAGCGAAGAGATGACCGTGGCCTACGAGGATGACGATGTGGTCGTGGTCAACAAGCCAGTTGGTGTGGCGGCGCACGCTTCGCCCGGCTGGGATGGGCCCACGGTGTTGGGCACCCTGCTCGACCGGGGTGTACACATCACTGCTCTAGGCGCGCAAGGGCGGCAGGGTATCGTCTCCCGCCTGGATGCTGGCACATCAGGCCTCATGCTGGTCTGCAAGTCCGACCTGGCCTACAAGGAGATGCGCAAGCAGTTTGCCTCGCATGAGGTGGTCAAGATTTATCACGCGCTCGTCCAGGGGCACTTGCAGCAGGACAAGGCTACGATTGAGGCGCCCATCGGCCGCGCACGGGTCTCCGACTTCCGCTTTACGGTCACTCCTGCCGGCAAGGAGGCTGTGACCCACTGGGACGTGCTGGAGCGCCTGAGCGAGGCCACCCTGGTGAAAGTGAACCTGGAGACGGGCCGCACCCACCAGATTCGCGTGCATTTCTCCTCCATCGGCCACCCTTTGGTCGGCGACCACATGTACGGAGCCAACCCCGTGCTGGCCGAGCGCCTGGGCTTGGAGCGCCAATGGTTGCACGCCACCCACCTAGAGTTCCGCCACCCCCGCACCAAAATCTGGACCAAGGTAGACTCCGCCTACCCCCCCGACCTGAGCGACTCCCTCACCCTTCTCCGCCAGGAGAGTGCCGCCAAACTCAGCGAGTAAAAGCGAGAGCTCTTAGTTTATTTTCGTGTGAGTCTCTGATTCGCAAGGACTCAACTCATTACAGCTACCGCGAGCTGACAGTACGCGGAGCGTGACGGGCCTTGTGCTGGCGATGCCCCTTGAGCTCATATGCCGCATAGGCAAGCGCTGACAAGGCAGACAGAACCAAGAGACCACCTCCACTGATCTGCTGGAGCGGTATGGCTCCGGCGGTGGGGAGAGTCATGGCGGGGGCCCAGTGGGCGTAGAGGGTCATGTTGGAGTTGACGGGATTGCTGAAGTCCCAGAGGCTGCCGCCTGTGGCTTGGGTGTACCAACCAGCCAGGATCTCGCCCTCTTTGGTGGGTCTAGGATTCGGAGCAGTAGCTCTGTCGCCGACGTTCGCCAGAGCCTGTACCGCAGGCGTGTGGAGGGTTCCGCCATTAGGATTAAAGGTGACTGTGACGCCTAAAACTTTCTGGGAGATTCTACCGTTGAACTTTGTTGGTCCGGAGGCATTAGGAAGCTGGATGGTGCCTGTAAAACCGTATGTATAATCGCCTGGATATGAGTGCGGCCAGGTGTAAACTCCATTAGCTGTGTTGTAGGAACCACCAGCAGGAGTCGATACGTCAGTGTTATTCCAATTATATTTATCTGGGACGGCGAATACATCCGGACTGTGGCTAATGATTGCGGGGCCGAGGTTAAGGGGATTGTCTGAGTAGGTAGGTATGTCTGGCAAGCGCACTTGTTGATTGTCTAGTATGTAGTTCGGATTTGTTAAAGCGGTGAACTTGCTCCAATCTACGGTGCTTACATCTGTTATCCGGTTATTCTGAAGATAGAACTGGCTTAGTCCCGCTATGAACGGAGCCCAAGCAGTATTAATCATAGTGAGTTCGGTAATCTCATTGCTATTGAGTGATAACGTTGTCAGCTTGGTGAGTTTGCCCCAGTCTGTAGCTGAAATAATACTGCTCGTTAGTTTACATCTGTCTAGATATAGGGAAGAGAGGTTCGGCAAATCTAAATCGCCTAGCGAAGCTAAACTGTTGCTAGTGGCCGACAAGTATGCCAAACTCGGAATCCTCGGTAAAAAACTAAGATCTGTAATAGAGTTGCTGTCTATTTGGAGACTCTGAAGTTTCGTAAGTTTGCTCCATCGTACATCTGACATAGCTGAACTAGTAAGAGGGTTTCCTCCTCCGCCGGTGATAAAATCTTCATCGTCAGGATAACCCGTGCCGCCTCCCCAGCTGGTTCCCAGATATAGAAACTCTAGATTTGGATTATCTAGGGGGCCGATAGTTGTAATTTTATTGCCCATCAGGTAAAGGAGACGTAGGGCAGGCATATTTGTTAAAATGCTGCCGTTTGTGAGTAAATTATTATCTAGACGTAGGTACTGGAGCATAGTGAGACTACTCCAATTAACCGTGCTGATAGCAGTATTCGTGATTTTATTACTCTGTAAGTAGAGCAATTCTAATTGAGGATTGTTTAATGTTCCTATAGTCTCAACTTTGTTAAACCAGACTTTGAGAGTTTGCAAAGAAGGCATGCCCGTGAGTAAACTGATATCTGTAATTTTATTTCTTTGCAGGTATAGTGTCTTCAAATTGGTTAAGCTGTTCCAATTCACACTTGAGAGTTCAGATATTTGATTACATTGAAGGTATAAAAACGTGAGATTCGGGCAGTTAAGTAATCCCAAAGTTGTTATTTTGCAATCTGGCGCATAGAGTTGTTTGAGACTTGGCAGATTAGTAATTGGGCTAAGATCTGTTATCGGGTTTCCCATTAGATACAAATTCTCTAGCTTAGTGAGATTGTTCCAATTAACTGTTTTTAAGCTTGCATCATTTACTTTGTTAGTGGACGATTTATGAATCGGTAATCCGTCGGCGTCGTCGTTATCGGGCAAAGAGTAAGCTCTACCGAGAGTAAGTGATTGTAGATTTGGATTATTCAGCTGACCAAGGACGCTAATTTCATTGCCGGGCATTTCAATGGTGGTGAGGCTTGGCATGTTTGTTAATGCACTGATGTCGGTAATCTTACCGCCTGTAAAATGAAGCTCTTGTAGATTGCTGAATACGGCCATACCTTGAAGGTTTCTGATATTGGCAACAATTAAACCTTCTCCTGATGTTGAGCCAGCAAATTGCAGATATGTTGTTGCAGTGATATCGGCTGTGGTGAGCTTATCGGTTACTTGCCTGGCTGGGTAGCTGGGGGGTGTGCGGGGCATGCGATTGGCGATGGCGACGGCTAGGTTGGGGTCGGGGAAGCAGTCGGCTATGGTGCTGACGTCCGGGGTGCAGGAGTATGGGCCTCCGCGCGGGGTGATTGTATTGGGTTGCGATGGGGTCGGACTTAGGCTTGGGGTTGAACTGGAGCTGGGCTGTGGCGATGGGGTAGCAGTTGGGGTCGGGGAAGGCTGCGGCTTAGGCTGAGCGGGTTTGGGATTGGGCTCAGGGGTTGGCGCTGATTGCTTGGGCTGGGAAGTGCCTAGGGGAGTGGGCGATTCTGATTGATTTTGGGGCGTCGGCACTTCCGGTGCGGGAGAATCTGCCGACTTTGTTACAGTATCGAGTTGCGATGAGTCTTGAATTTTCTGTGATTGCGCTGCATTGCGCGAATCTGCATCCGAAAGTGAAGATTGGGGTTGGGCCGGGTCAGCGTGAACAGCGACCGGTGCCGCTAAATTAGCGGACCCCCCCCCCAGGACAGTCATGGATAATGCTACGAGTGCAGCACTCAACGTGTGCTTGACGCGCATAATAACACCCCTCTATGCTGAAAACAGCGGTCTTACGCCCTATTCTCAGCCTTCAAATATTCTGCCGCGCACAAGTCTTATATGGTTCCCCAACCAAAAGCTACAAGGCGCTCTGTCGTATACAAGCCTCTAGTGTATCACCTGCGATCGTATTGCTTCCTAGACGATGTCTGATTCTCTGCCGGTGAGGAGGTTTTCTAATTCCTCTGGTGTTAGTTGAGCTTATAAGGAGTATGAAGGGTCTTATAGCTCCAGCTGTTCGGATTCGGTTAAACGGCTAGCGAATAAGGGGAGACCTATGCGTTGGAGGTGTGCGATTTCCTCTTGCATAGTGCGGGGAGGGTGGTGTTTACTGCCCACCAAATCTCTCATAGCTTGCGCGCACAAGTCTGGCTCCTTGTCGTACATGCGACTCAGGAAGGTGTCGGGGGATTGGGCTTCTAAGCCAACAGGAGCGAGTGCAGATTGTGGGAAGTGTTTTAGGTTGAAGGTGACGATAGTTTGAGCTCCCGCCCAGCGCGCTGCTGCGAGGACGTGACGGTCATCTATATCTGGCAAATCTATGTCTTGCTCAAGTGTTTCCCAACCCTGGGTGAGTGCCAGGGGGGAAAGGCCTTATTGGCTGCGCTTAGCACTTGTTGGGCCTGCCGGCTGCTTACCTGCCGGACCTCTTGAATTGCAGCGCTCGCCTCCTCCATGACCTTGTCTTACCAAAACGGCTCGTACAATCGCGCTTTCGCTAGGCTGAGGAATGCATCGAGCGTCCAAGTAGGAACGAAGAGGTTGGCATCGAGGAAGGCGGCTTCTGGCATGACTAGTCCTTGAACTGGGAGAGATACTGGGAGTAGTCCACGTCGTAGGAACCGGCTTGAGCGGCGCTTTCTCGCATGCCTTCTAGGTTGCGACGGGTTTCCTGGTCTCGCTGACGCTTATAGGCGAGTACATCTTCCAAGTAGAGAAAACGATAGCCTTGCGTCTGCGGGCGCGAGTAGGGGATAAGGCCTCGGTCCAGCATGCGGGTAAGGGTGCGCTGCGATACGCCGAGAATGTGGGCGGCTTGGCCTGTTGTGAGGCGCTGGGCTTGCTGAGCTAGTGCGGCCTGCTCGGGATGCAAATGCGAATCCGTAACTGAGCTCGGCGAGGCCAGCGAGGAGAGCACGAAGTCTCGAATCAGTTGGTAGAGCTTGGCTGATAGGAGAATGCGCTCACCATCTTGGCCTTACAGGAAGGGCGGCGAACCGTACTGCTGCCCTTCCTGAGACGAGAGGTCAGCTTGCCTTGCAATAGTCATAGCAGTCCTTCGCTATACCTCTCAGCGGTGTGGATAATAGACGAATGGACAAATGCGTTGTGCTGAGAGCCTGAATCGGTGCAGAGACGGGATGCACTTGGCTTACTGGCCGTGGGTGCTGGTGATGATGCGGGGTTCGTGTGGGTTGGTGTGTTTGCGGGTGGTGAACTGGTAGCCGGTGTAGGTGATTGTTGCAAGAGTGGTTAGGAGAAGAAGGCTGCCGCCGGTGTATTGGTGTAGGGGGATGCTGCCGGCGGAGGGCAGGATGAATCCTACGTATTCGAAGGGGAGGGTGGCGTTGTCCTGGGGGTTGTTACCCAGGGTCCATGTGATGGTGGTGTCGACGGTGCCGATGGGGTGGGCCGGGGTGACGACGGTGTATTTGCCGTCGGCCGTTGGTGTGAGGTTGAGGCCGGCGCTCTGATCGAAGCGGACGCTGGAGGCTCCCACCTTCGGTGGCAGCACTTCCGCGGGGGAGGGTTTTTGGTCGGTGCCTCCGGTGCCGAGGATGCCGTTTGTTCCCGCTCCCCATGCGTAGGTTTTGCCGTCGGAGCCGATGGCGAGCGTGTAATCGTTTCCCGCGCTGATTTGGGTGAGGGTGACGCCCGTTGGCGTGTTGACCCGCGTGGGTGTGAGCACGTTTACAAAACCGTTGGTTCCGGTGCCTGTTATGCTTCCCCATCCGCTGGCGTAGGTGTTGCCGTCGGAGCCGGTGAACATGCCATGTCGACTACCTGCGCTGACGCTGGTGAAGGTGAGCCCTGCCGGCGCCGAAACCCTAGTGGGAGTCGTTATCCACATTGTGGCGTTGCCTATGCCTGTCATGCCACTTTCGTTCCTTCCCCATCCCCAGGCGTTGCCGTTGCTGTCCAACGCCAGCACGGAAGAGTTCGCTGCCGCGTTTGTTGATATCTGTGTGAAGGTGACGCCTGCCGGAGTGCTGATTGCCTGGGGGACGAAATTGGTTGAAGTGTGCGTGATCTCGGTAGGTGGTGTTTTTCCGTTGCCGTTTGCTCCCGCCTGGCCGGTGCCCCAGGTGTACACCTTGCCGTCACTGCCGAGCGCCACTGTGGTTGCAATAGTGGATGCGATGTCGGTGAAGGTGACGTTTGGTGGAAGACTGACCGGTACAGGCAATACATTGCTTAGTTTGTTACTGCTTACGCTGCTGTAGTAGAATCCGTTCCCCCATGCGTAGGTGTTGCCGTCGTCTCCGATGGCAAACGAGGTGTGGGCGCCTGCGCTGATCGCGGTGAAGCGCACGTTGGGTGGTGTCTTCACCCGCTTCGGCACATTAGATTGAGACCATTCCGGGTTGCCAGTTCCTCTTATGAATCCGTTTCCCAGCTCGCCTTGTACGCTTCGTCCCCATGCCCAGAGTGTGCCGTCCTCCGCCAGGCCCAGAGTATGATCGCTTCCGGGTTTGACGCTGGTGAAGTGGACTCCCTGAGGGGCCTGCACCTGCACCGGCTGGGCAGAGTAGCCACCGGCGGCGGCGTTGTCGCCAAGTTGGCCGCCGTCGTCGCTGCCCCACATGTAGGCGTTGCCGTCGCTGCCCAGGGCGGCGCTCGTGCCGATGCCTGCTTGGACGTGGGTGAATCTGGTGCCGGTGGGTGGTGTTGGGGGTGTGATGGTGACGGTGGTGCCGCCTTCCTTGGCTCCTTGTTGGGGGGTCATGGTGAAGCAGGACCATCGGGCTTCTAGGGTGGTGTCGGTTGTGATGGTCTGGTGGAAGAAGAAGGGTTGGTTGTTGCGGTACCAGCCGCTGAACGCGCAGTTCTTGCGCGTGGGGTTGGTGGGCTGTGTGGTGGTCCTGCCTTGGGTGACGGTCTGGTCGGGTATGGCGGGGTTGAGGGGTTGGCCGCCGGTGTCGGTGAAGGTGATGGTCTTGTAGGGCAGGTATTCGTACCCGTTGGCCAGGGTGCGGCTGGTTTGGGGTGTGCCGTTGATGGTCCAGTCGATGGTGGCGTTGACCTTGCCCGCGGGGTGGGCCGGTGTGGTGGTGGTCCAGTCGCCGGTGGCGGGGTCGTATGCGGGTGTGGTTCCTGGTGTGGTGTCGAAGGTGATGGCGGTGATGTTGAGGATGGTCTGCACGCGGGTGGGTTTGCCGCGGTTGGTGGTGGTGCCGTCGCCCAGTTGCCCGTGTTGGTTGTCGCCCCAGGCGTAGGCGTTGCCGTCCGAGCCGATGGCGAGGTTGTGGCTGTCGCCGGCGTCGATGGCCCGGAAGGTGACGCCCGCGGGGGCGTGGACCTCTACCGGTTCGAGGCGGTTGCTGGTGGTCTCGTCGCCGAGCTGGCCGGAGGTGTTGGCCCCCCAGGCGTAGGTCTTCTCGTCGGTGCCGACGGCCAGGTTATGCCTGCCCCCGGCGCTGACCATACCGGTGAACCCCACCGTGGGCGAGGGGTCATGCACCTGAACTCCAGGGTATGAAGGGTGGTCGGTGGTGGTGCCGTCGCCGAGCTGCCCATACGCGTTAGAGCCATACCCATAAAGAGCAACCGCAGTAGCCGTGCTGCGAGCAGCAGAGGCGGAAAGGAAATGCGAGCCACCAGCAAACAAATCCAAACCATAAATGCCCTCCGGGTCATCAGGTGATCCTGGAGGACGGTTAACTCCTCCTACATTAAACGGATAACCAGCAATCAGCGAGAAAGAGGTAAGACCGTCGTAGAAGGGGTATCGTTTCATGAGGGTGAGTGAGCCGCCGCCTTGAGCGCTCACATCCTGCGCCTGTGACCAATCCTTTCCCGTGCCCGATAATTGTAACTTGACGTTAGTCGGCGTGGTTTTTCCGGCTCCCACGCCGGCGCCCCAGGCGAACATTCTAAAATCATAACCCGTACCGCTGGGGTAGGCGTCGCCGAGTGCTGGTGCGATGGCGGTGGAGAAGTTGGCTCCTGCGGCTATGCGGGTGAAGCGTTGGGAGTCGGCCGGCTGGGTGACCACTATTGGGGTGGTGCTGTTGGTGGTGGTGCCGTTGCCGAGCTGGCCGGAGCTGTTGTCTCCCCAGGCGTAGAGCTTGCCGTCCGATCCGAGGGCGAGGGCGTGCTTGCCGCCGGCCTTGACGGTGGCGAAGCGCACACCTGCCGGCGTGTGGACCTTGACGGGTGTGGTGCTGCTGGTGGTGGTGCCGTCGCCGAGCTGGCCCGAGCTGTTGTCGCCCCAGGCCCAGACGTTGCCGTCGTGTCCGGTGGCGAGGGAGAAGGTGTCGCCGGCGCTTACTGTGGTGAATCCACCAGCTAAACGGGCGTTGATGGTGACGGTTTCACCGCCTTTGGTGGCGCCGCTGGGATGTGTAAGTGTGAACTGGTAGTCACCGGTTGCGGGATCAGCATATGCGCTGATGGGGGCCGCTAGGCTAGCGTATCCCCCCCCCCAGGATAGCCATAGATAATGCTACGAGTGCCGCACTAAACGTGTGCTTGACGCGCATGATAACACCCCTCTAAGCCGAAAAAAGCGGTCTTACGCCTATTTTCGGCATACAAATTCTTCAATGCGTACATGGCCGATACGATTCCCCAACTATCAGCTACTACGCGCTCTGTCTCATACAAATAGCAAGTGTAGCACTGTCTGACCAAATGGGCTCGTAGACGCTCGCTTCTGCCGAGATGAGAAAGATGGTTTCAAATACTGTGTTTGCTGTGAGCTCACCTGGCGGTTTCCTGAATATATCTCAAGCCAGTGAAACCCTTGTGAATCCGCCTTTGCTGTAGTAGCAAGGGCTCTAATGCGAACGGCGGATGTGTCAGGGGGTTTAGTAGATTAGGGGTATGGCTTCTACTGTTGCTCCTGATAGTTTTGTGCACTTGCACAACCACACGCACTACTCCACGCTCGACGGCGCTTCCAAGATTCCTGAGCTGGTGCAGCAGGTGAAAGAGATGGGGCAAAAGTCTATCGCCATCACCGATCACGGGAACATGCACGGGGCCTACGAGCTCTGGCGTAACGCGGTGGACAACGACATTAAGCCCATCATTGGCATTGAGGCGTATGTCACGCCTGAGACGGCCCGCCAGGACAAGACCCGCGTGCACTGGGGTGACGATACACAGCGCTCGGACGACGTCTCCGGTGGCGGTTTCATCACCCACATGACCCTCTGGGCCGAGAACGACACGGGCCTGGTGAACCTGATTAAGGCTTCGTCTGTGGCGAATCTGGAGGGTTTGGTCGGTAAGTGGCCGCGTATGGACAAGGAAGTGCTCTCCACCTACTCCAAGGGCGTGATTGCTACGACTGGCTGCCCCTCGGGCATTGTGCAGACCCGCCTGCGCCTGGGCCAGTTTGACGAGGCCCTGCGCGCGGCTGGCGAGTTCCAAGACATCTTCGGCAAAGACAACTACTTCGTGGAGCTGATGGACCACGGCCTGGAGATTGAGACCCGCGTGTCCAAGGAGTTGCTGGAGATAGCTAAGCGCATCGGCGCACCCCTGGTGGCCACGAACGACGCCCACTACGTGCGCAAGGAGGACGCAGGCGCCCAGGACGCGCTCCTGTGCATCAACTCCGGATCCCACCTGGACGAGCCTGGACGCTTCAAGTTCGACGGCACTGGCTACTACATTCGTTCGGCTCAGGAGATGCGTGACCTCTTTAAGGAGTTCCCCGAGGCCTGCGACAACACGCTCGCCATCGCCGAGCGCTGCAATGTGATGTTTGACGACCACGAGGACGGCGCGTTTATGCCCCGTTTCGACTGTCCGGAAGGCTGGGACGAGACCTCGCTCTTCCTCAAGAAAGTCGATGAGGGCTTGAAAGTGCGTTACCCGGACGGTGTGCCCGAGGAAGTTTCCCACCAGGCCGACTACGAGTGCGGCGTGATCTGCCAGATGCAGTTCTGCGGCTACTTCCTGGTGGTCTCCGACTACATCAACTGGGCCAAGGAGAATGGCATTATGGTGGGGCCCGGGCGTGGCTCTGCGGCAGGCTCCATGGTGGCCTATGCGATGGGCATCACCGAGCTGGACCCCTTGAAGCACGGCCTTATTTTCGAGCGATTCCTGAACCCTGAGCGCGTCTCCCTGCCCGATATCGACGTGGACTTCGACCCTGAGGGCCGCATGAAAGTCCTGGAGTATGTGGCCGACAAGTACGGCTCCGACAAGGTGGCCCAGTGCGTGACCTACGGCACTATTAAGACCAAGAACGCCCTGAAGGATTCGGCCCGCATTATGGGCTACGAGTACTCCATGGGCGACAAGGTGACTAAGGCGCTGCCCCCGTCGGCCAACGGCAAGGACATGAGTCTGAAAGACATTTTCGACCCTAATTCCAAGCGCTACCCGGAGGCGCGCGAATTCCGCGAGCTCTACGACTCGGACTCCGACGTGCACCGCATTACCGACGAAGCCAAAGGTTTGGAAGGCATCATCCGCCAGACCGGCGTGCACGCTTGCGCGACAATCATGGGCGCGGAGCCGATTACGAACACCTCACCGCTGATGGAGCGCAACGACGGCACGGTCACCACCACCTTCGAGTACCACACCTGCGAGACGCTGGGCCTGGTCAAGATGGATTTCCTGGGGCTTTCCAACTTGAGCGTCATCCGCGACTGCCTGACCAACATTGCCCGCAACGGCAAGGAACCCATCTCCTACCAGAAGATTCCTCTGGACGACAAGGAGACTTACGAGCTCTTGGCCCGGGGTGACACCCTGGGCGTCTTCCAGCTCGATGGCGACGGCATGCGCTCCCTGCTCCGCCTTCTAAAGCCCGATAATTTCAACGATATATCGGCACTGATCGCCCTCTACCGGCCCGGCCCTATGGATATGAACTCCCATATCAACTATGCCAAGCGCAAGAACGGTCTGCAAAAGATTGAGCCCATCCACCCCGAGGTGGCCGAGCCCCTGAAGGCCGTGCTCGACGAGACCTACGGTCTGATTGTCTACCAGGAGCAGGTGCAGTCCGCCGCGCGAATTCTGGCGGGCTACTCCCTGGGCCGAGCCGACGTGCTCCGCCGAGCCATGGGCAAGAAGAAGCCGGAAGTGCTGGCCAAGGAGCAGGTGCCTTTCTTCGAAGGTATGAAGGAACACGGGTACTCCAAGGAGGCGGCCCAGGCCGTCTGGGACATCTTGGTGCCCTTCTCTGGTTACGCTTTTAACAAGGCCCACTCGGCTGCCTACGCGCTGATCGCATATTGGACCGCCTACCTGAAGACCCACTACCCGGTGGAGTTCATGGCCGCCCTCCTCCAGGGCGAGCGTACCAACAAAGACAAGACCGCCCTCTACCTGGGTGAGGCCAGACGCATGGGCATTCAGGTGCTGCCGCCCGACATCAACGAGTCAGTCTCCGAGTACTCCGCAGTCGGCGACGTGGTTCGCTTTGGTCTGGGGGCTATCCGCAATGTGGGCGACAAGGCTGTGGACGAGATAATTAAACAGCGCGAAAGCAAGCAGGGCAAGTTCGTCAACTTCCTTGACTTTGTCAAGCGTGTGTCCATGGACGCGCTCAACAAGCGCACTGTGGAGTCCCTGATTAAGGCCGGCGCTTTTGACGGGACGGACGGCAACCGCCGGGCTCTCTTCCAGATTCACGAGGTGGCCATCGACCAGGTGGTTCCGTTGAAGCGCAAGCAGGCCGAGGGGCAGTTCGACCTCTTTGCGGACGAGGAGGACACGGCCGAGTCTGACATCTTGGGCGACGCCGATGTGTCGGTGCCCGACATTGAAGAGTGGGATAAAAAGACCAAGCTCAACTTCGAGCGCGAGATGCTGGGCCTCTACGTCTCCGACCACCCCCTGTCCGGCATGGCTTCCGTGCTGGCAGGACTGCGAGACATGTCTATCGCCCAGCTCATTGACCGAGCCCAATCCTTGGGCGACAACCAAAGCGTTACCCTGGCTGGTCTGGTCACGTCGGTGGACCGGCGAGTCTCCAAGCGCGGTAATCCTTGGGCGCGCATCACGCTCGAGGACTTGGAGAGCTCCATCACCTGCAACTTCTTCGGCAAAGCCTACGACAAGGCCAGTGAGCAGCTGGCTATCGACACGGTCATTCGTGTGCGCGGGCAGGTGGAGATTCGCGACGAGGGCGTGGATATGCGGGTGCAGGACATGGAAGTGCCCACCCTGGAGTCGGTGGACGAGCGCCCGCTCACCATCACCCTCCAGCGTACCGCCCTGGACCGCGGGCGCTTGGCGAAACTGGCCCGCATCTTGACCGACCACCCTGGCTACAGCGAGGTGCAGTTGGCTGTTTACGATGCTAAGGGCAATGTGAAGCTCTTCACCTGCGGCGACCGCTTCCGCACGCGGCACGACACCTCTATGCTGGCTGAGATTAAAGCCGTGTTTGGCGCCTCCTGCTTGCCCGCGGCGTAAATCGTGTGGACTCGGCGCTCAGCGGGCTTTTCGCTGGGCATGAGTACCTTGGAAGGTAAGGCAGTGCTAAGGGAGGTGCTATGAGCGAGCAGGATCCGAATGCGTCGTCAACTCCGTCAGGTGGCGAGGGTGACCACTTGAGCGACGAGGAAATTGAGCGCGCGCTCGCAGGCTTCGAGCAGGAGTTTCAAGAGAGCGGAGCGCCTGCGTCTTCTGACTTGTCTGAGGATTCGCCGGCGGTAGGGGATGATCTGGATGCTGCTGACCCCCTGGCGGGCACGTCGTTTGATGACGAGCTCCAAGGGCTGATTGGCAACCGGGCCAAGGTGGCGCTGATGGTCACCAGATTGGCTTCGGCTGAGCTCTTGGCGGCTTTTTGCCAGATTTCTGACATCTCGGCCAGCTGCTTGGACGCGCGCGAGGGTGCGGTGGCGGTCTTGAAAAATCTGGATGGCGACGGTCCCGAAGCGGCAGTGAAAGATTTGACGACAGTGGTCTCCGGCCTCTCGGCTGTGCTGGTGGTCAACCGGGCGGATAAGTTGGAAGCTAAGCTGTGGATTGACGGCCGCTCGGCGCAGGCCTTTCCTCCGCCGGTCCTGTTCGCCTCTGCTGCCGGTTTCGTGGAGGATTTGCTCATCGGCACGGCCGACGTGCCTATGCTCAAAGGTCAAGGCGTGCCGGTTCACGACTCTGGCGACCTCGACCGGCAGAAAGCTATGACCGTTATTGCCTCCCACACCCGGTTTACGGGGCGCAACCAGCCTGGCGAAGGGCGCATCGAATAGGCTCGAAAGCTCGGTATACAGCCAATTGCCTGGGGCAGTTATCGACGTTTTCTCGCTGCATTCGCCAAGCCGTCACAGGCTGGCGACACAGCGTTAACATGACGCAGTTCTCATGAAACATCAACATGCGAGCATAGGGCCATGGAAAAACAAGAAGAGTTCGCCCTGCGCACGGTTGAAGAGCGAGATGTACGCTTCATTCGCCTGTGGTTCACTGACGTACTAGGTACCCTGAAATCGGTCGCTATTGCACCGGCTGAGTTGGAAAAGGCCTTCGACGAGGGCTTGGGATTCGACGGTTCCGCCATTGAGGGCATGACGCGCGTCTCTGAAGATGACATGATTGTTAAGCCCGATCCCTCTACCTTCCAAATCATGCCTGCCCACGGCGGTCCGCAGGGCACGGCCCGCATTTTCTGCGATATTTTGACCCCCGACGGCGAACCCTCCCGCGGCGACCCCCGCCACGTTTTAAAGCGTGCCTTAGCTCAGGCCAAGGAAAAGGGCTTCACCTTCTACGTGCACCCGGAGATTGAATTCTACCTTTTCAAGGACCAGGAGGACTGGTCGCAAACCCCTGAGCCCATTGACGAAGGTGGCTACTTTGATCATGTGCCGCGCAGTCCATCCATGGACTTCCGCCGCTCCTGTGTGTCGGTCTTGGAGCAGATGGGCATCTCCGTGGAGTACTCCCACCACGAAGCAGGCCCGGGGCAAAACGAGATTGACCTGCGCTATGCGGATGCCTTGGCTTCGGCAGACAATATTATGACCTTCCGCACGGTGGTGAAAGAGGTTTCCCTGGAGCGGGGCATGCATGCCTCCTTCATCCCTAAGCCCTTTACCGACAAGCCCGGCTCGGGCATGCACACCCACTTGAGCCTGTTTGAGGGCGACACCAACGCCTTCTACGAGGTGGGGCAAGAGTTCAACATGTCCACCACGGCCCGGCAGTTTGCGGCGGGTATTCTGGCCCACGCGGCCGAGATTTGTGCGGTGACCGACCAGTATGTGAACTCCTACAAGCGCCTGTGGGGGGGCAACGAAGCGCCGTCTTACGTCTGCTGGGGGCACAACAACCGTTCAGCCCTCCTGCGCATCCCGCAGTACAAGCCCGGCAAGGGCAATTCGGCCCGCATGGAGTTCCGCGCCCTGGACCCGGTGGCCAACCCCTACCTGGCTTTCTCGGTGCTCCTGGCCGCTGGCTTGGACGGCATTGAGCAGAAGATGACACTGGGCGAGCCCACGAGCGACGACGTCTGGGAGCTCACCGACGCTGAGCGCCGGGCCATGGGCATCCAGCCCCTGCCCGATTCGCTCGACACAGCCCTCAAAATCATGGAAAAGTCTGACTTCGTAGCCGGTGTTTTGGGCGAGCATGCCTTCGAATACTTCCTGCGCAACAAGCGCCAGGAGTGGAACGAATACAACCGCCAAGTCACCCCCTACGAGCTGGAGTACTACCTGCCCCGGCTCTAATCCAAGCTTGAAGTTTAAATAGTCGGGATATACGCCAAAATGTGTGTCTAAAATCGGTTCTTAGGCCTTGTGCCAGCGGGGCTGAGATGGGTTCGAATGTGTCTGCTTGGCTGGGAAGTCATGAACACATCAGATTGCCCCGCTTGTGGCGGGCGAATGCGCACCAACGGCACTACCAGCGCGGGACGCACCCGTTGCGGTGTAAACAGTGCGGTGTTTCCGCGAGCCGTGCTTACGATCGGCGGGCCCTTGACTTGAGAAGTGGTTTGGACTGGTTGCTCTCCAACCGCGCACTCGACAAGGGACCGGTCAGTGCTCGTACCCAGCAGCGGTGTAACCAGTTGATCTGGTCCCTGATGCCACCCGTGCCCCTCATCCACAACCGTACAGGTGGATGGGATCTGGTTGCACTGCAAAGCCGTGGTCCTGATCGCCGTAGCTGACGCTCATGTTATCGGCTGAAGGGTAGCCAGGAGTGAGACCAGCCTGGCCTGGAGCCTGCTCATGCAACGTAGCGCAGCCCCTAGAGTGCTGGTGCGTGACGGTGGAGGTGGTATCAGCAAGGCTTTGAAACAAGCCTGGCCTGCCACGGCCATGCAACGTTGCCTGTTCCACATTAGTATGAACGTCACCGCTTTGACTATTATGGGTCTCAGGCTGCAAGCTGGTAAGGAACTCAAACACCTAGTTATCCCCTTAAGCCAGGTCAAAAGCGAGAACGATCTGAGAACCTGGCTGGTTGCTTACAACGCTTGGGAAACCAAATGGCATGCATGGTTGAAAGAAAGCAGCACCTACCAGGACGGCAGTGAAGCCGATAGACACCAGAGACTCGTCAAAGCCCGTAACCTCCTCAACCGCACAATTAGGAATCGGAGAAGGCACCATAAACACGTTCATTATACGGGCCAACCAATGCCAAACCCCTATACCCACTACGAAGAACCTGCTTGAATCATGGAATAAACAACTACGAGCCATGCTGCGCAAGCACAACGGCTTGAGCTTGGAACGTGAAATCAGGGCCATCTGCTGGTGGTGCTATCAACACACAATCGAACCAGAAAGTGATGTATAGCTCGTGGAACACGCTTACAGCGACCAAGACCTCGAACTCTTAAACACTCTCGCTTGGCAACACAGCCGACAAGGTCTCCACCAGAGCACCGGCATGCCCGAACACTATACACCGCCATCAACTGGAACGGACTTCACACACCCACCAGATACCCCAACACCACAAACTAACAGACACACCTTTTGGCGTATAACCCAAATAGTCAAGTGTGTCTCAGTGTCAATCTAAGAAACGACAGACGAATAAATAACTATGAAAGTTGGCTTTTTAGTACTAATTTTCGGAATTATATAAAATAGAAGATTTATAAAATCAGGAGGAGGAATATGAATAGCATATTCCTCCTCCTGACGGGCTAAGTAGGAGAAAGATGAACTGTTATTTTCTTCGCTCGCCCCATTTTCTACCGAACCAATCACCTATAAGGCATGCAATGATAACGATAAATAGTTGCGGTCGCATTTCATCCCCCTCCTGCTTTTAGTTTTTCTGTCTTAGCAATGGGTACTAACCCATGTCCAGAAGAATGTTCCGCCCATTGCAACCAAAAATGCGATTGCTGGATTTGCGCCTACGAGAGCGAGGGCCGCTTGCCAGGCGCTGCCGTTAATCGCTCCGACACCTGCAACAAGGTAAGGGCACACTTGACTCTTTGTTATTCTAGATTGTGCGTGGAATAGAAGCCATTGTTGTTGATCCTCATCTAAGGACTTGAGTTGAGTTGAGTTGATATTTGAGACGTTAATGTATACAGTGACGTGTGTTTCCTGCTACCATCGAAAGAAATAATATCAACATTACCTTCATCGTAATCAATAGTGACTGTAACGGTACCTTTACCTTCTATGATTTCTGTACTTGTCTTTTTCCCATGTAATCTCCCTCCAAAGTATGCTGGAGTATTTGTTGAATTGCTATATGAATCATTAGGCGCAGCACTTGCGCGGACTGGAGCAATAACACAGGCTAGCAGTGCCAAAATGCTCATAATTGCGACTATAGCTAAGCTAAAATTAAAGCAATGTTGCTTCTTCACAATTACCTCCGTTTAATGCTACACTGCACAAACAAATTCTGGAAACCAACAAACTTCATATCTTCTTATATAGCTTTAAGGAATGCAGCTATATGCAAAGAATGATAACACGAGTTATATCAGGTGGCCAATTGATAACATAAGAATGATATGAAGTTGACGGGTGTAATTAAGAGATCGTAAGAAAATTCTATTCTCCGGAACTTTTGCGAATGTTCTAGATTAATATTGCAGAAGTATAAGAAGTACTTTCCGCAGAAGTGGCTCAGACACTGGACATATTCTTATGATGATAACTGTTTAAACCTTGTGTAAATGTTTACGGTGATTATATGTGGAGCATACTTAATTGATCTAACTACAGTCAAAATTTTAAATTATTGATCAACAGACAAATGTTAAGAAAGTGTATTGCTGGCCCCGCTTGTCTTTATATCCATCCAGGCATATGTTTGAAAATATGTGTGCCCGTTGCTGTAATACGTGACTGACTCTAGGACTCAGGCTTGGCGGGCTCGAACCAGCCGTTGTACATGAGGGCGAAGTTGCGGTTGCCGTAGGCGGAGCACTCATCGCCCTCACCGGCTCCGGCGCGCAGGGCGGCCGCATTGGGTTGGTAGGGCGTATAAATGTAGAGTAAGGCCGTGGCTGTGTTCTCGATGTAGACGTCGGAGGCACCGCAGGAGACGTTGGGGGAGTAGCGCACTGAGTTGATGCGGTGGGGCTTGAACTGGTAGTCGTCCATGTGCTGCTGGTAGTAGCGGTAGCGCTGAGCTGCGCCGTAGACCTGGTTGAAGAAGCCGGCATACTTGGGGTCGCAGGAGGCGTCGTCTGGGCAGGACAGGCCCATGGCGGCCTTGTATTGAATCTTCGTGGGGGCGGTTGCTGAGACCAGATGCTGCTCCTTTTGGAGCATGGTCAGCAAGACTTTTTGACTGATGCCGCAGGAGCGGGCTGCGCCGTCGATAATCTTGGCTGCGCTCTGCCCCTTGCCGCCCTGGTATTCGTCACACAAGCCGTCGGCTGGCTTCGAAGGCGTGTCCATCTTGAAGAGTTTGAGGCAGGGCTCGGAGTTTTTAGTGGTCTGGGCCGTGCACTGGGCGCCTTTTTGGTCAAGAAAGGCCTGCACGTCGTCGGCGTTCATGCTGGTCGTGTCGAAAAAGCTGTCGTCGGAGATAATCTGTCCAGGGTTAAAACCATAGCGTTCGTTCACTTTCTCCTGCTGCTGGCGCACCGTGTTGACCTTGACCCCGTAGCCTAGGAAGGCGAGGGCAGTGACGACAAGGGCGAGTACGAGAATCAGCGCTATCGATCCAGCCGCCGCGGTCTCGACCCTCTTTTTCAGGGGCAGGTGGAGCCAGCGCTGGTAGAGTGAGCGGGTGCGCTTGGTTGACTTCCGGCGTTTTTTTGCGCCTGCCGACGGGGAAGCGGACTGCCGCTGCTTGCTCATGACTCCTCCTCCAATAGTTTGCGGATCCTCTGTAAGCTGACCGGACCCTTGGTGCCCAGCTCCTGTGCCCACAGGGAAATGTAGAACTCTTCGAGCATCCATCGGGCCTGATCAGCTCGCTCCAGCAGGGCCTCTCGCCTGGGACCGGCGGGCTGCTGACTGGCGCGAGTTCGTGCCTTGCTCACGAGTTCCTGCGCTTCGTTAGCCTGCCAAGCCCAGCGTACATCACGGTCCTTGTCTTTTCGAGCCTTCTGCAGGCGCTCCAGGTCCGCGTTCAGGTAGGTTTCCAGGCGGGGCAGGGCCTCCGGGGCAGTGTTGGCAATAAAACTGGTGTAGACCAATGTGGCGATGTGCTCGCGCACCCACTGCAAGACGGAGAGCAGGGGCAGGTCAGCAGGACCGGATACTGCCTTGTCCACCTCGGCATAGCGCTTGAGGATACGGATAACGTCTTGGGCGACCTGGTAGACCGTGTCCTCGTAGACGCCAGAGACCTTGTAAACGGCCTCCTTTAAGGCCTGGTCGTCCGGCAGGTCCGCCACGCGGGGCAGGAGGCGCTTGACGGCTGCCATCTGCAGGTCCTCGACCAGTGCCTTGGTGGAGGCGTAGGGCGCGGAAGCCAGCATGAGGGCCTCCCGGCTGAGCCAGCGGGAGGAAACGCGTTCGGCGGGCAGGCGCAGGGTCTCCAGGGCACCCTGCCACAGGAGCTGGGAGCGGGGGATAGTCGTGGCACCGGAGCGCTGCAAGAGGTTGGCCTGCTTGACAATCTGCCCCTCTTGCTTGGCCTGCTGAGCCTTGGAGGAGACGCGCGCTTGGGCGGATTTGCGGGCCTGCTCGGCGAAGCGGCGCTGGAGGTCGCCCAAGGATTTGGACTGGCCCAGGGGCTTGGTGCGGGGAGCCGAGCCAGTGGGCTGCTGGTTGCCTTGCTGCTGGTCCTGTTGCCGGTGCTTATGCTGTCGGCCTTTGCTCTTGCTGGCCTGCTGGGAGCGATCGGGTTTGACTGGCTCTTCCACGGCGAAGGTCATACGCAGGTATGCAGGCAGGCGCTCCTCCTGCTCGGGGGAGAAGACCTGGGGATGGACCTGGGCACCGACGACCTCCACTGCGGCCTTGGTAAAGACTTGGTCGAAGGGGGGCCAGGGCCCGCCGCTGGCCTGGGTATCTGCGCGAGCCTCGGGAGCTGGCAGCTGACTGGCCTGGTCGGCGCCGGGCAGGAGGGGGTAGCGCTCGTCAATCCAAGCGCGGATGGCGGCGGCCGTATCGGGAGCTGGCACGAACTGCACGCGCAGGGCCTTGGGCAGGGATTTGATGGTCGCGACAATTAGCTCGTCGAGGAGTCCTGGCACATTCCAGGTAAACTGCTCAGGGGTCAGCTGGCCCAGGGCAGATAGGGGATGTGGACGGTGACGCCGTCGTCCTTGGCCTGGGGATCGTAGACGTAGCTCAGGCGTAGGGAGAGTGGCCTGCCGTCAGTGCCCTGGGTCTGCCAGTGGTCCGGATAATCGCCGGGCTTGACTGAGTGCTCGCGCTCTTGCAGGCGGTCCACCTGGGCTGGGTCGAAGGTCAGGAAGTCAGGGCGCTGGGCTCGCTCGCCCTTCCACCACTTGGCTAGAGCTGCCAGCGATGTGATGGTAGCCGGGAGACGATCATTGTAAAAGTCAAATAAATCTTCCTCGGTGGCCGCCTGCGATACCAGCCGGGTCTTGCTGGCCTCGTCGCTCGCCTCCTGCAAGATAGACCGGTTGTCCTCAATGAATGAGTCATAGGAGAATCGTTGACGAATGTCACCTTCTACCAGCCCTTGACGGATCAGGAAATCGCGCGCTTCGGCTGGGTTGATCGACCCCCACAAGACTGGCTTGTTGGCCACGATAGGCAGGCCGTAGAGCAGAACCGTGGAGGAGGCGACAGCCGCGCCCTTGGAAGCCGACCAGTGGGGCTCAGCGTAGGTAACGCGGCATAAATCGCCAGCTAGGTTCTCGGCCCAGACTGGGTCAATGGTGGCGCAGTAGCGGGCCCAGAGGCGGGAGGTTTCTACCAGGCCTGCGGACATAATCCATGAGGGCGGCGACTTGACGACCGCTGAGCCGGGGAAGATGGCGAAATGCGTGCCGCGAGCACCCCTATAGTCATTGCGGGAGCGCTTTTGCGCCCGTTTGATGGCCTTGGCGCGTGCTGGACCCTTTAGCCCTGCGAACTGGGAGGCCTTGGGGTCGGTGATGACCTGCATGCCAATATTGGACAGGAGCCCGGCGAGCATGGCCCGATGCAGGCCGTCACTGTCCCAGGAGCAGGCTAGGGATCCGCGCCCCTGCTGGGCTAAGGGGAGGGATGCAATCTCGGGATTGGGGCCGGAAGCTGGCAGGGGTTCGCCCACCTTCATCTTCATCTGCTGGCACATTTGGCTCAGCTGCCGGTAGAGGTCGTGCCACTGGCGCAGGCGCAGAAAACTCAGGTACTCGCCCTTGGCCAGCTTGCGTAGGGCCGACGAGGATGGCGACTTGCCCTCGGGGAAGCAGTAGTGCCACAAGTTCAAGACGGAGACGAAATCTGAGGCCGGGTCCTCAAAGCGGGCGTGGAGGCGGTCGGCTTCGTCGTGCTTGTCCTCCGGGCGCTCGCGGGGGTCTTGCAGGCTCAGGAAGGCCACAACGACAATCACGGCGGCCAGGGTGTTGGGCGTGGAGGTCTGGGCAGCTTGCAGGATCATGCGACCCAGGCGAATGTCGATAGGGATGCGGGAGAGCTTGCGGCCCAAGGGATTTAAGCGAATTTCGCCGTGCTTGCGGTCAATAGCACCCAGTTCGGTTAGCTCGTTGAAACCGTCGGAGACGGCCTTCATGTCTGGTGGGTCAATAAAGCCGAACTCGGTCACATCCTGCGCTGTGCGGGCCACGCCGACCGAGAGCATGTGGAGCACGACGGAGCCCAGGGAGGTGCGCAGAATCTCCGGCTCAGTGAAGCGGGGTCGGGTCTCATAATCGTCGTGGGAGTAGAGGCGGATGGCAATGCCGTCGGCCACACGACCGCAGCGGCCGGCTCGCTGGTCGGCCGAGGCCTGGGAGATGGGTTCGATGGGCAGGCGCTGGACTTTGGCGGACTTAGAGTAGCGGGAGATGCGGGCCAGACCCGGGTCGACCACGTAGCGGATGCCGGGCACAGTCAGCGAAGTTTCAGCCACGTTGGTGGCGATAATAATGCGCTGGTGGCTGTGGGCTTGGAAGGCCCGGTGCTGCTCCTTGGCGGACAAGCGCGCGTAGAGGGAGAGAATTTCGATGGCGTCAGCCCGGCGCATGTCCTCGGCCCGGGGGCCGAAATGGTGGCGCAGAGCTGCCTCGTACTCGTGAATGTCGTGCTCGCCCGCTGCAAAGACCAAAATGTCGCGTGGACCCGAGGAGTGGGAGGAGTGGATAACCAGCTCGGCGCAGGCGCGGGCTACGGCTGTGGGCAGGTCGGCCTGGGCAGTTTCGAGTGGGTCGCCGGAGTCAGGGTCCAGTTGAACGCTAGCGAAACCGGGCACTGAGTTCATGAGTGCCGGCGGCGAACCCAGGGGCTCATAGATGGTCTGCACCGGGTAGGTGCGGCCCGACACTTCGATGACCGGCACCTTGGTGTGCAGGGCCTTGGCGAAGTGCTCTTGGAATTTGACGGAGTCGATGGTGGCCGAGGTGATAATGAGCTTCAGATCCCGCCGCTTGGGCAGGAGCGCCGTCAGATAGCCCAAGAGGAAGTCAATGTTCAGGCTGCGTTCGTGGGCCTCGTCAATCACGATAGTGTCATAGGCTGAGAGCCGGGGATCTCGTTGAATTTGAGCCAGGAGAATGCCGTCGGTCACTACGCGCAGGCGGGTGGCGGGGGAGGACTTGTCGTCAAAACGAACCTGGTAGCCCACTTCCTCACCCAGCTGGACATTGAGCTCGGCGGCTATGCGGTCGGCCACGGTGCGGGCGGCGATACGGCGGGGCTGGGTGTGCACAATCTGGTGGCCGTGGCTGCCCCGCCCCATCTGCAGTAAAATTTTGGGGATCTGCGTGGTCTTGCCGGAGCCGGTCTGCCCGGAGACAATCACCACTTGGCTGGAGCGGACGGCCTGCTCAATCTCGCCCCGGGAGGCAGAAACCGGCAGCTCGCTCGGGTAAGTAAACTTCATGCGCGCGTGACCTCAATCACTCGATACCCTTTCGAAGACGCATATTTGCTGACCTCAAACCCAGCGGGCAGATGCTCCTGCAGCCAAGGAATGAGGGAGTCGGAGCCCAGGTTGCGCTGCACCACAAGATAGGCCACACCGCCGGTATTTAGGCGGGGCAGGTAGGCCATCAGGAGCTGGTGAAGGGCCTCCTTGCCCACGCGAATGGGGGGATTGGACCAGATTTGGTCAAAGGTCAGGTCGGCAGGCAGCTGGTCGGCATTGACGGCGCGGACGGCAGACAAACCGTTTATTCGAGCGTTTTGTCGGGTCAAATCCAGGGCTCGTTCGTTGATGTCGAGCGCCCAGACCGTAGATTGGGGGCTCAGCTTCGCCAGATGCAGGGCGATGGGACCCCAGCCGCAGCCTAGGTCGAGGAAGGTGCCAGGATGTTCAGGCTCTGGAGCGTGGCGCAGGAGGACGGAAGTGCCCAAATCTAGGCGGTGGGAAGAAAAAACGCCCTGGGAGACTTCCACCTTCATGGGCTCGCCGGCCAGGGTTACCGTGAGTTGGTGGCGGAGGTCTGTGGAGGCTGGCTGGGCCGCGAAATACTGCTCATTACCTTGCTGCTGCTTGCCTTGACCCTCGCCCACGTCCACTACTTTCTGCCTTTTACTGCAACTGTCCACTACGGATTCATACTTGCTGTTCATCGGTTTCCCCTACGATTGTAGCCTCGTATATGGTCTAGCAAGCGGTCAGTGAACAGCTTGCGACTGTGCTAGCCGCTCTCTCGGCTCAAGGCTGATTCGACCGGGGCGGGTTATAGAGTAAGGAGCACTACCACAAGAGAGGTGTCAGTGACCCAAAAGTCCACAGGAATGCAGTCTGACTCGCAACTTGGCGAGGCGGAGCACAGGCGTGAAGAAGCGCCCTTAGATAGTCGTTCGCAGGTGCTGCTCGAAGGCGGCGCCGACGAGTTTGAAAGTTCGAGCGGGGACGAACTTTGGCAGGAGCGAGAGCGGCGGAACCTCTTCAAGCACGTTGAAGGCCTGGGCGAGCTTGAGGACGTGTCCGAGGTGGAATACCGCAAGGTACGCCTGGAGCGTGTCGTACTGGTGGGGGTGTATTCCTCGGCGCAGACCACCTCAGACGAGGCAGAGGAATCCCTGCGAGAGCTTGCGGCTTTAGCCCAGACAGCGGGTGCGCAGGTTTTGGATGGGCTCCTTCAGCAACGCGACAAGCCCGATCCTGCCACCTATGTGGGCTCGGGAAAGGCCCGGGAATTGGCGAATGTGGTGGCCAGCCAAGAGGCGGACACCATCATTGTGGACGACGACCTACAGCCCTCCCAGCGCCGTGCCCTAGAGGATGTGACCAAGGTTAAAGTGGTTGACCGCACAGCCTTGATTCTCGACATTTTTGCCCAACACGCCACCAGTCGCGAGGGCAAGGCCCAGGTGCAACTCGCTCAGCTGGAATATATGCTTCCCAGGCTGCGTGGCTGGGGTGGCTCGCTCTCCAGGCAGGCGGGCGGGCAGGCGGCTGGTCAGTCCGGCGGCATTGGTTCGCGCGGCCCTGGTGAAACAAAAATTGAAACAGACCGCCGGGTCATCCGACATCAGATTTCCCGGCTCAAGCGTCAGATTGCTCAGATGGGGCCTGCTCGCGAGGTCAAGCGTGGCTCCCGGAAGCGCTACGGGCTGCCAACGGTTGCGGTCGTTGGCTACACCAATGCGGGCAAGTCGTCGGTGACCAACCGACTCACCGGCTCTCAGGAATTGGTGGGAAATGCGCTGTTTGCCACCTTGGATACGGCTGTGCGCCGGGCTAAGACTGCGGACGGCCGATATTATGCGCTGGTAGACACGGTGGGATTTGTGCGCCGCCTGCCCACACAGCTGGTTGAAGCCTTCAAATCCACCCTCGAAGAAGTAGCCGAAGCCGACCTTATTGTCCATGTGGTCGACGGCTCCCACCCCGACCCCTTCGGCCAGATTGAGGCAGTCGATAAGGTCTTGGCCCAGATTGACGGCGCGGCGGACATAGGACGTCTCATTGTCTTCAACAAGGCGGATAGGATGGATCAGGCAGCCCGCCTGCGCGTCAGTCAGCTGGAGCCCGAAGCCTGCATCGTGTCGGCTCGGACCGGTGAGGGCATCGACGAGCTGCGGGAGCAGGTCGAATCCTTGCTGCCGCATCCAGATGTGCGAGTAAAGGCGAAATTGCCGTATTCGGCAGGCGCTCTGCTCTCGCAAATACGCGAGTTTGGGCAGGTTCGGCAGATAGGATACGAGGCTGACGGCATTGAGCTCGTGGCAGACGTTGACAACAGGTTGGCGGCGCAGGTCATAAGTCAGTCAATCGACGGGCACGATAAGCAGGAGTAAGCCACGCTCAGACCAGAAGCACTCGAAGGCCTGCCTGCCGGTCGCCAGGCTTAAGCGTTTCGCAGCCGCCTGTCGTTGGGCTCTACCGCTATGCTAAAAGCGTATGGCTGTAAGTCTCGCTGGCAGCTGCAAACGTCAGCGAGTGTGGATACAGTGAATACGTCAGACAGTGATGGCTCCTCGCTTGAGGGGCCTCATACAGAGAGGTCTAAAGAAAACTATGGCAGAATCACCCATTAAGCCCACTAAGCTCGCTATTGTTGGCGCCGGAGCGGTCGGTTCGACCCTGGCGTTCGCGGCGGCCCAGCGGGGCGTGGCGCGTGAGATCGTCCTTGAGGACATCAATCTGCAGAGGGTTCAGGCTGAGGTGCTGGACATGCAGCACGGCTCCAGCTTCTATCCCACGGTGTCCATCGACGGTTCAGATGACCCAGAGGTTTGCCGGGATGCCGACATGGTCGTGATTACCGCAGGCGCCCGTCAGAAGCCTGGTCAGACACGCTTGGATCTGGCTGGTGCAACCATCAACATTATGAAGTCCATCATTCCCAACCTGGTGAAGGTGGCTCCCAACGCTCTGTACATGCTGATTACGAACCCGGTAGATATTGTCACCCGCGTGTCTATTGAGCTCTCCGGCCTGCCCAGCCATCAGATGTTTGGCTCTGGTACGAACCTGGATTCAGCTCGCTTGCGTTACCTGATTGCCCAGCAGACTGGCGTCAACGTTAAGAACGTGCATGCCTACATCGCTGGTGAGCACGGCGACTCTGAGGTGCCTCTGTGGTCCTCCGCCACCATCGGTGGCGTACCCATGACCGAGTGGCGGGAGCTGCCCGGTCACGAGCCGCTGGATGCTGCTAAGCGCGAGGAGATCCACCAGGAAGTCAAGAACGCTGCCTACAAGATTATTGAGGGTAAGGGCGCTACGAACTTCGCTATCGCTATGTCCGGTGTGGACATCATCGAGTCCATTATGAACGACACGCACCGCATTCTGCCTGTGTCCTCCATGCTCGATGATTTCCACGGCATCAATGGTGTGTGCATGTCGGTACCTTCAGTACTGACGCGCGCCGGTGTGAACACGCACATCAATACGCCTTTGAGCGACGGCGAGCTGGCTGCCCTCAAGCGCTCTGCTGAGACCCTTAAGGAGACTGCTTCTCAGTTTGGCTTCTAGGCCTCAAAAGCTCTGATACACTGGTCCACCCCTGCACAGGGGCTGCTAGGAACTATTCTCAGTATCAGACAGGAGACCAGTATGGCGCATTCTCATCAGACCATAAGCCCACATGTTCAAGAGGCGGATGGGGTGAATCGGGAAGGCCATGCTGGTCTTTCTGCTGCTAAGAGCCACAGCAAGCGATTAATGCTCACCTTGAGCTTTTCGACCACCATCTTTTTGGTCGAAGTGGTGGGAGCCATCGTCACTAACAGCTTGGCCCTGCTGGTTGATGCTGCTCATATGCTGACTGATATCGCTATGCTAGCCGCCGCTACTGTCACAGCCATTCTTATGCAGCGCAAGCCTACTGCGAAGCGTACCTGGGGCTGGGCCAGGCTTGAAGTGCTGACGGCTACTCTCGGTTCGATGGTGTTATTTGTAGTCGGTATTTATGCTGTGATCGAGGCTGGTATTCGGCTATTTTCCAGTGAGAGCGAACAGGTAAAATCACCCAGCTTCCTTCTCTTCTTTGGCGTGGTGGGAGTGGCAGCTAACCTCTCGTCTTTGCTAGTCTTATATGCCCAGCGTGCGGATAATCTCAATATGAAGGCTGCGTTCTTGGAGGTTATGAACGATGCTTTGGGGTCCTTTGCGGTAGTAATTTCTGCTGTCGTCATGCTGTTGACGAAATGGGGCGAGTTTGATGCCATCGCAGGAGGTGTCATCGCTCTGATGATGATTCCTCGGGCTGCCTCCCTCTTTGTGAGTAGTGTCAAAATACTCTTGGAGGAGACACCTTCGGATCTCGATGTTGACCAAGTGCGCGAGCACCTAGCAAAGGTTCCTGGCGTGGTGGCCGTTCATGACTTGCATGCCAGCACTGTAGCTAGCGGAATGCCTCAACTATCGGCGCATGTGACCGTGAAGCCGGGTACCAGCATGGAAGAAGCTGGGGTCATGTTGGCCAAGATGCAGGACTGCCTGCTTGAGCATTTTCCAGTGAGCATTGAGCACACTACTTTTCAGATCGAACCTGAAAATTACAAGGAGCGGCACAGCGAGCACTTGGATATGTGATCGGCAGCTAATCTGCCAGAGAGCTGAGTGATGGGATTTGGGCTGGCACGAGACAAAGTAGTATCTACCAGCCCAAGCACTCGGAGTGTACACGCGTCCGACTTCCCTTTGGCTCGTCGGGTAAGAGAGCGGAAAAGCTGCTTATACCTTTCTCAGTACGGTTACAACCTTGCCCATGATTGCTGCATCGGTGCCGTCAATGGGGGAGTATGCCGGGTTGTGGGGGATGAGCCAGACATGGCCATCTTCATTGCGAAAAGTTTTGACCGTGGCCTCATCGTCGAGCAGGGCTGCCACGATGTCGCCGTTTTCGGCTGTCGGTTGTTCGCGGACGACTACGAAATCGCCATCACAGATAGCTGCTTCAATCATGGAGTCGCCGTGTACTTCCAGCATAAAGAGTTGGCCAGTGCCCGTCAGCCGTTCCGGTAGGCGCATGATGTCGTCGACGTGCTGCTCAGCAGTAATGGGCTGACCGGCGGCGATGCGTCCGACGAGCGGCACGTCCCTGGAGTGCTCTATAGATTCGCTGCTGGCCTGTGAAACATGAGGGAAGTCGATGACGACAGAGCCCTGATGCTCAGCAGCTTGCGGGCTCGATTCCTCGACGAGTTCGATCGCTCGTCCCTTGTTGGCGTTAGTGCGGATGTAGCCCAACTCCTCGAGCACTTCGAGCTGATGCTTGACTGAGGAAGGGCTTTTGAGGCCCGCAGCAAATCCGATTTCGCGGTAGGAGGGAGCGAACCCTTGCTTGGACAAATGCGTGCGGATGGCAGATAAGACGCGCTGTTGGCGGTCGGTGAGCTCGGGCCGGTCGACTTGAATCTTGCCAGTGCCTGCTGTCTGCGCTCCAGTAAAGGGTATGGTGCCCACGGGAACTCCTTTCGCTCTCAGCTACAGCATAGCGGAAGATTTGGTGAAAATCAAACAAATGTTCGAATAGGCCTTGCTAAGTTCGCAAAAGTGTGTCAATATTAGAACACTTGTTCGATAGAACAGATGTTCGTAAGGAGGCTTCCTATGAGTGCAAGCGTGAGTATGCCAGTGTCTTCAAAGCAGTTTGCCATGGGTGCCCGCAGCGGTAAGCGGGGAAGCCGGGGCCAGGGGGCTACCCCTGCCTCCGCCTCTGGCCGTCTAGTGCTGACGGTGAAGGGTAAAGTCACGGCCATGGTGCTGGCTGGCTGCCTGTTGGTGGCGGGTGCCGGTTTAGTTATGAGCGACCAGGCTCGTTCCGACACTGGCGTGCAAGAAGTGACCAGTTATATTGTCCAACCGGGGGATACCCTGTGGACCTATGCCAGTATGGTGACACCCCAGGGCGGAGACGTGTCGCGGGGGGTTGACCAGTTGATGGAACTCAATAGCCTCAATTCGCCATCTTTGCAAGTTGGGCAGCGTATTATTGTGCCTAAGCAGTGAATTCATCGCTTTTCCGGCGCGGCGGGCCTTCTGTTTCTGGCACTTTCAGGCTATCATCGGTTGATATGCACTGTCCTTTTTGTCAAAATCCAGATACGAAAGTCGTCGACACGCGAATTAGCGACGATGGCTATGCCATCCGTCGCCGTCGAGAGTGCCCGAAGTGCTCCCGTCGCTTTACAACCGTTGAAACCGCCACTCTGCTGGTTAAAAAGCGGTCTGGCAACAGCGAGCCTTTCAACAGGGACAAGGTCATCTCCGGTGTGCGCAAGGCCTGCCAGGGCAGGCATATCGAAGAAGATGCCTTGAAGCAGCTCGGGCAGCAAGTAGAAGAGGACCTTCGCTCGCGCGGGTTGGCCCAAGTGAATTCTGATGAGGTGGGCAAGGCTATCTTGCAGCCCTTGCGCAAGCTGGACGAAGTGGCCTACCTGCGTTTTGCCTCCGTCTACCAGAACTTTAACGGACTTGAAGACTTCCAGGCAGCGATCGACAACTTGCGGGCGGAAGATCTCGCTGACACCCTTCTGTGACTGTGCTCCTACTTATCCCAGGTTGCGTTTGCGCCGTCGTCTGCCTGTTCCACAATAACTAACTGCTGGGTGGGTCTAGTCATAGCAACGTATAAATCTGAAGCTGCCACCAGTCTTGACGGGGCTGAGTCAGCAATCCGCTGAGGGTCTACCAAAACGACCGCGTCAAACTCTAAGCCCTTGGTTCCATCCGTCGCTGTTACGATGAGCTGGCGGTCCCATTGACTTTGGCTGGCCAGACGATCGGCAGCCGAGCCTCCGGCGGCCTGGCGGTAGGCTTTGCCTACGGCAGCTTTCAAAGCGGTCACCTGATCTGCAGCGGTGATGACCGCCACTCGTCCGGTCCCGTCGGGCGAGACAAACTTGTGGGCTAGGCGCGCAGCTGCCTGGCTTGCAGCTTCCAGACACTCCTCTGGTGAGCTGACGCGGATGCGCTCGACTGCTCCTGGTACGGCCCTAACGGCCTTGAGTGTGGAAACGTGGAGGCCCTGAGCTTGGGCAAAGCGGGCAGCTAGCTGGGAGACCTCTTGAGGGTTACGGTAGTCGATCGTCAATTCATTTAGGTCCCAACCATCTGGTCCAAAAAGCTGGTCCATGGTCTGCTGCCAGGAGCGCGTGCCCCCCAGAGCTGAGGTTTGAGCGACATCTCCCACAATGGTGAACGAGCGCGAGGGGCAGCGGCGGACGAGCATCCGCCAGTCCATGGCTGTCAGCTCCTGGGCTTCGTCAACAACAATATGGCCAAACGCCCACTCTCGATCTTCCGCAGCCCGCTGAGCTACGGCCTGAGTGTCCAGACCATTGATGTTGTCGAGGAGCATCTGAGAGGTGACTAGGCCGGTCCCAATCCCATTTTGAGCCAAAGTGTCCTGTGCAAACTGCCGTTCTTGGGCCTGCCGGGCTTCTTGAGCTGCCTGCCGGGCCATCTCTTTGGGGTCCGGGCCCAGCAATTCCATGGCTTCGTCGAGGAGGGGAATGTCGGAAACGGTGAGTGGCGAGCCCTTGGGGCGCACTAAGGATTGAACTTGCTCGGGGCTGAGCCAGGGGGCCAGGCGGGTGATGAGCGCCGGATGAGACCACAGGTTGTCGAGCAACCAGTCGGCCTTCATGGGTAGCCAGGCCAGGTTAATGGTCTTGCGCACCTGGTCGTTCATGCGCAGCAGGGCTTTAACCCGGGAGAGTTCATCGGCTTCGGGCTCATAATCTACGCGCTCGGCGTAGCGATTGACCATCGCCTGCAGTACCGCGCGAGCGAAAGTCTCGCGGGCCTTATTGTGCGGCTGCCGGGTGCGGTGAGCATCGCTCAAGGCCTGTTCTAGGTCGACGGCGAGCATGGGCACGCGCACTCCTTCAACGGAGACGGCAGGCAGCTCAGAAGGAACACGCTCGCGGCTGTGGACCGCGCTCGCAATCAGCGCTGCCATTCGCTTGTCTCCCTTGAGCCGGGCCACGTAAGCGCTTTCGCTGGCCGTTGCTTCGTAGCCTGGAATCAGGTCGCCAATGGTGCGGCTGAGCACGCCAGTCTCCCCCAAGGAGGGCAGCACCTGGTCAATGTAGCGCAAAAAAGTGGAACTGGGGCCCACAACAAGGACTCCGGAGCGCTCGAGTGTGGCCCGGTGAGTGTAGAGCAGGTAGGCGGCACGGTGGAGGGCTACAGCTGTTTTTCCCGTTCCTGGCCCGCCTTGGACGACGACTGCGTGGCCTAAATCGGCGCGGATAATGCGGTCCTGCTCAGCCTGGATGGTGGCCACGATGTCGGTCATTTTGCCGGTTCGCCTGCTGGAGAGCGAGGCTAAGAGTGCGCCTTCTCCTGCCAAGGTTCCCTGACTGGCGGCTTGGTCTACTTCGCGGGAGTGCACGTCGAGCACTTCGTCTTCAATGCCGGTGACTGTGCGGAAGCTCAGGGTAATGTGTCGGCGCAGGGCAATGTTGCCGTGGTGGGAGGGGGTGGCTTCGTAGAAGGGCCGGGCGGCTTCTGCTCGCCAGTCGGTCAAAATGGGTTCGTGGGCCTCACTCGACAGGCCAATTCTGCCGATATAGCGCCGCTCTCCGTCGCTCTGGTCTAGGCGGCCAAACACCAGGCGGTCCTCCACAGCCCTCAGTTGGGCCAGGCGGTCCTCGTACATGTTGGCAAAGGAGTCACGTTCGGTGCGCTGGGTGGGCGAGCCATGGGAGCCCGCCGCTCGAACGGCATCGAGGCGAGATTTGGTCTGCGTGCGTAGGCTGTCAAGTCGACCGTATGCGCGGTCTACGGCTCCTTGTTCTTCGTGTAGCTGTGAAGAGTAGGTTGACATAGGCTTTTCGTCCGTTCTAGGAAAATCCCCATACCAGTAAAACCAGGCATTCAACTATACCGCTCGCCCCATACTAGATTGCGCTGACGCACCGGGGCGGGTCCTGAGCCGCTATCAACCGCATCTGCACGGGAGCCGAAACGGGAGCAGAACGAGTCGAACGTGTGAAAAGTGGGCACAGAGTCAAAAAAAATCCTAGTCTAGGGTGATTTGAGGTGAAGAGTGGGGTAAAGTGGGGAATGCTTGTGGGGGGCAGCGACTTTTTGAGTGTGTAAGTAAGTACACGGAACTTGATATGCGAGTAGGAGGTGGAAGCCGTGACCGATGCGAACAGCCAGGAGACCACCTTCGAGCAGATCACCGACCAGTCTGCGCTTCCTGCGCTCTTACTGGGCACCTACACGCCCAAGATGGATGCGAAGGGTCGTATGGCGCTGCCTGCGAAATTCCGCAGCCGCTTGGGAGCAGGGCTCGTGATGGCTCGCGGCCAGGAGCGCTGCGTCTACCTCCTACCTGCCGACGAATTCCGCCGTATAGCCGCACAAATTCAGCGGACCTCCCTGGGCAACCGGGCCGCCCGCGAGTACCTGCGCGTTTTCCTCTCTGGCGCTGTAGACCAGGATCCAGACAAGCAGGGCCGCGTGCTGGTGCCGCCTATGCTGCGTGAATACGCTCATCTGGGCCAAGATATCGTTGTTATTGGAGTAGGAACCCGAGCTGAGATTTGGGACAAGGACGCTTGGCAGTCTTATCTGGCCAGCAAGGAGCAGGGCTACTCCGACATTGCTGACGACGTGTTACCGGTGGTGGATTTCTGATGGCAATTTCACAGCAGACTCCTCCACAACAAACGCCGTCCCTATCCCAGTCGCAAGAGTCGTCGAACAGCCTTTCCTCCCTGAGTCAGATTCACCAGCCGGTGCTTTTGGACGAGTGCGTGCAACTGGTCTCGACAGCCCTGACTCCAGAGAACCCCTGGGTGGTGGACTGCACACTGGGCTTAGCTGGACATGCCACGGCTTTTCTTAAAGCGGTGCCAGCGGCTCGTCTGCTGGGCATTGACCGCGACCAGGAGGCCCTGGGCCTGGCCCAGGAACGTATGCAGGCAGAAGGTCTATCTGACCGTTTCCTGCCAGTGCACGCGGCCTTCGACCAGCTGGACGAGATTCTGAACGCCCACCAGCTAAACCAGGTTAGTGCAGTATTTATGGACTTAGGGCTTTCGAGCCTGCAGATTGACGAGCGCGCGCGCGGTTTCTCCTACAGCCAGGACGCCCCTCTCGACATGCGCATGGATTCCTCTCAGGAGCTGACTGCGGCGCAAGTGTTAGCCACCTACTCCTTGGATGATTTAACACGGATTTTTAAGGACTACGGTGAAGAGCGCTTTGCCCGGCCCATCGCCCGACGCGTGGTGCAAACCCGCGAACGTGCGCCTTTGCGTACCTCCTCGCAGCTGGACCGCTTAGTAGACGCAGTTGTGCCTAAAGCCCACCGGGCTCCGGGCAATCCGGCAAAGCGCGTTTTCCAGGCCTTGCGCATTGAAGTGAACGGTGAGCTCGACAAGCTGGTGAGTACGCTGCCGCAAGCTGCCTCCCACCTGCGCCTGGGCGGACGGCTGGTGGTGGAGTCTTACCACTCGCTGGAGGACCGCACGGTGAAGCGATTCATGGCCAGCGGGCTCAAGTTCGACCTTCCCCAGGGCCTGCCGGTCGTGCCCGAGCAAGCGCAACCTTTCTTCGAAGATTTGACGCATGGGGCACTCAAAGCCAGTGGGCAGCAGGTTGTTAGCAATCCGCGTTCAGCATCCGTGCGCTTGCGGGCCGTCCAGCTGACCAGGCCGATTCCAGCCGAGCGGCAGCAAGAGTGGACACAGACTTCAGATCACAGCGTATATAGCCACCACCACGTGGGGAGGAGATGACGATGGCCTCAACAGCTCGTTCCGTGCGTTCTATGCGGGCACCAGACCAGCGCAGACCAGGACAGCAGAGCGAAACCCGGCGCCCCCAGCTCAGCCTCATTGAAGGTGGGCGCTCGTCGAGTTCAACGCAGGCTGACACCTGGGGTCAGCGTGCCCGGGGAGTTGCATCCTGGGCCAGCACTCGCTCCACACCGCTCATTTACTTCGTTGTGGCACTCGTTTTCTTGAGCGCTTGCTTGGTCATTTCTCTCCTCCTGCGCACGCAGATGGTGCAGAATTCCTTCGAGGCCAGCTCTGTTCGAGTCTCAATCAGCCAGCTTACACAAGACGTGCAAGACGACCAGAATAAGCTCGACCAGTTGCAAGCCGCCTTGCCTGACAAGGCTCAGCAGATGGGCATGGTCCCTCAGCAGGGGGTCAACTCTATCGATCTGAACGGCTACCAGCCCAGCCAGCAGATGCAGCCTTCGTCCTCATCCGCAAGTTTGCCTACTTCCAAGGCAGGGCAGGAGGGGCAAGCAGCCAAGAGCGCTGAGCAGGCGGCACAGGCGGAGCAAAAGGCCCAGGCAGGTCAGCATTGAATCGTAGCCAGTTGCCAAAGCGAACCGGTGGCCGCACGGGCGGACGGGCCAACCGGCGCAAGGGCACGAGAGTTTTTAACTTGGTGACCTTCGCCCAGCGTTCGGTGGTGGTTGCTATTGTCTTGGCTCTGGTGGCAGTCGTAGCCTTGGGCAAATTGGCTTGGATTCAGCTGTTTGAAGGACAGGCCACGGCCGAAGCGGCTACCAAGAGTCGGACCGTGCCCCACACCCTCCAGGCTCAGCGGGGGCGGATTGTAGATGCGAATGGCATGGTGTTGGCTCAGAGTTTGGAGCGCTACACAATTGTGGGGTCTCCGAAGGCTGCGGCCGATTTTACGCCAGTCAAGTGCACAAAAGCGACCAGCAGCTACTGCCATTCGATTGATGGTAAGCCGGTTGGTGCCAGCGGTCCAGCTGCAGTGGCCCGACTACTGGCCCCGGTGCTCGGCGTCAACGCTATGGAGTTAGGCGCTCAGCTGACGGGCACTGGCTCATACGTGGTCCTCAAAAAGGATGTGACACCTCAGATCAAGCGCGCAATTGACAAGCTGCATATTGCTGGCATTATATCCGCGGAGTTGAGCAATGAACGCTCCTACCCCCACGGCGACCTGATGGGTTCGCTCCTGGGCGGTGTGGACACAGAGGGTAATGGCGTGGCCGGCATAGAATATATGGAGAACGGCTTGCTGACGGGCACAGATGGTTACGAGGTCTACCAGCAGGGGCGGCAGGGCCAGCAGATACCAGGCACGGAAGTCAAGTCCAAGCAGCCAGTGAACGGCAAAGACGTGCACTTAACGGTTGACGGTGACGTGCAGTGGTACGTGCAGAAGGCTTTGCAGGAAGGCAAGGACAAGTACCACGCGGGCTGGGCTATGGCAGTGGTCCAGGAGCCGCAGACCGGGAAGATTATTGCCCTGGCCGACACCGAAAATCATCCGGCTGGCTCGGCCGAGGCAAAGATGAATCCGCCGCTGGTAGTTTCTCAGACCTTCGAGCCTGGCTCCATTGGTAAAACGATTACGCTCTCGGGCATGCTCCAGGAGGGTGTGCACGCGATGACCGACAAATTCACGGTGCCAGACCATCTCAAGGTTGACGGGCAGGAGTACCACGATGCCACCAACCACCAGGCCGAGCATTGGACGATGGCTGGCATCTTGCAGAACTCGTCCAACGTGGGCATGGTTATGGCGGGGGAGCAGTACCCGGACCAGAAGCGCTACGAATACTTAACGAAGTTTGGTATCGGACAGCCCTCGGGTTTGGGCTTGCAGGGCGAGTCTCGCGGCCTGCTCACCTCCCCGCAGACCTGGGATCGGCGTACCCGCAACACGGTGCTTTTTGGCCAGGGCTACGCTACTAACGCCATACAGCTGACCAACGCGGTCTCCACTATTGCAAATAAGGGCGTGCGTAACCAGCAGAGCCTGATAGCGCAGGTGGATGGCGACGGCAAAAGTACGAGTTCGAGCACCCAGCCGGTCAGGGTGGTTGACGAGCAGGTGGCCGGTCAAGTCATGAATGGCATGGAGTCGGTGGCAGAGAAATTCAAAAATGTGGCTGCGGTCAACGGCTACCGGGTCGCCTCCAAAACTGGTACTGCTGAAGTCGCTGGAGCCAACGGCTCACTGACTTCGATTGTGAGCGATTGGTCGGGCATTATTCCCGCTGACAATCCCCGCTTCGTCATCACGGTGGTCATGAAAGATCCGCAAGGTACATACGGCGGTTTAACGGCCGGTCCAATCTTCGCCCAAATTGGTGAATTCCTTATGCAGAAATACGAGGTGCCGCCCTCTGCGCCGCGTACAGATGCTATCCCTGTTGAATGGTGATAGGCATGAGGAAGAGCGAAAGTTCGCTGCGGGTTGTAGCACCGCGCATACTGCCAACTGGCGGTAGAGAGGCACAGGTATGAGCGCGCTAAGCGAGTCAATCTCTCAGCGGATGACCTTAGGCTATCTGCACAGCCACTATGGGCTGGAACTCGTGCCGAGCTTTGCGCAAGATGTGACCGTCACTTCTTTAGCTGACGACCTCAATTCGGTGCGCCCTGGTTCGCTCTACCTGCCTTACCTTGGCCCGGGTGAGGAGCATGTGGATTTAGGCACCCCGCCTACCCAGCCCCTCCAGAGCGCAGCTGAACCCATCAATGACGACACCCAATACTCCCAGCAGACACCGACGCAGGAAGTGGAGCAAGTTCAAGCGTCGTCGTCTTCGACTGAGTCTGTTTCTGAGCCAGAGGGAGACCAGGAAACCAGTTTGGACCATCTACTGGTTCAGGCCGAGCTGCGAGGTGCGTACGCGGTCTTGCTGCCGCAGAGTGTCAAAAAGGCTGGCATACCCCAGGCAGACATTCCCTTGCTCATCGGCGACTTGGAAGCCAATGAGCTGGGGCAGATTCTCTCCAATGCTGCCGGCGGGCCCTCGTCTGCCCTCGCTATTTTCGCGCTTGTTGGGCAGGATGCCAGTGAGCAGGCCGAGGAGCTGGCGGAATTTTTGCACATGCTGGGCAACCCGGTTGGCGTTCTCAGCGCTCACAAGGTGAGTTCTTTGGAGCGCTCGCTCGACGTTCAAGCGCCCATGAGCATGTTCGACGTCCAGCGTTCTCTGGCTATTTGCCTGGAGGATGGGGCTGCAGCTGTGGTCATAGCGGTGGACTCGGCGACCTTGCAAGCTCAAGCCCTCCAGAGCGTGCAGGTGGACGTGATAGCTTTCCCCAAGGCAGCCAGTCAACGCACGCACTTCTACGAGGGCAGGAGGGGACGGCTGACTGCAGCTGCTCGGGAGTACGGCTTTGCTCTGAGCAGCCAGATGCAGGTGGCTCGTCCTTCGGATACGACCGATGAAATGGCCCAGCAGGCGCTGGCGGGTAAAGACCAGAGCAGGATTGATGCGCTCTCGCTCAACATCGCTATGACGCTGGCTGCAGGAGTCAAGCGCAGTCACATTCGCAGTGCTTTGGAGACTAATCAGGAGCTTTCGTAAGCGCGGCGGGCAGTGCGCAGCTAGTGCGAACGGATATATGGAGTGCAGGAGCAGTGGTTTGGTCCAGGGCAGCAGCTTGAGACCAGCCAACAAGTCGAGAGGTGAACATGCAGGAGGCTAGAGGGCCGTTGATGATGCCCATGAGTTTGCCGGAAGTGGCGCAAGCTGTTTCGGGCCGACTTGAGTATCCAGTTGCCGGGGGGCAGCGAACCCATGCCGAAGTTGATGTTGTGCGCAGTGTAGTGACGGATTCGCGGCAGGTGGAGCCAGGTGCTCTGTTTGTGGCGGTCCCGGGAGAGCGTTCGGACGGGCACGATTTCGTTGGCCGCGCCGCCGGGCTAGGAGCCTGTGCGGCTCTGGTGAGTCATCTGCTGCCCGAGTGTGCGCTGGCCCAAATCGTGGTTGACGACACGGTCAAGGCTCTGGGTCGGCTGGCTGCCCACAACATTGAACGCCGCAGAACCTTGGAGGCTCCCTTTAGTGTCGTTGGCATCACCGGGTCGGTCGGCAAGACGACCACGAAGGATCTGCTGGCGGGTATGCTGACTCGCTTGGGGCCCACAGTGGCTCCGGTAGGTTCGTTTAACAATGAGATTGGCCTGCCCTTAACGGCTCTGAAAGTGGGGCCTGAGACCCGCTATCTGGTGGCCGAAATGGGTGCCAGCCAGGTGGGAGACATTGCTTACCTAACTTCTATTGTGCCGCCCGACATTGCCGTAGTGCTCAAGGTTGGTGTGGCTCACCTGGGTGTATTTGGCTCGGTGGAACGCATAGCGCAGGCCAAGAGCGAGATTGTGCAAGGCCTCCTGCCTGGCGGTGTGAGCGTGCTCAATGCCGATGATGAGCGGGTGGCGGCCATGGCTCAGCTGAGTCCGGGACCGGTGGAATGGTTTGGACTGAGTTCTTCCCTGCGCTCAGGCGATGGGTGCTCGCTCGACATGACAGCCAGCCATATTACGAGCGACGCTTTTGGCCATCCCTCGTTTGACTTGCAAGCGCGCGACGAGCAGCCGGTTCCCACGCGCATGAGTTTGAGCGGCACCCACAATGTGATGAACGCGCTGGCAGCAGCCACAGTCGCTCACTACTTGGGGCTGAGCACGACCGCTATCAGCCAGGAGCTGGCCGAGCACGAGCGCATCAGCGCCCACCGGATGGCCGTGAGCCAGGTGGAGCGTGCAGGAGCGCACTTTACACTGATTGACGACTCCTTTAATGCCAACCCGGATTCCATGCGGGCCGGACTCAAGGCGCTCGCTTCCTGGGGAGCTGGCGGCCTGGGGGCTTCCAAGCCTTACCGCATAGCCGTATTGGGCGGCATGTTGGAACTGGGGGAGCAGACCCTGGATTTGCACCACTCAATCGGTGCTTATTGTGCTCAACTGGGACTGAATGCGCTGGTGGCGGTTGGCGGTGAGGACGCTGGTCTGTCAGCCATGGCTCAGGCTATGGTAGAAGGTGCACGGGCTGAGTACGCTCGGCTGCACGCTGCTGACTCGAGTCAGACGGAGACGGTCCTGCTGGCTCAGGGCGCGGACCAGGCTGACAAACTGGTCACTGAGCTCGCAGGTCAGCACCCCGGCAGCGTGGTCCTACTCAAGGGGTCGCACTTTTCGGGCTTGAGTGGTGTAGCGCAAGAATGGCTGGGCGATAGATTGGGAGTAGTACGGTGATTTCCCTCATCATAGGCATAGTGGTTTCGCTGGTCGTAACCTTCGGCGGGACACCCCTGCTCGTGCAGCTGCTGCACCGCCGCCACTACGGACAGTACATCCGTCAAGACGGCCCGAAGTCCCACCAGGTTAAGCGCGGCACGCCCACTATGGGCGGCCTGATTATCAATCTCGCTATCGTACTCGGATGGGCAGCTTCTGCCCTCTACCGCTTCCTGGCGCGCGGGGATCGGCCCTCGCTCTCGGCTCTGTTGGTGCTTTTTGCCATGCTCTCTATGGGTCTGCTCGGCTTTATTGACGACTTTATCAAGGTGCGCAAAAAGCAGAATCTGGGCCTGTCGGTGGCCGGTAAGTTCATCGGACAATTTGTGCTCGCCACGATTTACGCCGTGCTTTCGCTCGTTCTGCCCACTAAGACTGGCTTCCCTAGTGCTCAGGCTGGTATTTCCTTTGTTGAGCATCCGATTATCTCCTTTACCTTCGCTGGTAAAGCGGTGGCCATTATCCTCTTCGTTTTGTGGGTCAACCTGCTGATGACGGCCTGGAGCAACGCCGTCAACCTGACCGATGGCCTGGATGGTTTGGCATCGGGCTCTTCCATGATTGCTTTTACTGGTTACGCTCTGATCGCCTTCTGGGAGGCCTACCATTTGAAAGGCGCTGGGCACGCTGGCTACTTCTATGCCGTCTCCGATCCGCTCGACCTGACGATTATTGCCTCTTGCGCGGCTGTGGCCTGCTTCGGCTTCCTGTGGTACAACACGAATCCTGCTTCGATTTTTATGGGTGACACGGGTTCTCTGGCCCTGGGCGGGCTCTTTGCGGCCCTGTCCATCGCCACCCACACCGAGCTTCTGGCCGTTATCTTGGGAGGTCTGTTCGTGATGGAGGCCGCTTCGGATGTGATTCAGGTTGGCTTCTTTAAACTCACCCACAAGCGCGTGTTCAAAATGGCGCCTATTCACCATCATTTTGAACTGTTGGGTTGGCAGGAGTCTAAAGTTGTGGTGCGCTTTTGGATGATTGAGCTTATATTCGTGCTCATGGCTCTTGTCTTGTTCTACGTAGACTGGCTGGCTGGTTCAGGTTTTCCCCTATAAGCGGCGGCAGTAACCGGTGCGGGAGTGCACACGCAGTAACGAGTGAACAAATCAGATGGTCCGGCAAGGAGTGAAAATGGATTTTTCAAACAAACGAGTACTGGTTGCCGGCCTCGGTATCTCTGGGCGCAGCGTGGCCAAAGCCTTGCAAGGGCGCTCGCTCAGCGTCACCACCGTGGACGAGCACGCCAGTGATGCCGACCTGCACTCTTTCGACGAGATTGACTTCCATCAGGTAGACCTGGTCATGGCCTCGCCGGCCTTTAACCCCCGCACACCCTTTATTGAGCAGGCCCTCAAGCGGGGCATTCCAGTGGTCAGCGAGGTGGAAATCGCCTGGCAGCTTAGGGTCCCTTCGGCGAGAACAGGTTGCCCAGCAGCTTGGATTGGCGTTACGGGCACTAACGGGAAGACGTCCACCACCCAGATGACGTCGGCCATGATGACGGCCAGCTCTTATGACGCGCCCGCAGTGGGCAACATTGGTAAGGCTGTTTCTCAGGCTGCCCTGGACCCGGCTCACGACTTCCTGTGCGTTGAGCTGAGTTCCTTCCAACTGCACTTCACCGATTCCCTGGAGCTCGAGTGCGCAGCCATCACCAACCTGGCTGCTGATCACCTGGACTGGCACGGGGGTTTTGAGGCTTATGCCGCCGACAAGGCAAAGATTTACCGGGGGGTGCGCAAGGCCCTGGTCTACAATGCTGATGATGAGCGCGTTGCGGCTCTGGCCCAGGTGGCTCAACCTGCTGTTGGCTGCCGACGGGTCGGTTTTACTTTGGGCCAGCCGAGAGCCGGTCAAATTGGGGTGAGCGAAGGCTGGATTGTCGACTCGAGTGGGGTGGCTGGCGGCCAGGTTGGCCAGCCCGAGCGCATACTGGCCCTCAACGAACTGCCCGGACTCGCTGAGCCCAACGGACAGGTTTACCCTCATCTGCTGGCCGATGCCCTGTGCGCTCTCGCCCTAGCTCTTGGTGCGGGTGCTGACCGGAGTGCTGCCTGCCAGGCCATGTGCAACTTTAAACCCGGCGACCACCGCATTGAAACGGTCGCCCAACTAGGGCAGGGTCAGTCAGCTATCCGCTTTGTGGACGACTCTAAAGCTACGAATGCGCATGCCGCTCGTGCTTCGCTCTCCAGCTACCAGCCCGGCTCAGTGGTCTGGATTGCTGGTGGTTTGGCCAAGGGCGCGCGCTTTGACGATCTGGTGGCCAGTCAGGCTTCCCGCTTGGCAGCTGCTGTGATCATCGGTCGGGATGCTGAGCCGATTGAGGAGGCCCTGAAGAGCCAGGCAGCAGAGGTTCCATTTACACGCATTGCCCCTGAACCGGCGGACTCGGTCATGGAGCGAGCCCTCGAAGCTGCTGGAGCGTATGTCCGCAGGGGACAGGTGGTTTTGCTGGCTCCCGCCTGCGCTTCAATGGACCAGTTCAAGTCGTATGCCGAGCGTGGGCAGCTTTTTGCGCAGGCGGCTCAGCGGTGGGTGAGTGCTCATGAATCTGACTGACCGCTGGCTGCGGCGCAGGTCCCAAGTCGCCAGCACCGGTCGCACAGCCCGTTCCGCCAGCAGCGGGGAAGTAGGCAGCCGGGAGCGGCAGGAGCCACAAGTTGAGCGATCTACCGGTGCTGCGGACCGCGCCCCGCGCAGCCGTAGGACCGTATCCTACCAGGGTATTCGAGCCCTCTTAAACCCGCTCTGGTGCTACTACGGGTTCATCACAGCGGTGGTGTCGCTGACCGTATTTGGTCTGATGATGGTTTTTTCCAGCTCGGCGGTCGACATGGTCGCCCAAGGCAATTCGCCCTGGAGTCAGGCCATCAAACAGAGTTTGTTCTGCTTGATAGGCTTCGTGGTTGCCTTCGTTGCCATGCGTCTGCCTGCACGTTTTTACCGGCGTATCAGCACGGTCTTCCTGTGCTTTGGCCTGTTTATGCAGATGCTCACGTTCTCACCTTTGGGTCATTCCGCTGGCGGTAATTCAGGCTGGATTTTCATTGGCAGCATCTCCCTGCAGCCTGCCGAGATTCTCAAGCTGGCCCTGTCTATCTGGCTGCCTGGTGTGCTCCTGGACGCGGCGGATGCTCAGACCAGAGGTGAAGGGCTTAAAGCCTATATCAAGCCGGCCCTGGGCTTTCTTGCGGCCTTCGGGCTCATTATTCTGGGCAAGGATTTGGGCACTGACCTGATTGTTGTGTTCATCGGCATGGTGGCTTTCTTTATCAGTGGCTTCCCCCTGAAGTGGTTTATCGGCGCTGCCGTCTTGGGCCTTGCTGGCATTGTAGGCTTCTTTGTGGTGGGTTCCGGCAACCGTATGCAGCGGATTATGGCTGCCTACGGGGACTGCTCGGGTGACGCCTCGCAAGACGTGTGCTACCAGTCTATTCACGGCATATACGCTATGGGTTCCGGCGGTTTGACAGGCGTGGGATTGGGTAATTCGCGCGAGAAATGGAACTACCTGCCCGAGGCTCACAACGACTTCATCTTCGCCGTTATCGGTGAGGAGATGGGGTTCATTGGCGCTGCTCTGGTGATTATCGCTTTCGTAGTGGTGGGCTGGTGTATGCTGCGTATCGCTTTGACTACTCCCGACAACTATGCGCGCATCGCCCTCATCTGCCTGGCCGCATGGATTGTGGGGCAGGCGCTTATCAACATTTGTGTAGTGCTGGGTCTGCTGCCGGTGATTGGCCTGCCACTGCCGTTCGTGTCGGCTGGAGGTACGGCCCTGGTCTTGTGTCTGACGGCCGCGGGAGTGGCGGTGCAGATGATGCGCACCCACCCCGATATTCAGGCGGCTGTATCGGGCGACTGAAAGGCCTGCCGAACCCTGTCGGTTGACCGGCTCAGGAGCTAGACTGCTGTGAGCACAGTCAAACAAGGAGTGCTATGAATGCTTCGACAGTTCCAGTCCGCGTAGTCCTGGCAGGCGGGGGCACGGCTGGTCACGTCAATCCCCTCCTCTCCGTGGCTGCGGCCCTCAGAGCGCAGGAGCCACAGGCGCAGATTTCCGTTATTGGTACTGCAGTCGGCCTGGAAGCTCAGCTGGTGCCGCAGGCGGGATTCGAGCTCGATACCATCGAGAAGCTGCCCTTCCCGCGCAAGCCCAACATGAATGCCCTGCGCTTTCCTGCCCGCTGGCGGCAGCAGGTGCGGCGGGTTGAACAAATTCTTCAGACTCGCCAGGCGGATGTAGTCGTGGGGTTCGGCGGGTATGCTTCGGCTCCGGCCTACCAGGCTGCTCACCGTCTGGGCCTGCCCCTAGCTGTGCACGAGCAAAATGCGCGCGCTGGTATGGCTAATAAGTTGGGTGCGCGATGGGCCAGCTACGTAGGAACTGCTTACGACAATACGGGCCTGAAGGTCCGGTCTGGCGCTCGCTTGGAGCGTGTGGGGTTGCCCTTGCGGCCAGCTATCGCCAGCTTGTGTCAACAGTTTGCCGCCTCCCGTTTCAAGGCCCGTCAGGAGGCGGCCCAGCTCTTGGGATTAGACCCTGCTAGGCCGGTGGTGGTAGTCACCGGCGGATCCTTGGGGGCAGCCAGCCTCAACCGCGCTGTAGCAGGTGCAGCGTCGAGTCTGCTTGCCGGGGCGCAAGTGGTGCATTTGACAGGCAGGGGCAAGGACCAGGCGGTGTGCTCCCAAGTGACTCAGGCTCTGGGTGCGCGGGCCCTGAACGATCTCAACCCGGCACATGCTGGCCTGGGCAACTACCATGTCAGTGCCTACCTGGAGCGTATCGACCGAGCATTTGCCTGTGCTGACCTGATTGTTTGCCGCTCGGGTGCCGGCACAGTCAGTGAGCTGACGGCTCTTGGATTGCCAGCCGTCTATGTGCCCCTGCCGATCGGCAACGGTGAGCAGCGTTTCAACGCGCAACCGGTGGTGGAGGCAGGAGGCGGCTTAATGGTAGCCGACCAGGACCTCACTGCTGAGTGGGTGAGCGAGCATGTGCCCTCCCTCTTGGCCGACAGCAGCAGACTGCAGACTATGGGCCGTGCTGCCTGGAATTTTGGTATCCGTGACGCAGCCGAGGTCATGGCTGAACGAGTGCTTGGCCTGGTTGGCGAGCGCCGCTGACTGGCCGCTTGGCTTTCAGACCAATAGCCGCCCTGCTCAAGGTCGTTGGCGAATTGATTGGTTCGTTCGAATTGCCTGGTAGGTGGGTCGCTTGTGAGCGTTCCTAGCGGAAGCAGCGAGAGGCCTGACGCCCAACCTGTTGAGCGTGCATAATAGAGATGTCTTGACCCAAGAGGAGATGCCCTGTGCCTGCATTACATCATTCACCTACTCCCGCTGCCAGCCCAGCCCAGTTGCCCGCCCTCGACCCGACGGTGCAGGCCTTTACTGACCCTGGCCAGCGTTTGGATTCCTTGGGGCACACGCACTTTATCGGCATTGGCGGAGCTGGCATGTCTGTGCTGGCGCAGATGCTCAAGCAGGCGGGTTTGGATGTGAGCGGTTCCGACCAGCAGGCGTCGGCGAAAACGGCTGAGCTGGAGAGCATGGGCATTCCCGTGGCCATCGGCCAGGCAGCTGACCATGTTCGTGGGGCCCAAACCGTCGTGTGGTCATCCGCCATCAAGTCCCACAATCCAGAGATTCTGGCAGCTCGCGCACAAGGTTCCACCCTGGTGCATCGCTCGGATATTCTCGCCCTGCTGTTGGCCTCTCACGTTGGCGTTACCGTGGCTGGGGCTCACGGCAAGACCACCACCAGCGCTTTGCTTGCCCACATCTTGCGCCTAGCTGGTAGGGGGGAGACGGCCGACCCTTCCTATGCCATTGGCGGCTCGATTCAATCCTTGCAGGGTCCGCAGGACGGCGGGCACTTGGGCAGCGGCAGGGTGCTGGTGGCTGAGGCGGACGAGTCCGACGGTTCCTTTGAAAAATACCATCCGAGCATCGCGGTCATTACGAATGTGGAGCCTGACCACTTGGACCACTACGGCAGCCCGCAGGCCTTCCAAGAGGCCTTCGCCCAGCACGCCCGCCATGCCCAGGGCAGTGTGATCATCAGCGGCGACGACCAGGGCTCGCGTCAGCTCCTGACTGATTTGCGCGGTAAGTGCCAGGCTGAAATTGTGGTCTACACCACGGCCAGCGAGAAGGAAGTAGGCCAGGAAGGCTGGGATACTTGGGCTCAGGTGGTCCGCATTATGGCAGAGCAGGAGAGCCAGGGGAGCGGGCAGGAGCAGTTTACACTCAAATTCCCCCAGGGCCTGAGTCGGCGCTTTGGCTTACTCGCGCAAGACGGTGCCCTGCCCGTACAGCTGGCCATACCGGGCTTGCACAATGCCCGCAACGCTGCGGCGGCGATGATTGCCGCCTGCGGCCTGGGCCTTGAGCCAGCTGCTGCGGCCCAAGCAGCGGCTTCCTTCCTGGGTGCGGCCCGTCGCTTCGAAGTCAAGGGGAGCGTGCACGGGGTCAGCCTGGTGGACGACTATGCCCACCATCCCACCGAGATTGCGGCCCTGCTGGCTGCCGCTCGCAGACGCTATCCGCAGGCCCAGCTGCGGGTGCTCTTCCAACCTCACTTGTTCTCTCGCACGCAGATTTTTGCCCGAGAATTCGCCAGTGCGCTCGCGGCTGCAGACGACGTGATCGTGACTGGCGTTTTCCCAGCCCGCGAGTTGCAGAGCGACTTTCCTGATATCGGGCCGCAGACCATCGTCCAAGCCTTCCAAGAACTTGACAATGGTCAGGATAGTGGCAGGATGGAGCGTTCTGCCGGTCGCTTCGAGGCCGTCAGCGACATGAACCGCGCTGCCCGCCGCTTGGCTGAGCGGGCTCAGGCTGGCGATGTGCTCTTGACTGTGGGCGCAGGCGACATTACTCGCATGGGGCCGGTCATCTTGCAGGCGCTGGCTGAGGGCAGCTCAGGCGCGCAGGAAGTCGGCGAGGTTGCTGGGAACGAGCGCTTATGAGTCGGAGGATAGCGAGTTCGGGAGGGGCTAGCGGACCAGGCGGTCGTCGGCGGCAGTCTGGTGCCCCCAACAGTCGGCCGCAGGCTAGTGCCGTGCGTGGGTCCTCTGCGCAAGGAGACGGTTCCGAGCGCCAGCCCAAGTCTGCTGCCGGTAACCCAGCTGACGCAGGGCAGCGGGATCAGCCGCATGGATCAAAACGTGAGCCGAAAGATAAGCAAGCGAGACGGGCGGGCAAGTCTGCAAAGGGTACGCGTCGTTCCAGGAGCGCAGCATCCCAGGACGGTGCCCAGACGCGCCGCAGTAAAGGTCCCCTGGGTCGGTTCAAACGAGCAGGTAAGGGCAGTCGCCGCAGAAGCGGCGCAGAGCACACAGAGCCAAGTATCCAAAGGGGTCGGACTACGGCTGGCGGTCAAGTGCCGGGCGCTGAACTGACTTCATCGCGCTCGCGCTCGGGCTCGAGGCAGGCTCAGGGGCGGAGCACCCGCTCGTCTTCGGGAGCGTTCGTCGATGCTCGAGCCCTCCAGTCAGATGATGCACTTTTTCAACCTTCTGCTCCAGACAGCAACCGTGGACTCGGTGTGTTTGTCAAGCCTAAGGTGGTGGACTTCCAGGCTCGCCTTCGGGAACAAAAGCGGGCGAAGCTGCGCACGCTCGCCCTGCGTTGGGCGCTCGTTGTGCTGGTTGTGGCGGCTGTGCTGGGGCTCATTTGGGCCCTCTTCTGGTCGCCTGCCCTCCTGCTGCAAGAGGGAGAAATCCACGTATCGGGCGGCAACGAGTGGGTCTCTGACCAAGAAATACTTGACATTGTCAAGAAAGAGCGGGACCATTCGCTACTTCTCATCTCCTCGTCGCACCTTGAGCAACAGGTGAGCGCCCTGCCGGGTGTAACGAGCGTGAAGGCGTCGAAACACTTCCCTCACGGCATGGAGGTCACATTTAAGGCGCAGGAGCCGGCCGCGGTCTTAAAGGCTTCGGACGGTCAGATTACCGCTGTTGACCAGGAAGGGCGGGTGCTCAACACGGTAGGCGAGCCACCCCAAGGGATACCGCTCATAGAGGTATCGACAGTGGACAAGGGGGTCAAGGACCGGGCGGTGCAGCAGGCTCTCAAAATTCTTGCTACCCTGCCTGAACCCATGCGCCAGCAGGTCTCCAAGGTCACGGCCAAGACTCAGGATTCGGTCATTACCGAGCTCAGTGGCGGCCAGCGGGTCATTACTTGGGGGGACGCTTCTGATCTGAAGCTCAAGATGGCAGTAGTTGACAAAATCATCAATGACCCCAGCAAAATCGGTGACAAACATCAGATTGACGTCTCGGCCCCCCTACGGCCAATTGTTAAGTAGCGGCGAGGTAGGGAGGTGCAGAAAGAGGCTGGGAAGAGGCTGAGGAGTAGTGCTGATGCGCGCCAAGCTGCGGCTGTGCTCCTGGCTCAGGCATGTGGCTGCTCACTTGCCCACTGGCGCTTGATCTGAAACGAGATGGGGAAGTTGAAAGAAGTAATGGACTAAGTCAACTACCTCTTGCTCATGAGTTGGTCGGTGTCGAGGGGGATAGTGACCGGCCCATCATTGGTGAGGGAGACCCGCATGTGTGCGCCAAAACGCCCAGTTTTCACCGTGAGACCTTGGTCTGCAAGCGCTTGGTTGAGCTCCTCCCAGATGGCCTTCGCGTGCTCCGGTTTGCCTGCGCTCACAAAAGAGGGTCGGTTGCCGTGCTTGCAATCCGCAAAGAGCGTAAACTGAGAAATCGAGAGAATATCCCCGCCGGTATCTACAACTGAGCGGTTCATCTTGCCGCTCTCATCTTCAAAAATGCGCATACCAGCGATTTTGCGGGCCGCATACGCCACTTCTTGAGCCCCATCCGAGTCAGCAACCCCAACCAGCAGCACGAGCCCAGCCCCAATGCTCTGCTCAGCAAAACTCCTATCCACCTCGCCGCTGCGCTCATCCACCACATCAACACTAGCGGCACTAACCCGCTGCACCATAATCTTCATGCCTCTAGTCTAAGCGAAGGAGCAGCGATCCGAGTTGCTAGCAGACGGGTTGATGCTCGGAGGTGCGTGCGAACGTGCGAACGTGCGAACGTGTGAAGGTGTGAAGGTGTGAAGGTGTGAGCGTGTGATTGCGAAATGTTGGCGGCTCAGCATTTTCTGGCACCGAACTTGGGGGGGGTGGATAGTTGCATGCTGCATTCCTGCTTTAGAAAGCGGTCGCTCAATCCAGCAGGGTTATTCGCCTTCGCCAAGTAATCCGCACGAGCGATACAATTTTTCAATCACCGGCGACTTGTATGCAATATAGTTGTCAATATCGTCAGGAAAGCGCTGTGCCGCCTCGCGCTTGGCCTGCGAATACTCTTTTACGGCTTGCGGGTGTGATCGTAAGTAATCTCTGAAGGTGATATGGCGCTTGAGCTCGGCTGAATCTTGCGGGCAAGCGTAAAGATGGTGGGTCATGAGCCCCGGTAGTTCGTCATAGGCAAATGCCTCGCGCCCCGGTATTCCCAGATTGCCCTCGTCTGTATAACCCAACTTGGCCAGAGCGCGCGCTATCCCCGTCAGATCCGAGCGCTCGCGATAGACCAGGTCGATGTCCAGAATCGGCTTGGCCCACAGTCCGCAGACGGCCGTAGACCCCACATGCTCTATGCCCACCAGCGCGCCGCCCATCCCGGCTTCTTCCAAGCCCTGGGTTAGTCGTTGCTGCAGCCGCCGAAACTGGTCGTGCCAGCCCTCGTCGTGCTCAACCACTTCCACATGTTTCGTGCGCATTTGCCCACTTCCAAAGGTTACTTGCCGCCCGCTGAATATGTGCCCAATATACCAAGTTATGTATGAAATTGTTGTATACGCAGGAGGGAGGTCGGTTGGCATTGAGCTGCGGTAGACTGTCTGTATGGTTATTTGCGAAGCCAGGACCCAGACGTCAACCGCTATATTCAGTGACGACAGGCTGTACCGGTATGAGTTGACGCGCGTTTGGGACGATGCTCAACCCAGCATGGGCTTCGTGATGCTTAATCCTTCAACTGCCGATGCGCACGAGGATGATCCGACCATACGCAGGTGCAAGCAGTACGCCAAAGATCAGGGATTTGGCGGCATTGTGGTAGTTAATTTGTACGCTTACAGGAGCCCCGAGCCCAGCGATCTGTGGACTGTTGAGGACCCGGTGGGCCCAGAAAATGATGCGTTCGTGGAAGGGTTAAAAAGCCGTTGCAGCAAGATAGTGGTCGCCTGGGGTAAGAACGCTACAGAAGAGAGGGTTCGAGAAGTGCTCCCGCTGCTAGGCGACGACTTGTACTGCCTGTGCAAGAACGCAGATGGCAGTCCGCACCATCCTCTGTATATCCACGAAATTACGGGCGAGGCTTGGCCTGCTTGATTTGACTACAGCGGGAATATTTACTTGGTCGCGGATGTAGGGTATAGTGAGATGTTCGGCGGAAACGCCGGGTTTGATAATTCAATATTGGGGCTGATCGGTTTCGACGGTGATCTGTTCGTCGCAGGGAAGCGTGCCGAGAACGCGAGGGTCCGCTCGTTAACGTCCTCTCGCAAAAAATTAAGTGCTAAATCTAATCGCACTGAGTTCGCTCTCGCTGCCTGAGCTATAAGCCAGGATTAAACAGCGAGCTACGGCTCCGCTCACTCTCCTTCGTCTTCGGGGAGAAGCTGAACGTCATTTAGAAGGCTTGCTTGAGTTGCTGCGTCACAGGGCAGCTCAGGGACTTTAACTGTGAATATGCCAGCCGCCCGTTGTCTGCGACATAGGCGGGGGCAGAAAAATAGCCATACGGCCAGCAGACTACGCACGTAGAAGACTGGGAGTACGGTCACCGGACAGGGGTTCAATTCCCCTCAGCTCCACCAATACATAAGCGCCACTCCTAACGGGGTGGCGCTTTTTTTGTTCTCAGTGTCTGTTTTGCCGTGTATGTATGTCTATTCTTTGACAGAAGCGAATTCTTTGAGCTTGAGAAGAGTTAATACTGGGGTAAGGAAGTAATTGGCGCAGAATAGGAGCACTCAAACCGTTAAATTCCGCACAGTTGGGGGATTGGATTTGCAATCTGGGGGCGAATCAATTAGCTTATTATTTTGTATCGCAACAGGTTCTTGATATGGCAATGAACCTACTGGAAAAGAAAGGCTGTTCGTACACCCGAAGTGTATTCGAAGGTGGCTGCGGGTCTGGAGGCCGTGCTCTATAGGTGGGCGCGGTAGAGGGCACAGATTTGCGGCTGAGGTGAGTGCTGATTATTGCAGTGAAGTACCCAGAAGTACCCCGGCGGACGGCTATGATGCGTCTAGCTCAGTGCTGCTTCAATCAGTGAATTCCTTTGAATATTTCGACAACCGATGTTTGACGAATCTACTGGCGGCAGCTGGTGCGCAAGCTCTCAGGAAGCCAAGTTTTGCCTTGGTTCACTCAGTGCAATGTGAGTGGCGGTATTCGCTCTAGGCTATTGTGCGCAAAAGCATATGACGGTGGATGAGTTAAGCACCCAACGCAATAATTTTCCCCGTGGAGGACCACATGCAAAAGGCAAACAAATGGGTTGAGACCCCGGACGGATATGTGAGCAAAACTCCCATCTTCCAATTCGTGCTCGTCACCCTCCTCTTCACGCTCTGGGCCATCGGCTCAAGTTTGAACGACATTCTCATTACCCAGTTCAAAACCGTGTTCGACTTAAGCGATTTCGCCACCGCTTTCGTGCAGAGCGCCTTCTTCGGCGGCTACTTCATTATCGCCGTCCCCGCCGCCCTCTTTATCAAGAAAACGTCCTACAAGATGGGCATCGTGGCGGGCCTGGCCTTCTTTGCCCTGGGCTGCTTCATGTTCTTCCCCGCCTCGCGCGTGGCCACCTACGAAATCTTCCTCTTCGCCATCTTTGTTGAGGCCATCGGCCTGAGTTTCCTGGAGACTTCCGGCGACACTTATGCCACCCTGCTGGGCCCCAAGCGTATGGGCACCCTGCGCATCAATATTTCGCAGACTATGAACGCTCTGGGCAATATTATCGGCATTCTGCTGGGCAAGTACCTGGTCTTCCAAGATTCTAATCTCAAAGCCGAAATGAGCAAGCTCTCCAAGGCCGAAGCCACGAAATTCGGCGAGGAGCAGCTGGCGCGAACCTTGGAGCCCTACAAGTATCTGCTGATGATCCTGCTGGTGCTGCTGGTGGTCTTCGCCTTCACCAAGTTCCCCTCCGGCCGCCCCAAGACCAAGAGCGGGCAGGTGGCTTCGGCATCGATGGGGGAGACCTTACGCTACCTGGCGAAGAACAGCCGTTTCCAGCGCGGCGTCTTGGCCCAGTTCCTTTACATTGGTGTGCAGATCGGTATCTGGTCCTTCACTATCCGCCTGGCTCTGGAGCTGTTCCCGCACTTTAGCGACCGATATGCGGCCAATTTCATGCTCTACAGCTACGTCTGCTTCTTCGTGGGGCGCATCGTGGGCAGCTACCTACTCACCCGCTTCCGGGAGACTCGCGTGCTCGCTGTCTACATCTGCATCGGCACGGTGCTCCTGCTGGGCACTACGCTGATTCACAGTATTCTGGCTATTTGGCTGGCTGTGGGAGCGAGCTTCTTCATGGGACCCTCCTGGCCGACCATCTACTCCCGCACCCTGGAGACCGTGGAGGACCGCCGGTACACCGAGACCGCGGGAGCCTTCGTCGTGATGGCCATTGTCGGCGGCGCTATCCTGCCGGCCGTGCAGGGTCTGCTTTCGGATGCCACCAACATGCAGTTCTCCTTCATTCTGCCGACCGTTGAGTTTGCGCTCGTAGCCGTCTACTTCTTCTCCGAGATGAAGCACGACAAGCTCACCCCGGCCCAGCTCAAGAGCGCCGAAGCTGCCAAAACGAGCGAAGTTGAGGCAGGAACCCATGCGGCAGTAGGGGAGTGAAGCTAGTGAAGTAGCGAAACAGTGAAGCCGGAGGGGTGGAAAACCATAGTAGTATGGCGAACCCCTCCGGCTTTTCAGCTTAGAAACTCCTGCTATCTGCTATCTGCTGCCTGTTGACCGATGAGCCGACGGGTGCGCTTGCGCCGCTGAGCAAGCTGGTAGGCGGCATATAGGGCAGATGCGGTAGCTGCCAGAGACAGCAAGAGACTTCCATTGACCCGCTGTAGGGGGAGAGCGCCAGCCTTGGGCATGTTGAGGAGCGCGTAGTAGAGGAAGTTAAAGTGCACTGGGTTTTGCTGGACTCCCGCTAGCGTCCATTCAATAGTCACGTCCACCAGTTCGTCAGGCTGATGGGGTGGGGTGGTGACATGCCATTTGAAGTCTGGATTCGGGCCAGAATCGTTAAAGTGCAGGTTGATGCCGAGCGCGCTGTTGGGGGCTGTGCCGAATTTGACGCTGGTCAGCTGGGGCTTGGGCACCTCGAGTAGGGTGGGCGTACTCTGCTCGTAAATCCACCAGTCCCAGGCTGAACCCCAGGCGAAGAGGTCTCCCTCCTCGCTCAAACCCAGGCCGAAAGCGTTGCCGCCATAGTAGGGCTCGAATTCGTCGTTGCCCGCTACGGCGGAGAACTTGCGGCTGGAGCTGACGGCTGTGGGTGTCAGATGGGGGTTGCTGTCGAGAGCGCCGATGCCCAGTTGGCCGTCATTGTTGGCTCCCCAGGAGTAAGCGGTACCATCTGCGGCCACGGCGAGTGTGGAGTAGCCGCCGGGGCTGATGGATTTGAACTTCATGCTCGTGTTCACGGCGGTAGGCGTGGTAATACTGGTCGGGCTAGCCGAACCCGTGCCAATCTGTCCGTTGCCATTGTTACCCCAACCGTAGGCCGTGCCGTCGGCGGTGAGCCCCATGGAGTGGTCCTGACCAGCGGCGATGGAAGTGAATCTCACGGTAGAGCTTGAAGCGGTGGGTGTGGTCGGGTCGCTGCCTGCGGGCGTGCCCAGTTGGCCGGAATCGTTGTCGCCCCAGCCGTAGAGCGTGCCATTGTCTGACAGGGCCAGCGAGTAAAGTTTTCCTGCTGAAATGGCTTGGAAACGGACACTCGTGCTCACTGGCGTGGGAGTCGGGTGGACTCCCCAGGCGTGGGGATCTGTGTCTTGCGCGCCGTTGCCCAGGGCTCCCTTATAGTTGGTGCCCCAGGAATAAACCGTGCCGTCGTCGGCGAGGGCCAGAGAGTGCAGGGCTCCTGCACTGACGGCAGTAAAACGCTTTCCGGCTGGCAGGGGTACCGCCACTGGGTTGGGCGTGTCGACAGCGGTGCCGCTATTGGTTGCCGTGCCGAGCTGTCCCCAACGGTTTGACCCCCAGGCGTACACTCGTCCATCCACTCCCAGGCCTAGGGAATGGTAGAGTCCTGCGCTCACGCGAACCAGTTGAACCGGAGAGTTCACTTGCACCAAAGCAGGTGAGGCGTGAACATTGGTGATGGAGTCATAATAGGCTTCATGCCACCAGCCGGTATCTTTGGACACGCCCCATGCGTATGTTTTCCCGTCGTTGCCAATGGCCAAGCCGGAGGTTACACCGGCAGCAACTTGAGTGAACCGCAAGCCTGGCGGAGGCGTAATGATGACGTCCGTTCCTCCTGAAACTGGCCCACTTGTAGGGGTCATGGAGAACAGGGCCCAGCCGCCAGTCAGCGTAATATTACTGGTGACAGGCGTGCCGAAATCGTAGAGCTTACCATTCAAATACCAGCCGGTGAAAGCGTGACCAAGCCAGGTAGGGTTAGGGGTGGGGTAGCGGGCAAAGTAGGTTTCGTGCACGGCCTGACTAAAGTTTGCGCCGCCAGGATTGCCAGGTTTGAAGGTGACAGTAAAGTCGCCCAGGTAGCGGAAGCGCAAGTATTCTGGTGGCTGCGAGATGCCATTCAGGGTCCAGTCCACTCTCACGCTGGCCCAACCGGAGGCGTGCGGCGGTGTGCGACCGGTCCACGAACCGGTATCGCCATTCGATACCCCGGCTGTGGGCGCGAGACCGTCGAACGACACGTTGGTAATGTTGATTTTGCCGCCGATGCGCACCGGGGTTCGTACATCGTAGATACTACCGTTACCTACGGTGCCTGCCTCGTTACTGCCCCAGCCGTAGGAATTGCCGTCTGAACCGATTGCGAAGGAATTCCAATAGCCCGCTGTGACGCTGGTAAAGGTAACGCCATCCGGTACTGAGATGGGCTTTGGCGTGATAGTCCAGCAGTTTCCACTCGTTCCTACGCAGGTGTTATTGCCCAGAGCGCCGAATTTGTTGTAGCCCCAGGAGTAGGCCTTGTTGTCGGAGCCGATAACCAGCGTATGCCAACCGCCACGGCTGATTTGGCGTATAGATACGCCTGGCGGCATGGAGATGGTTGATTCCACAGGACGTGGTTCATACGTGGCGATAGGGCCGCTAAAGTCACCAGTGCCGTCGCCGAACTGGCCTCTGTCTCGAGGGCCCCAATTGTAAGTTTTACCACTCGATGTAGTGGCATAAGCGTTGTATCCGCCAGCGCTGACGGAGGTGAAATTAGATCCGTCAGGTGCTCGGACAATTACGGCCTGGTTTCGATCATCAGTGTGGCCCTGCCCCAGTTGCCCGTAGTCGTTGTTTCCCCAAGTGTAAATAGTACCGTTGTCCCCTAGCGCCATCACGAAATGGCCTAAACCGCTGATTTGCTTAATGCGCACCGTATCGGGGATGGAGAAGATGGCCGTTGGAGTATTGACCCGGGCTGTAGAGGCCAGGCCAAGCTGACCGTTGGTGTAGTAGGTACCGCCGTCGCCCCAAGCATAGACTTTGCCATTGTCTGCCAGGCCGAAACTAGCGCCCCATATAGTTAAAATGTCGGTAAATTTATTGACACCTGCTGGCATAGGAACTAGCTGAGGAGTGGACTGGTCGATGTTGTTACCAAGTCCCAGCTCACCACTGTAATTGTGGCCCCAGGAGTAGATTCGTCCATTGTCAGTCAGAGCCAGAGACTGATACCCTACCTTATACATCAGCTGGTCCACGCCGCCGCCTGCTTGGACTTTAACGAACTTGACGCCCGCAGGAGTGGATACGCGTACAGGCTTTAAGCGTTGAACAGTGGTGCCGTCGCCGAGCTCACCGAATTGGTTGTCTCCCCATGCGTAGGCTTTGCCATCCGATCCCAAAGCCAAGGTGTGCTTCCACTTGGAGTCGACTTGGACAAAGTTCACTCCTTGGGCTGTGTAAGGTTTGATGATTACCTGTGTACCGCCGGCGACCGGGCCCGACGACGGCTCAATGTAGAAATTTGGATTGCCTTGATCGGCGTGGACAGGCTCGGGGAAGCTGAGAAACCCTGTTGAAACGCCAAGGGTCATGACCAAGGCGAGCGCTATCAGAACGCTTGTGGTATGTATCCGGCGCATGTCTACCCCTCAATGAAAAAAACGGCGGCATGTGTCCTTCACTGGATTCTGCAAAACCTGGGCGTCCCCACGCCGGGCATATGCAAAAGCATCATGCCTCTCACTGCACAGTGTAACAGGCTTTGCTGAAAAATAGCCTGTTATTCCCAGTCTAGGCAGAGGGCGGGCTATTCGCAAACCGCCGCAGGTTCCTACAGGGAGTGCCTGCTCCTAGAAGCGGGCGGAGGCGAGCTGGTGGCTGGCGTAGTGGGTGAAGGCCTGGATGTCGGCTTCGGCGCCGGGGGTGGTGGCACGGTCGCGGTCGTGGAAGAGGTAGATGTTGAACTGGGGAGCCTTAGCGTCGGTGAAAGGCAGAAAACTGATGCCCTCGCCTGCGTCCACGCCAGCTGAAGTGATGAAGCTCAGGGCGATGCCAGCCGCGGTGATGGCTTTGAGAGTGTCGAGGTCGGCTACTTCGATAATGCGGGAGGCGGGGATATGCTGGCGCAGGAGGGCATCCGAGGCTTGCGCGTGGATGAACTCATGGTTGAGCGTGACGAAACGGACCGACTCAGGCAGGTGCGCCAGGTCGTTTACCGCTATGCCGCCGCTAGTGTTGGCACCGATACGGCTGATGAGGCTCTGACTGCCCGCCAGACCAAAGGGATAGGTGATCATCTTGCGGGTTTCCACTCCGGTAATGGCCAGCTGATCCTCCACAGCAGCCACAGCCCCATAATCCACCTGGTGCTGGCGCATCTGGTCGAGCAGACGACCCGAGCCCACAGTTTGCAAGGAAAGACTGCCAGTCAAACCCGCCAGAGAAAGAGGCCTACTGTCCGCCGACTCCCAGGCTAAAAGAGAGGAGATAATAGGCGGCAAGCCGATGCGCCTGGTCCGGCTCTGGCCCACTGCGGAAACAGCCAAGCCCAGGGTATCGAGTTCGGTGAGCACCTGCTGCACATGCGCCACAGCCACCAGGCCCGCCTCAGTCAGTTGCACACCGCCCGCTCCGAAGCGTCGGCGCTCCACCAGGGGCTTGCCCAGCTGCTTTTCCAAGCGCTTAATGGCCAGTGAAATAGTGGGCTGAGAGAGGTTCAGCTCATACGCAGTCTCAGTAAATGAGTGGGTCTGAGCGAAGGCCGCGAGGATTTCCAAGTCGCGGATATTTTCAATCTGCGCCATAAGCACCTGCCTCTCGGGCCCTTCAGTATTCAGCGTCATCGTGTGCCGACAAGATGCAGCAAGGGTCTGCTTTGGCTCCCACCGTGTAATGCGTTCACTCCCATTGTACTGGACTGGGCGCAGTTTAGCTATGAGAAGTACTCCGCTTGAGGCGTAGTTTGCTCGCTACTTCCGGGCGCAGTAAGGCTCCGGCCCTTTAGCGAGAGCAAAGAGCCGGAGCCAATATTGGACTGCGCATTCGTGAGCGTCCCCAGCAGCTAGCTGGGCTTACGGCAGCGGCGATCAGTCTTCAAACGACCAGCGCGCATCCGCCACAGCCTGCGCCACGTCCGAAAGGGGCTCGCGGTTGAGACCTTCATCCACAGCCTGCTGGGCTACGGCGGTGGCCACGCGACGGGAGATCTCCTTCAAGTCCTTCACAGCTGGCAGGACGGCGGCGCCCGGCTGATCGGCGTCAATCATGTCCGAGATGGCGTAGGCGCCGGCCAGGAGCATGTGACGGCTGATGTGCTGGGCCTTGGCAACGATGGCCCCGAAGCAAATGCCCGGATACATGAGCGCGTTGTTGCCTTGGCCAATGTAGTAGGTCGTGCCGCCGTACTCCACCGGAGCCGACGGGGTGCCGGTAGTGACAAAAGCACGGCCTTCGGTCCACTCAATCACATCCTTGGCCGTTGCCTCCGCCAGTTCAGTGGGGTTGGAAATCGGGCAAATCAACGGGCGCTCCACATGAGAGGCCATAGCCTTAACGGCGTCCTGCGTAAAAGCACCATGCTGGGTCGAAGTGCCAATGAGCACGTTCGGCTGGAAGGCGTTAATAGCCTCAACCAGGGAAGTCGTGTCCGAAACTTCGGGGAACTCACCAGGCTCGCGGGCGTACTTCTGCTGGCCAACAGTCAGGTCATCCTGGTCGGCAATCACCATGCCCTGCCTGTCGAAGAGCATGACCGACTTGCGCGCGGCCTCCTCATCCATGCCGTGCTCCAAAATCAGGTCATCGACAATCTGGTTGGCAATACCCACGCCAGCGGTTCCGGCGCCGTAGACCAGCGTGCGCGTGTCCTCGGGCTTGAGGCCCGAGATCTTGCGCGCGGCCAGGAGCGCTGCCAAGACCGTGACGCCCGTGCCTTGAATGTCATCGTTGAGGGTCAGGATATTCCTGCGGTAGCGCTCCAGAATCGGTGCCGCTTCAGGCCTGCCGAAGTCCTCCCAGTGGATCAGCGCCTTGGGGTAGCGCTGCAAGGTCTCCTGCACGAAAGCCTCGATAAAGTCGTCGTAGCGCTGGCCGCGTACACGCTCAATGCGGTTGCCCACGTAGTCAGGATTGTCCAGCAGCTCCTGGCGGTTAGTGCCCACATCCACCATGACTGGCAGCACACGCGAGGGGTCAATGCCCGCTGCAGCCGTGTACACCGCCAGCTTACCGGTCAAAATTTCCGCCCCCTGAGCCCCCCAATCGCCAATGCCGAGAATGCCCTCAGCGTCGGTGCAGACCACCAAATCAATTTCGCGGCCCTGCGCATACTGGTCGAGCGCGGCACCAATGCGGTCGGGGTGCTCAATGGAAATATACGCCACGTCGGAACCCGAATAATACTTGTCGTACTGCTGAATCGACTGGGCCACCGTGGGCGCGTAGACAATAGGCATGTACTCGGTCAAATGCTTGTCCATTGACCGGTAGAAGAGCTTGCGGTCGGTCCGGCATACGCTCATTAAATAGATGCGCTTAGCCAGGTCGGTAGGCTCCTGAAGGAAGCGCTGGTAGACGATTTCGGCCCGCTGGTCGGGCGTCTGAACGGCGGCTGGCAAGAGGCCGTCGATGCCCAGATCCTCGCGCTCTTGTGCGGAGAAACTCAGGCCATTGGTAGCGTACGAATCATGTAGGGTCTTGAAGCCGGTCATTGTTCACTCACCTTTACTGTAGGGGAGCTCTGCCTCTTTGCGTAAGCTCCGATACTGCCAGCCTAAAATCCCGAGCGCCCGCCCGCAAATAAGACTTACTTATATGATGCGCAGCACACAGACGGCGTAGTTTCGGCTGATTTGCGGCCATTTTCCAGGGCCGAGTCGGGGTCGGACTATATTACGAACGCTCATTTGCCCGCCCCAGCGCTCAGGCGATACGGTGGAAGCACTTTCGCAAGCTGCGTCAAAGACGAGCAACTAGGGCGCACCGAGCGTCCGTGCGATACCAATAGAGTCGTTGAGTTTTCGTGTGAAGGAGCACCTCATGTCGAACACAAGCAAGCAGCAGAGCCCCCCGGAGGCTGCCGTCAGCAAAGCCACGTTTAACACCAACCAGCTGGTGCGCTCGCTGGTCTGCGTCGGCGTGGGCCTCGTTATTTTCCTGATTCCGCCGCCCCAGGGCCTAACCCCACAGGCCATGCACATGCTCGGCGTGTTCGTGGGCACCATTCTGGGCCTGATTTTGCAGCCGCTGCCCACCTCCTCCGTGGCAATTATCGGCATGACCATCGGCATGCTCACCGGCGCGCTCGACGTGAAAAAGGCGGCCTTCAGCGGTTTGGGCAGCCCGTCAATCTGGCTGATTGTGGCCGCGTTCTTCATCGCCCAAGGCTTCGTCTCCACCGGACTCGGTCGGCGCATTGCCTTGATATTCCTCTCCCTGCTAGGCAAGTCCAGCCTGGGCATCTCCTACGGCCTGGCCGCAGCCGACCTGGTACTTTCCCCGGCCACGCCCTCAAACACGGCCCGCCTGGGAGGCATCCTCTTCCCGATTATTACCTCCGTCTCAGATGTGCAGGATTCCACCCCCAAGTCTGACGAATCCCGCAAGCGCATCGGCGCCTTCCTGGCGCTCACGGCCAACAATGTGAACGCTATCACCTCCGCCATGTTCGCCACGGCCATGGCTGCCGGACCCGTCGTCTTCCAGCTGGCCCAAAAGTCGAAAGTGAACATCAACTGGGGCATGTGGGCGCTCGCAGGCATTGTGCCGGGCCTGATTTGCCTGATTGTCATCCCAGCCTTGATTTACAAGCTCTTCCCACCCACCATCAAGCACGTACCCCAGGCGCAGGCCGACGCGAAAGCCGAGCTCAAGGAGATGGGGTCGCTGAGCATGCACGAGTGGATTATGCTCGTCACCTTCATTGTGATGCTGATCCTGTGGGCCACCGGCTCCATCTTCCACATCGATGCCACCACCGTCGCCTTCCTGGGCGTGGCCGTGCTCTTGTGCACCAAGATCATCACCTGGAACGACATGGCCTCCAACAAGTCCGCCTGGTCCACGCTCATCTTCTTCGGCGTGCTCGTCGGCATGGCACAGCCCCTGAACGACCTGGGTGTGACCGGCTGGGCAGGCAAGCTCATTGCCAACCTGGTCCACGGCATGCCATGGATGCTGGTCCTCGTAATTCTGACCGTCTTCTACTTCTTCATCCACTACATGTTCGCCTCCGAGCTGGCCCAAGTGGCTGCCATCTACTCGCTCTTCCTGGGCGTGGCGATTGCGGCTGGCGTGCCCGCGACGGCAGCGGCCCTGATGCTGGGCGTGGCTTCCGGCTTGATTGGCGCCATGACCCACTACGCCTCCGGCCCTGCCGCCCTCATCTACGGCGCAGGCTACGTGAAGACCTCCGAATTCCTGCGCATCGGCCTCATCTGCGGCATAGTCACCATCGCCATCTTCCTCACCATCGGCATGGGCTGGTGGAAGCTCATCGGTATTTGGTAAAGCGTACTGCTTCGTAAGCCGTATGGATACCGGTTGAATCTGCTGGAGTTCAGCGCTCCACAGTCCTCGGTGGGGTTGGGAGTAAACTAACCCCACCGACGTCATGCGTGGCCATTACCCCATCGTGCAACCAACGATGCCCCAGCCTTTTACCGGCTGGGGCATCGTATCCGTATCGCGGCGTTTCCACCGTCTCACTTATATACTAGCATTTACACATGGACGAGAGTGCAAATCAAAGTTTCGTATATTCCGGCTTAGAGTTAGGAAGTGATGAAGCATTCCGTCTTTTTGGCCGGGCTCGTTTACAAGTATTCTTGCGTAAAGAGAATAATTTGCAAAAGGCTCTACAAGCATACTCGCGTCAGCTGCATTTAGGGCAAGTTCTGTTGAAACCTATTGGTATTACTGAAGTATTTATTCGTAATGCTGTCGATACCTCTATTTGTGAGTGGTGGAAAACTCAGCAATTGCCAGGGGATTGGCTAGATGATTGGGGCAATGTATCGGTACCCGGTACTTTACCTTCCTTCTGTCATATTCCTAGTTGGCGAAGAAGAGCAGCAGCCAATTGCCAATCACATAGATTTCAAGGCGAGTTGAGCCACGATGATGTGCTAGCACACATGATGCTCGGTACTTGGCGGAATATGATTGGCAATCCACTTGGCATCAGTGCGAAGGCTCCAGCTGATCCGCAGCAGTTAGATTCGTGGAAAAGCCAGTGTAAGACTGATAGGGCCTGCGCGCATCTATGGAAAGAGATTTTAAGCGAAGCATTCCCAAATATACCAACTAAAAGTGGTCGACGCGGTTTATCGCCGCGTGCTTACATTGGCGCGAGCATTAGTAGTATGGCGGGTTTACGTAATCGAGTGTGCCATTGGGATAGCTTGTTTGAAGTCAACGTCGAAGCTCGTTACCGGGATATGACAAATATCGTAGGCGCCATTAGTGTTGCCGGGTTACAGTGGATGCTTGCTCAGACTCAAGAAGAAATACTACAAGTGCTTCAAACAGACTAGATTCAATCAAATAATGGATTCTTGCTGGTCGGCAGAAGATAGAAATTGCAAGAGTTGCCATACTCGGCTGGTTGGGTGATTTTACTGGGTTGGAGTTTGACATTGTGTTGGGTTCCAGTATTGGATTGGGGTTTTACTTCGCTGGGTTTTCGTTTTGAGGCTGTGTTGGGTGCTGGGGGCGCTGTTGGTGGGGTTGCTTGTTCAGCAAGGGAAACTTCTTATTGCTTGGCAACCCAACCCCACCAACAGCTCGCTTTTGCATCGCAGGCTTGCGCGCTTCACATGAACGGGTGTGGCCGAGACGTCTGGCACTATGTCTCGGCCTTGACAGCTGGGTTGGGGCGAGCCGAATACCTATCTTCTGTTTGAGTGGTTAGGGCGGGGTGAGCCTTGGCCTTGCTTGCGTTTGCGGGCCTTCGACAGGTGGTGGCCTGTGAGAGTTACTGCCGTGATAATAGCGAGGGCGAGTAGGGCGCTGCCGCCTAGGCGTTGGAGGGGGATGGCTCCGGCTGCCGGGAGGCTCAGGGGATTGCCGTAGAAGTAGGTGAGGGGGTAGTCCGGCTGGGGGACACCGGATAGGGTCCAGGTGATGGCCACGGGGACGGAACCTTGGGCGTGGGGGCGGGTGATGATGTGCCAAACGCCGGCGGTTGCGTCGTAGGTGGGGCCGGATTGAACTGGCAGTCCGTCCATCTTGACGGCAGTGACGTTGACTTGCACCGGGGTTAGGGCTATGGGGGTCAGACTGCGGTCGCCAGGATGACCGCCTCGGTCGTCGCCGAGCTGGCCCGTGGAATTGTCACCCCAAGCGTAGAGGTCGCCGTTGGTGTCGACGCCGATGGTGTGGGTGCGGCCGGTCATGAGTTGGGCGAAAGCGACACCGGGTTTGGGGTCCACGGCGATTGGGCTGGTCGGGCTGGTCTGGTTGCCGGTGCCGAGTTGGCCAGAGCTGTTGTCACCCCAGGCATAGATGCGGTGGTTGGAGCCTATGGCCATGGCACCGTCGGCCTTGGTGTTCACGCCGGTGAAGGTGACTCCGGCGGGCAGGTTGGTCTCGTCGGGCAGGGAGCGGTCCGTGGTGGTGGAAGTGCCGAGTTGGCGGTTGGCGTTGCGGCCCCAGGTGATGATACGGCCGTTGTCTCCGATGGCCAGGGACCAGTCGGCAGTAGCTGTGGGCCTGCTGAAAGAGCTGACGCCCAGAGGCACCTGCACCTCGATGGGAACCGCGCTGCTGCCGCCTGCGCTGGAGAACAGACTACCCAGTTGGCCGTACTGGTTGGAACCCCAGGCGTAGGCCAGGCCGTTGTCGCCAATGGCTAACGAGTGGCTGAATCCGGCGGAGAGGGCAGTGAATTGGAATACGCCTCCGGGTGTCTGGGTTTTGACCGGGGTCAGGCTGCCCGCAGTGGAGTCGTTGCCCAGTTGGCCTGCTGTGTTGGCTCCCCAGGCGTAGGTTACGCCGTCGTCACCCAAGGCGAGCGTGTGGTCGCGGCCGGGGCTGACCTGGGTGTAGGCAGTTACTCCTGCGGGCATGGTGATTCTCACCGGACTGGTTTGGTTGGCGGTGTTGCCGGTGCCGAGTTGGCCGCTGGCGTTGGCTCCCCAGGCATACCAGTGGTGGTCGCTGCCCAGGGCGAAAGAGGTGTCTGGCCCAGCCACGACTTGCGTGAAGCTGACGCCGGGCGGCGTACCAACCACCACCGTGGGCGCAGTGCGGGCGGTCGTGTCGCCGTTGCCGAGTTGTCCGCTGGCGTTGGCTCCCCAGGCGTAGACATGGCCGTCTGTACCCAAAGCCAGGGTGTGTGAGCCGCCCACGGACACCTGGCTGAACCTGGTGACTGAGCTCTTGGGGTCGGCGCTGATGGTCACGTCAGTGCCCCCGCCCGGCGAACCGTATTTAGGATCAAGGGTGAATGCGAACTGCTCCCAGCGGGCGGTCAGGGTGAAGGAGCGGGTGACCGGCTCGTTGAACGAGTGGGCACGGCTTCCCTCGAACCAGCCAGCGAACCGGTGTCCGGCCCAGACGGGCGTAGCCGGCCAGCTGGCCTTCGACCCCTCCAAGACTCTCTGCGTTGGGGGAGGCGTGCCGGGGGCGCCGCCCAGCTTGAAGTCGACGGTGAACGTGTCCAGATACCGGTACTTCAAGGTCTCGCTCGGTTGGGCTACACCGTTCAAGGTCCACTCCACCACCACGTCCACATCTCCGGGATCGTGTGGCAGGCTCGTTCCCGTCCACTTGCCTGAGACCGGATCCACTGTGCCCGGCGTGACCTGCCCGCCGATGGTTACCTTCGTGATATTGATGACACCACCCACACGCACCGGCGTATTACGATTGATGTTGGTGCCATCGCCCAGATAGCCGTCTCCCATGCTGGAGTATGTATTCATTCCCCAGGCGTAGGTGTTACCATCACTGCCTGTGGCGAAGGCGTTCCAGCGGCCAGCTATGACGTTGGTGAACACCACACCAGCAGGAGGTGTTACTTGTCTTGGTGTCGGTTGGACATAACTGTTATACCCGAGTTGTCCAAAGGAGCCGTTGCCCCATGTGTAGAGGTTGTTATCGGTGCCAATGACTGTTGTAAAGTCACCGCCGCTGTTTTGGAGCTTGATTTTGACTCCCGGAGGCATGCTGACAGCGACCGCCATGGGCCTGAGAACGTTTGCCGTTCGAGAGCCGTCTCCGAACTCGCCCTCACTGTTGCGTCCCCACATGTAGATCTTGCCGTCGTCGGCCTTCGCACTCATTGTTTGCTCGCCCGCGCTGATACTGGTGAAGCGGCGCACGCCCGCCGGGAAGGGGACAGTGGTCGCGTTATAATGATCACTCGTGTCTCCCAGGCCGCGCTGGCCGCAGACGTTGGCCCCCCAGGTGTAGAGAATGCCGTCGGTACTCAGGGCTGCACTGAAATCATAGAACACACTGAGTTGTGCGATTTTTGAAGGAACGCTGCTGATTAGTGTGGGTATCGTCCTGTATGCTCCCCACATACCCAGCTCGCCGTGTCCGTTATGCCCCCAAGCGTATACTCTGCCTGCGTCGCTGATGGCGAAGCTGGTGATGTTGCCTGCCCTTACGGCCACGAAGCGGTTCACGCCGACCGGCAGGGGCATCTTCGTTGGGGTGGTCCTGGCGACTGTATCGCCGAAGCCGAGCTGGCCTGACGTGTTTTGCCCCCAGGAGTAAACATTACCGTCGGTACCCAACGCCAGGGAATGGTGCCCCGTGCCACCGGCGGAGACCTGGGTGAACTTCACACCCGCGGGTGTGGGCAACCGTGATGGTACATAGCAGTTTACTCCAGAGCACACAGCTCCGGTATATGAGGGATAGCCGCCCCAGGCATAAGCATTGCCGTCTGACCCGATCGCCAGGGTGTGACCCAACTGCGAGCTGACCTGTTTGAAGGTGACGCCTGGGATGGTGTAGGGTGTGATGGTCAGTTGGGTGCCACCGGCTGCGGGACCGGAAGTGGGGTTGAGGCGGAAGTGGTTGGAGGTTTCGTCAGCGTGTGCTGGAGTGGGATGGGTCAGTGAACTGGTGGACCCCCCCCCCAGGATCGTTATGGAGACAAGCGCCAGCAGGGCGCTCATCGTACGGAACCTACGCATAGCCAATACCCCTTTACAAGTGAACAGCACTCTAAGAGTGTGATTATCCTGGTGGGTCTCGCCAAGTGTGTGCGCTGCCGTTCCCCAACCGCAGGCGCGCGAGACCTGTATTTACGAATCTGTGATTTATCTTAGCAGTTATGTGGGTTTATGGCTATTTTGGGTGGTGAAAGCGGGCTTTTGCACGAACTGCAAGGGGGTTATTTATGGTGATTGAGCGGCGGAATATCAGGGTTTTCTGGTCTCTCGATACTTTCAATTGTGGGCGTAGAACAGTGCTGGGTGCGGCTTGGAAGCGGGGCGCTTTCGGGATAGAGTGGGGGGAAATGGATAGTGGTCGGGTCGAAGGAGATCGTATGGGGCAGGATACGCAGGGTACTAGGGTGCGGCTGGAGGTCGCGGTGCAGGACTGGGCTGGGGCTCGTCTGGCGCGCGAAGCCGGGGCAGACCGCATCGAGTTGTGCGCGGCGCTGGGGGCTACTGGCGGGCTTACGCCTAGCCAGGGGCTGATTCGGCTGACCAGTCAGGTGGAGCTGCCGCTGGGGGTGCAGGTTTTGATTCGGGGCCGGGGTGGCAATTTTGTCTACTCTGAGGACGAGCAGGAGGTGCAGGTGCTCGACGCTCGGCTGGCCATTCGGGCCGGGGCCAGCGGCGTGGTGGTCGGTGCTCTGGAGCGCGGCGGGCAGATAGACCGCGATTTTGCCCAGCGGATGGCCGACGTGGCACAGCAGGAGAGCGAGCGGCAGGGGCGGCATATCGACCTGACCTTCCACCGGGCCTTTGATGCGGCCCGCGACCGGGAGGCGGCCTTGGAGACCCTGATTGGCCTGGGCTACGACCGGGTGCTCACTTCGGGCGGCGCGCCCACCGTTGGGGAAGGTCTGGAGGCCTTGCGGCAGTTGGCGGCGCAGACGCATGGGCGGATTCAGATTATGGCTGGCGGCGGCCTCAAGCCCGAGGGCATTGGGCAGGCGGTGGCTGCTGGAGTTGATGCCGTTCATCTTTCGGCCAGGAAGGTATTGAGCTCGTCCGGTGGGCCCGGCGGCGGGGGAGAGGCCTCACAAATCGAGGTTACAGACGCTGATATAGTGCGAGCGGCAGCAGCGGCGCGCGATGCTGCGCTGGCAGAAGGTCGGTAAAGGCACAATCGGCGAGCGGCTGCGGCGATAAGCAGTGCGACGCTGGCGGATGGTTGGTAAGAGTGCAGTCAAAATGCAGTTTCGGCGTGGCCAGTGCCATACTGGCGGAAGGCTGATGAGAGCGCAGTCGGCGGGCGGCTGCAGTGGTGATTAGTGCCCTGCTGGCGGAAGGTCGGTAAAGGCGCGGTCGGAGGGCAGTTTCAACGGGGGCAGTGTCTCGCTTGCGGAAGGCTGATGAGGCGCAGTCGGCGGGCAGCGGTGGCAATAGGTAGGTCTTGATGAGCGTGTGTCGGGGGAGCTAAAAGAACTATGCGTTGCTTCTTAATTCAATCATTTGACAAAATAGGTGAAATCATCTTACTATAGGGTCAGTGAGGGTTCGCACAGGGCTCTCCGCAGTGAGCAAACGGCAGTATATCAGTGCAAAGGAGCAACCCATGGGGCTGTGGGATATTGACAAGATCGAGTATGTCGGTCACGCAAAAGGCGTGGAGGAGGGGCTAGCCTTCCACTATTACGACAAGGACCGGGTGGTCGCGGGCAAGCCGATGAAGGACTGGCTGCGCTTCGCCGTGGCCTGGTGGCACACCTTCAACCAGGGGCTCGTGGATCCCTTCGGCGACCCCACGGCTCAGCGTCCCTACTACAAGTACACGGACCCGATGGACCAGGCGCTTGCCAAGGTGGACTACGCGTTCGAGCTCTTCCAAAAGCTGGGCGTGGAGTTCTTCTGCTTCCATGACCGCGACCTGGCCCCCGAGGGCGACACCCTGCGCGAGACCAACGCCAACCTGGACAAGGTGGTCGACAAGATTGAGCAGAACATGCACGACACGGGCGTCAAGCTCCTGTGGAACACGTCCTCGCTCTTTACCAACAAGCGCTTCGAGGCCGGCGCTGGCACTTCGCCCTTCGCTGACATTTACGCGTACTCGGGAGCCCAGCTCAAGCACAGCCTGGAAATTGGCAAGCGCCTAGGCGCGGAAAACTACGTGTTCTGGGGTGGCCGTGAGGGATACGAGAGCCTGTGGAACACCGAAATGAAGCGCGAGCAGGACCATATTGCCGCCCTCTTCCAAATGTGCGTGGACTATGCCCACGAAATTGGCATGGATGCGCAGTTCCTGATTGAGCCCAAGCCGAAGGAGCCCACGCTGCATCAGTACGACTACGACGCGGCCACCACCATTAACTTCCTGCGCACCTACGGGCTGGACAAGGACTTCAAGCTCAACCTGGAAGGCAACCACGCCAACCTGGCCATGCACACCTACCAGCACGAGATTCGCGTGGCCCGCGAGGCCGGATTCCTGGGCTCGCTCGACGCTAACCAGGGCGACAAGCTCATCGGCTGGGACATGGACGAGTTCCCCTCCGACCTGTACGAGACCACGGCTGTGATGTGGGAGGTGCTGGCTGCGGGCGGCATCGGCCCCCACGGCGGACTGAACTTCGACGCCAAGCCCCGCCGCACCTCCTTCACGCCGGAAGACCTCTTCCGCACGCACGTTGTGGGCATGGACTCCTTCGCTGCGGGCCTGCTGGTGGCGGCGAAGATGCACGAGGACAAGTACATCGAGAACTTGCAAGAGCAGCGCTACTCCTCCTTCGACTCCGGCATTGGCAAGAGTGTGGAAGAGGGCAAGGCTTCGCTGGCTTCGTTGGAAGATTACGCGATTGACAAGCCTCAGGCTGAGCTGATTGCCGCCTGCAAGTCCGACCACCTGGAGTCGGTCAAGGCCACGATTAACAACTACCTAGTTGAGGCTCTGGCCCAGGCGTAAGTTTCCCCATTACTTCATCACCTTCCTTCCTGATAAAGACAAGCGCAGGGCTGTGCAGCGGCTGTCATGTCCGCCAGCGCAGTCCTGCACTTGTCTTGGTATAGGTTCGATCGGCGATCCTTCTCACATTGCAAAGAGGGCTGTCCCGGGTCAAGCGACCTGAGACAGCCCTTCTTTTTGTGTGGTTTTTGAAATCACCTAGCGGTTGACTTTACAACCGGATTCCCTGAGAATCGAGCGCTTGGGCCACGCCGGGAATGCGGGCGGTGTAGCCTTCGAGCAGCTTGTGGGCGATGGGGATAGATTCGACCAGGGGGTGGAAGGCGAAGGCTTTCAGGGCCTCGTCACTGGAGCCGGTCATCGCCGCCGCAATTGCGTGGCGCTCTACGGCCTTGACCTGCTGCATGAGCCCAATCTGGTGGAGGTTGGGCTGCTCGGCCATGGACAGGGGGTGTACGCCATTGCTGTCTACCATGGTCGGGACCTCTACCACGGCATCTTCCGGCATGTTGGTGACCGTGTGCCCGTTGCGCACGTTGAGAATCATAATGTTGCGCTCGTTGCGGCTGATGGCGGTCATCACCCCGAGAGCCACGCCAGCGTAGCCCAGGTGTGCTGGATCCAGGTTGAGTTCCCGGTGACCGGTCGGGTGCCCTTGCACGCCGCCCAGCGCTTCGGCCATATAGCTGGCAGAGCGTTCGTTGACCGCATGCCACCACATGTCCGCCGCCTTGCTGCCAGCCGAGGAGGCCGCCTGGTAGAACTTGGTCTGCGTCTGCAAGAGGAAGTCGCCCCTGGTCTGCGGCGATTCCAGGATTCGACGGACGGCGTCACGGTCGTCGTAGTAGTAGTACAGGTATTCGTTGGGCAGGGATCCGAGTTCGCGCAGCCAGTCGCTGCCGAAAATTTTCGCCTCTTCCATTCTGGAGAGCAGCTCGTCGTTCTCCAGCAAATCGGGCAGTACATCCTGCCCGTCGATGATGACGTGACGCATCCAGCCCAAGTGGTTGAGTCCTACGTAGTCCATCTGCGCGCGGGTGTGGTCGAGCTCCAGGGCGCCGGCCACCCGCCTGCCCAAGCCCGACGGCGTGTCGCAAATGCCCAGAACCTTGTTGCCCAAGACCTGCTGCATGGCTTCGGTGATAATTCCGGCCGGGTTCGTAAAGTTGATAAAGTACGCATTTGGGGCGATTTGCTTGACTTTTTGAGCAATCTGCATCATGGCAGGAATAGTGCGAATGGCGTAGGCCAGGCCGCCCGGTCCGGTCGTCTCCTGGCCCAGCACACCTTGCTCAAGAGCTACGTGCTCGTCGCAGCAGCGCGCTTCCAAGCCTCCCACGCGGATGGCGGCAAAGATGAAGTCTGCGCCTTCCAGGGCCGTTTCCAACTGTGTGGTTGCCGTGAGCTGGGGTGCGTCCTCAAAGTCTGCTGCGAACAGCTGGAGGATGTTTTCCATAGTGCGCAGGCGGTACTCGTCCACGTCGTACAAGCTCACCTGGGTGACGCGCGGGTTGCCATGGTCGCGCAGGAGGGCCTGCCATACGTAAGGTGTGCGGAAACCGCCTCCGCCGAGAATCGCAAGTTTCATGCCGTTACTACCTTCCTGCCGGATTTCCGGCAATTGTTGATCATGCTTTCAGGTGTTCCACGGGTGGTAATGATGGTGTCTACCGCGTCTAACGGGCACAGCTGTAGGCCGCCGGTGCCGGGGAATTTGGCTTCGCTGGCCAGGAGGACGACGGTCTGCGCGGCGCCGATGAGCGCTTGCTTGATAGGGGTTTCAACAGCCATGTTGTCCACCACGCTTTCGCCCCGGACGCCCGTGCAGCTCAAGAACATAATGTCGGCGCTAATTTGGGCGACCGCCTGCTCGGCAATCGGGCCGACGAGCGACTGTTGGTTGCGGCGCAGGACGCCACCCACCAGGACCACCTCAACCGTGTCGTCGTTGCGCACTTCGTCCAGCACTGCCAAGTTGGACGTAACAATCGTGACGGACTTGCCCCGCAATTCGCGCGCTATCAGGGGGGTGGTGGAGCCGATGTCCAAGATGATGACGCTGCCTTCGCGCACCATTGCGGCGGCTTGCTTGGCGATTCTGACGCGCAAGTCGTAATCGGGCATCTCGTAGTACTGGGTTAGCGGAGTCTCGACCCTGCCTGAATCAGTGGTGCGTGAGCGGCTGCCGCGCGTGAGCATGGCGCCACCGTAGCGTCGTTCCAAAAGACCCTGCTTTTCGAGCTCGGCCAGGTCACGGCGCACGGTCGATTCGCTGACATCCAGGTTGTCGGCCAGTTCCTTAACGCTCTGCCCGCCGTTGGAGAGCGTGGAGAGCAGTAACTCATGTCGTTTTGCAATTAGCATGCTTTCATCATAGGCCCATTTGACGGAAAATGACAACTTCTGACGTTTTTGCTTATTAAAATGACGAGATTTGACTAATAATTCTCAAATATGCTAAAGTCTGCCATATCTCATCAACTCGTAGGCACCCGCTTCAACGAGGATCGGATGCGGCAGGAGGTTTCATGGAAGAAATCGACGTGGTAGTAGCAGGCACTGTTTTCAACGATCTGGTCTTTTCTGGCGTACAGATTCCGAAAATGGGGACCGAAGTATTTGCTCAAGGATTCGCGCTTGCCCCTGGTGGAGCGGCAAACCGGGCTGTCGCGGCAGCTCGCCTGGGCGCACGGTCGGCGCTGGTCACGCGCTTCGGCAGCGATGCTTTGTCAACGCTCACCCGCCACCAGCTTGAGCAGGAGCCGAACCTAGACTTGGCCTCCAGTATTCTTATTCCCAACTGGCAGGGGCCCACATCGGCAGCTTTGGCGGATGGCTTTGATCGAGCTTTTGTGACCTACTGGGACCAGCAGAGCAATCCCGAATGGAAGCGGGACCAGCCGGTAAAAGTTTTGCACATCGGCCTGAGTCAGGACCTGCCTCAGTGGGCGCAAGACTTGAGGAAGCGCGGCACACTACTGGTGGGAGGTGTGGGCTGGGACCCCAGCCAGGAGTGGTCCTCTGCCCTGCTGGACCGGCTCAAAGGGGTTGATATTGTTATTCTCAACGAGACTGAGGCCCTGAACTACACTAGCTGCCAAGACCTTGAGACTGCCCTGGACTGCCTGACCCAAGTGGTTGACCAGGCAGTTATTACGCTCGGCTCGCAAGGCCTGGTGGCGAGTTGCGCCGGTGAGCGCTTCCGGCTGCCGGCCCTTGCTGTGCAGGCGGTTGACCCCACCGGTGCCGGTGACGTATTCACTGCCGGCTACATGGCAGCTACGGCCTGGGGCTGGTCATTCGAGAACCGTCTGCAACTGGCGAGCGCCGCCGCAGCCTGCTCGGTCACGCACTTGGGCGGCGCGAGTGCTGCTCCGGGCCAGCAGGCCATAGGTCAATTACTCCTTGAGCAAGCGCGCCGGGGCCGCATCGCCCTGCCTGATTGGGAGTTTCTCGCACAGTGGTCAGGCATCGATTCGTTGTAAGCAATTGAAGCGTTGCAGGAACAGGTGCCGACTAGCCCCTCCAGCGCACGTACTGCTCGTAGACCTCGGGGGTGGGTGGAGCGGTGAGCGTGGTTTCGATGTCAACTGGCCAAGAAGGTGGTTCTGCCCGGTCTGAGAGCGCCCATGCGGCCTGGCGGGCTGCGCCAATGGCTACGTATTCGTCAATGCGTGGCAATTCTATGTCGATACCCAGAATGCTTGGAGCATAAGCGCGCACTGCCTCAGATTTGGCACCGCCGCCCACCAGGAGGACGCGTTTAATGTCGGTGCCCAGTTGTTTAAGCAGCTCCAAGCAGTCACGCTGAGAGCATAATAGTCCTTCGACGAAAGCGCGGGCCAGATGTTCGCGCTGGGTATTGGCCAAAGTCATGCCCTCGAGTTGGGCGTGGGCATCGGGACGGTTAGGGGTGCGCTCGCCGTCGAAATAGGGGATGAGTGTCACCCCAGCGGCTCCGGGCGTTGACTGACTGGCCAGTTGAGCTAGGCCGTCATAGTCCACCCCTAAAGCAGCTCGGCCGGCATCTAAAATTCGTGAGCCGTTCAGCGTGCATGCCAGGGGTAGCCAGTGGCCGGTAGCGTCGGCAAAACCGGTGACTGCGGCACTCATATCGAATGCTGGTACCGGGCTCACGGCAGCCGCGACGCCAGACGTGCCAAGTGAAATGGAGACATCTCCTACTTGCATGGACAGTCCTAATGCTGCCATTGCGTTATCGCCACCACCTGGAGCGATGATGCAACCTCCGGGCACGTCTGCACCAGCGATAGCAGGGTCTGCTGTGGCAGCAACTTCGTAAGGTCCTAAGACGCGCGGCAGCACAGCCTCTTGCGAGATGTGGGCCGGCAGAGCGTGGGCCAGGAGGTCGCGGCGGTAGGAGTTGGTGGTCGAGTCAAAGTAGCCTGTGCCTGATGCGTCAGAGCGATCCGTGCATAGTGCATCTAGGCCTACTCCCGCGGGGGGCTGAGAGCTCTGGGGTCCGTGTCCAGCAATGCGCCAGCTCAGCCAGTCGTGGGGCAGGCAGATGGCGGCAATACGCTCAGCGTTGGCCGGTTCATGCTCGGCTACCCAGGCCAGTTTGGTGATGGTTAACGAGGCGACGGGAGATGAGCCGACGGCCTGCACCCAGCGTTGGCGGCCGCGCTGAGTGGGGTCTTCGCTCAACTGCGCTTCGCGGGCATTGCTAGGGTCGCGGGGGTGCTGCCCAGTTGGTTGATGAGGGTTTGAGCTTGGGGGGCTGATCGTGTGTCGTTCCAGAGGAGGGCGTCACGGATGACCTGGCCCTGGGCATCGAGAAGGACCATGCCGTGCTGCTGACCGCCCACTGCAATGGCGGCAACGTCACGCAAACCGCCCGCTTGCTGGGCCGCTTGAAGGAAGGCTTGCCACCATGCTTCTGGGTCGACGGACGTGCCCTCCGGGTGGGGCGCTTGTCCAAAGCGGACCATAGCTCCCGTGGCCGCGTCGGTGATGCGCACCTTGCAGGATTGGGTGGAGGTATCCACGCCTGCTACCAAAACTTGCTTCATTGCTAGCTCCTAGCTTCGCTTGACTCCGATGAAAGGTATTGATACAAAAGATAGTCTATCGAGTCCACCAGATATTGTTTAATCAATAAATTAAGCCCGAAGAGGGGAGATAGGTGGCGGCAGTGCGAAAGTTGGCTAGCAGCATGAGGGTTATGGTCAGTGAGACTATATGAGACTATAGAAGTCAGTTGGAATATTACTGGTAGCCCATGTGGAAGGGGAGTGAGCGCATGACTTCGCTCAAGAGTATCAACCAGGATGACTTGCGCAGTCATAACTTGTCGGTCATCATCGATACTTTGCTACGCGCGCCTAGCCCCATGAGCCGTGCCAACTTGGCCAAGACCACAGGGCTGACCAAAGCCACCATCTCGCTCCTGGCGGGTATGCTCCTGGAACACGGCGTAGTGAGAGAACTAGAGCCTGAGAGCGCGCAGCCTGCCTATGGGCGACCTAGCACCCCGCTGACGATTGCGTCCGGTTCTTGGGCTGGCATAGGCCTACAAATCAACACCGACGGATACGGGTGTATGGCCTTAGACTTGGCCGGGCAGGTCGTTGCCTCGCGCTGGGTGGACGACGACATGCGTCAGACTGACGCGGACGATATTTTCGCCAAACTCAACCGCGTCAGCCAAGCTGTTGAGCGCAAACTGCGCCAGCGAGGGTATGGAGTGGTCGGTTCGGGGCTGGCTTTGCCGGGCTTAGTGACTGATGACATGCAGCTGCTCATGGCCAGGAATTTGGGCTGGGAGCATTTGAACTTGGGATCCTACGAGTTGGTGCAGCGTTTGGATTTGATGCCGGGCAACGAGGCGAAAATGGCTGCGCTCGCGCAGATTCCGGGATACGCCACGCAAGAGCAGCCCAGGTCTGGAGCTGGGAGCCGGGCCCTGGAGGCCTGTGAACTCACGCCGACAGACTCGTTTATCTATATCTCTACCGACATTGGCATTGGTGGAGCTGTGGTGCACAAGGGGACTGTGGAAGTTGGTGACCACGGATTCGCTGGCGAGCTCGGCCATGTTTCTGTCGATGTAAATGGGCCTGCCTGCCGCTGCGGAAGGCGGGGGTGCTTGGAAACGTATGCAGGCCGACGGGCTCTGGTGGAGGCTGCGGGCATAGCTCAGGGAGATGAAGCCGTTAACCCAAAGGCCGTGGAGGAGCTCTACCGGCGGTGGCAGGCCGGGGATCCGAAGGCTGTGGATGCGATTGACCGCGCGCTCGACGCTCTGGTTTCGGTCATGGCATCGGCTATCAATCTGGCGGACGTGGGAACGGTGATGCTGGGCGGCTTCTGGGCCAACTTTGACGGCAGTCTCACGGCCCGCTTGCAGAGGCGTTTATCTCATCAGATTTTGGCGCGTGACCGGATTCATCCCCGAGTCCTTCTGCCTCGGGTGGCCGACAAACCGGCCCTCCAGGGTGCTGCTGAGGTAGGACTGCGCAACTTTATTGACAATCCGTTGGCTTATTTTTAATGAGCGCTGCACTTGCTGTTGGCTCTGGGTTTTGGCGTGAGATAGTACTGGAAAACCATTATCACAGTTTGAAAACTGGTATGCACAGACAAGATGCTCGGCGCGGATAAAACAGTGGGGTTGGCAATCTGATTATTGCCAACCCCACTATGTGAGCGAGTAACCGCTGTCTGCGCTCTTATTTGCCTTACTCGCCCTGCTCGGCCAGATAGTCAGGCATCTGCTCGGGGTAGTCCGGCCAGGCGCCAGACTGGGTGCACACGTATGCAGCAGTGTTGACGGCTGCGCGGTGGGACTCGGCCAGCGACTTGCCCTCTAGGCGGTTGATGGCGAAGGTGCCAGAGAATGCGTCTCCAGCGCCCACGGTATCGGCCACGGTCACACTCGGCGTGCTCAGCTTGGAGGAGGTGCCGTCGGCCAGGTAAATGGTGGAGTAGGAGCTGCCGGCGGTGAGCACAATGGTGTCCAGCTGGTAGTGCTTGAAGAACCAGTCGCACAGTTCGTCGTCGGTCTGGCCGGGGATGGCGAACATGTCACGCAGCTCAACCAGTTCCTCATCGTTGAGTTTGAACATGGTGGCCATGCCCAGAAGCTCGGCGATCAGTTCCTTGGAGTAGTACGTGCCGCGCAGGTTGATGTCGAAGAAGCGCATGGCGTCGGGGCGGGTGGCTTTAAGGAGCTCACAAAAAGTTTCGCGCGACTGTTGGCTGCGCATGCCCAAGGTGCCGTAGCAGACCGCGTCAGCCTTAGCTGCCAGCTCCTTGAGGTTGTCGGTCAGCTCCATATGGTCCCAGGCCACGTCTTCCTTGAAAATGTACTCGGGAATGCCTTCAGTCAGCTGCACTTCTACCGTGGAAGTGGGCCACTGGTTGTGCTGCAGGTGAGCGTTCACGCCTGCCTTGGCTACGGCTTCCTCGAGTTCGCGGCCGAGCTCATCTTCGCCCACAGCGCTGATGGCGTATCCGTCGGCGCCGTTCTTGCTGGCGTGGTAGCTGAAGTTGACGGGGGCTCCGCCGGCTCGCTTGCCGGAGGGCAGCACATCCCACAAGATTTCTCCCAGGCTCAGTACGATTGGCTTGCTCATGTGTGTTCCTTTCGTGGTTGGCGGCTCAACCCGGGCGGGCTGGTCATTGCCTCTTGATATTGCTTGCGTTCCTTGTACAAAGTGAAGTTGATGCCCAGCTTACCGGCTGCCTGGATTAGTGCCCTGCCGTTGCCGATAGAGCTGGGCGAAGCGGGTGGGTTCATCCAAAAAGTGGCTGACGGCGACGGCGGCAGCTCCCATCAGCGTAGCATCGGCCGGCAGGTGAGAGAGGGTAATCTGTGTACCATCTTTGAGCTCGGGCAGGGCGCGTTGCTTGACAATGTCAAGTACTGTGTCCAGCAGGGGCTGGCCTGCGCCGGCTACGATGTCGCCAATAATAATGCGGCTGGGGTTGAAAGCGTTGACAATATTGACGCATCCGTAGCCCACGTAAGAGGCGATGCGCTCGACCAGTTGTGCGGCTAAGTCCTCACCCTGACTGGCCCGGTAGAAGAGGAGCTGGCAGGCGGCCGCGTGGTTGAGTGCTTCCGCTTCGGGGAAGGCGCGGGCGTAGGGCGGCTGGCACATGGCTTCGTGGATGGCTACGGCCGAGCAGTAGCGCTCCAAGCAGCCCTGGTTACCGCATTCGCAGGGCTTGCCGTCTACGTCGATGGAGAGATGACCTAATTCGGTGGCGCCCCCCTTAGTGCCGTTGACCAACTTGCCGTCTTCGATAACGCCCAAGCCGACGCCTTCTCCCACTAGGTAATAGGCCAGGTTAGGCGAGGAGACAGAGTGGTCAAACAGTGTCTGCGCCAGCGCTCCGGCGCGAGCATCCTGCTCAATAAAAGTGGGAACGGGGAAGGCCTCGAGGAATTCATGAATAAAATTCACGCCTTTCCAGCTCTGCATAGAAGTCACGAGTGCAATCCGTCCTTCGTGCCGTAAGTATGGGCCGGGTACTGCGATCCCCACCGCGACAATCGAATGGTCATGTGATAAGGCTCGATGAATGCGAACTTTGATGGTTTTAAGAGTATCTGGTATACCTTCGCTCGTGATGGCAGGCAGATCGCTCACCTGTAGAGGGGTTCCATCAAGACTGAACTTACCCAGTTGTATGCGACTACGCGCGAATTTAACTCCTATAACTCGCAATGAGCTTGTCTGCAATTGTAGGCCAATTGATCTTCGGTTCCTGGCCCCTGGAATGTCACCTGTTTCTTTGACCAGACCGGTATCGAGCATGAGACTGGTGAGCTTAGAAACAGCTGCAGGCGTGAGATTTACCGCTTTCGCAAGCTGCGCTCGGGAAAGAACTTTTTTATGATAGAGAATCTGTGCTATCAGGGCCTGGTTATGTTCTGAAATGGACAGCGGGTTTAGATTGTGAACTGATAAATTTGGTTTCTTAGCTCGCATGTCCACCTCCTTGAAGACGGTAAATAGTAACAACATTTATATAATAACAACGTTAAGACAATTAAACACGGAGTGACTTGTATGAACAAAATAATTGGTCGATTCCAATACTAAAGCGTTTTAGTAAAATAACTAAATACATATTTAAGTAGTAGATAGAAAAGTCACTTTTAGTGGTGTGAACGCTCACACGACACACCGATAATTGCAGCCAGAAGCAAGGAAATCGACGAATATGTAAGGAAGGCTTGATGAAGAGTGGGAGAGGTCGTATAATAGTACTAAACCGTTTTAGTTACGGGTGCAAAATTGACGTGATATGTATAGGTAGCAACGAGGAGGTTGCAGATGCAGCTAAAAGTCGAGCGCGAACTAGACAAGTGCGAGCGTGTCATGCGTCAACGAGTAAAACCCATGATTGATAGGCCGGTTGGTACCACTCGTATTCGCGCTTACAAAATTGCAGGAGAGCCAATCAGCTCCGGCGAGTTTTTTGCGCAGCTTGCAGCCGGAAAAGTGAATCTGCAACCTATCAAAATAGGTGATACTTGGGGCACCACCTGGGGCACCACTTGGTTTGAAGTTTCTGGACAAATTGAGGTAGGATATATTCATGCAGCGCCACTTGAGCTCGTTGTAGATTTAGGTTGGCATCCCGACGCTCCAGGCAGTCACTTTGAAGCTATGGCTTATCGGTCCGATGGTTCGGAAATCAAAGCAGTAAATCCTAGAAACCAGTGGGTTTCATTAGATGGAACTGATCAAAACGGTCGCCCCATTAATCAGGAGGCGTCAGTAATACGGCCCGATGGTACTTTCACACTATTTTTAGAGGCTGCTTGTAATCCTATGATTTTGGGAGTACCCGCCTTTGTTAAGACTGATTTAGGTGAGGGTACTACTGGCAATGCAGACGAGCCCAATGTGCTCAAACGTATGGACGTGTGCTACTTTGATTACGAAGTCTGGAACTATTACATGGATCTGGAGGTTGTGCAAGAGCTGATACGGGAGTGCAATGATCAACAGCCTCGTTATTGGCAGCTTGGTAAAGCTCTGCAACGATCGATGAACATCTTTGATGAGCGAGATTTCAGTACATTAGCTCCAGCTCGTCAAGCTTTGGCTGCTGTTCTGTCTGTGCCTGCTGCACCAAGTTCACTTGAGCATGCCGTGGTAGGACATGCGCATATTGACTCCGCTTGGTTGTGGCCCAAGCGTGAAACTCGGCGTAAGGTGGCACGCACAGTTTCAAATATGTTAGCTCTTATGGACCGCGATCCAGATTTCATTTATGCCATGAGTTCAGCTCAGCAATATGCTTGGTTGGAAGAAGATCACCCGCAGCTCTTCAAGCGTATGCTGGAACGCGTCAAAGAAGGGCGTTTTGTTCCTGTTGGTGGTATGTGGGTAGAATCTGACGGAATGCTCCCTGCTGGCGAGTCACTCACTCGTCAACTTATCTATGGCAAGCGTTGGTTTCGACAGCATCTAGGCGTGGACACTGATGGAGTTTGGGAGCCGGACTCATTTGGATATACTGGTCAATTCCCCCAGATCGCTCGAAAAGCTGGAATGAATTGGTTCCTTTCTCAGAAGATTTCTTGGAATGATACTACTAAGTTTCCCCATCATACGTTTGATTGGCAGGGCATAGATGGGACTTCTATCTTTACGCATTTTCCGCCGATGGATACGTATTCCTCTTCAATGACGGCGCGTGAGCTCAATCACTCTCAAGAAAACTTCCAGGATAAGGACATTTCTGACCGCGCTATTGTGCTGTGTGGCTACGGCGATGGCGGTGGTGGCACTACTCGTGAGATGCTCGGCCGTTATGATAGGTTGCGCAATGTAGAGGGGTCTGCCAAAGTGCGCTTTGAGAAGCCTGGTGATTTTTATCGCGAGGCTAGTGAACAAATCAGGCGAAATGCTGGATCTGAGATGCCTGTGTGGAAAGGGGAGCTCTACCTAGAACTTCATCGTAAAACGCTGACCAGCCAGCAAGACATGAAGAAGGGTTGCCGCCAGGAGGAAGCTATGTTGCGTACGGTGGAATACCTGTGCACATACGCTAGTGTCCTCAATCCGCAGTATGCCTATCCTCGCACTGATCTAGATGAAATATGGAAGACTCTACTCTTAAACCAGTTCCATGACATTTTGCCAGGTTCTGCCATTGCGTGGGTCCATCGTTTGGCTCGGGAAGATTATCAGCGCGACCTAGCTCGCTTACAAGAACTAGGAACTCAGGCATCTCAGGCTATAGCACAGGCTCAACCGGACTTATCCCTCCTTGAACATGCGCAAATTTTGCCTATAGATTGCGAAGGTCAGGATTGGCACGTTCGTCAGGTTGGTAAGAATGATGGTACTCAAGGAATTCAGGTTATATCGCGAGACGGTGGTTATGACATCGACAACGGTTTGATGTATGTTCATGTAGCTGCTGATGGTGAAGTTCATTCGCTCATAGATCAGCGTTCTGGGCGCGATCTGATTCCTCAAGGGTCTTCAATGGGTGGTTATGAGCTCATGAAAGATGAACCGTACATGTGGGATGCTTGGGATCTTGAGCGGGACGCTCTTCTGACGGCACAGAAGATTGACGATCCTGTGCATATTGAGAGTCTCAGCAACGGTGTCACCGTTTTTAGACAGCATGGCCAAACAACGATTGCCACCGATATTACGCTAACCCCAGGTTCTCGCCAGCTGGACTTCAACGCGCGTATTGATTGGCAGCAGGATGAACAGCTGCTAAAGGTAGATCTGCCTGTGGCTATTCAAGCACGTTACGCTCAGTTTGAATGCCAATACGGTTTTATTGACCGTCCAATTCAAAAGAACAATGCGGCAGAGGAAGCACAATTCGAGAGCTGTACTCATCGGTATGTGCGAGTGCGCGATGACGGTTTGGCGGTCGGAGTGGTTAACGCTTCTACCTATGGCGGAGATACCACACCCATATATTATGACACAGCAAAAGGGCAAGAAGCCGGTACAATGATTCGACTGACCTTGCTATCTGCTCCCTTCTATCCTGACCCACATACTGATCGTGGTAAGCATACATTTGCATGGTCTATTGTGCCTTCTGAGGATCAGAATGATATTCTCCGCGCAGCTTATCAGCTTAATGCTCCTGTCATGGATACTGCGATACCGCAGGTGGAACCGCTGCTGACTTTACAAGCAGTCCGTGGACGTGCGGTAATTGATTGGGTCAAGTTGGCTGATGATGGAAGCGGTGATCTCATCGTCAGGATTTATGACCCTGACTCCGCTCCGGCTCAAGCCAAGCTTGAACCGAATATGCTGCTGACCAATGCAAGAGTCAAAGAGACATCTTCGATGGAAGATTCACCATTACCCGAAGGTCTTCGTCGCGCTTTAGTCCTAGAAGGAGACGAGAATGACTCAGTTGCGGCTCAAGATGCTCTCATTGATTTAGCACCCTTCCAATTCACCACTCTCCGTTTGAGCAAGAACAAAGCCTGAGGAAACTATTATGCTACTAAAAGTGCAGCGCGAAGTGGACCGTTGTAAACGTGTTATGCGCGAGCGTGTCCAGCCTCATATTCACCGAACCCTGTCAACGTGCCAGGTGAGTGCGGTAGCTTATCCTGGCGAGCCGGTTGATCCTGCTAGTTTTATTCAGCAGGCTGAACACGGTGAAATACGCTTTGAACCGCTCGAAGTAGGTCAGCCTTGGGGTACTTCTTGGGGAACAACTTGGATGAAAGTTACCGGACAGCTGCCGCAAGCTGCCACACCGGGCCTTGCGCTGGAGCTCTTGCTCAAGCTCGGTTGGCTTGATTGGCCTGTGGGTGGACACATTGAGGCCTTAGTCTATAGGCCCGACGGTACAGTGATTAAAGCAGCTCACCCTCGCAACTATTGGGTTCCATTAGTCAGTTCTGCTGGCCAACCAGATAGGGCTATTGACGCTGAAGGTGGTTTTACCCTGTATGTGGAAGCTGCGTACAACCCGAACGTTCCATCCTTTACTGTCACTGAGCTAGGCAATGAGCCTACGGGTAAAGCTGATGAACGATACGATTTTGAGTCTGTGGATGTGGCTGAGTACGATCAAGCAGTCCATGAGTATTGGGTGGATCTGGACGTGGTTAGCGGCGCTGTAGAACATATGGACGTGAAAACTCCCCGTTATTGGAAACTAGCCAAGGCTATGCAGAGGTCGATTAACGTATTCGACGGCGCTAATCGAGAAACGGTTGCTGCCACACTCCCTGAGGCTCGAAAAGCTTTGCAAGGTGTACTTGCTCAACCTGCTGATGCTTCGGCTTTGAAACTTTCAGCTATGGGTCATGCACATATTGACTCGGCATGGCTCTGGCCAGTGCGCGAAACCCGCCGTAAGGTTGGACGTACCGTGGCTAATGTGCTGACGCTCTTAGATCAAGATCCTGATTTCATCTACGTTATGAGTTCTGCACAACAGTATGAATGGCTTCAAAATCGCAACCCTGATTTGTTTAATAGGGTTAAGGAGTATGTTAAAGAAGGTCGTTTCATCCCGGTTGGTGGCATGTGGGTAGAGTCTGACGGGATGGTTCCTTCAGGAGAGTCGCTCATTCGTCAGTTGAGTTTTGGACATCGCTACTTTCAAAATCAATTCGGTGTAGAGACGCATGGGGTTTGGCTTCCAGATTCCTTTGGCTACTCTGGTTCCTGGCCGCAAATTGCTCGCAGATCTGGTTGCACTTGGTTTTTGACGCAGAAGCTGAGTTGGAACGATACCACCCGCTTGCCCCATCACTCATTCCTTTGGGAAGGTATTGATGGTTCTCGTATCTTTACACATTTTCCGCCGGCAGACAAGTACGATTCTGAGATGTCTTCGAGAGACTTGATGTATGCTCAGGAAAATTTCAAAGATAAAGACATTTCTGATCATGGCATTCTGCTTTTTGGCTACGGTGATGGCGGCGGCGGTCCGACGCGAGAGATGACCATGCGAGCTCAACGCGTACGTAACTTGGAGGGATTACCTAAAGTTACCTATGCCACTCCTGACAAGTTCTTTGAAACAGCATACACAGATATGCGTATGCAAGCTGGTCAAGAGATGCCAGTGTGGAAAGGGGAACTCTACCTAGAACTCCATCGAAAGACACTAACGAGTCAGCAGGATATGAAACGTGGCTGTCGGCAAGAAGAGTCGTGGCTACGCACAGCAGAGTATTGCTGTGCGCTGGCAGCACTTGCAAATTCTGAGTACGAGTATCCGCGGCAAGAACTCGATCAAATTTGGAAGACTCTACTCCTCAACCAGTTCCACGACATTCTTCCAGGCTCTGGTATTGCATGGATTTACCGGGTGGCTCGCGAACAATATCGTCGAGATATAGCCCGGTTGGAGACACTGGTTGAGCAAGCAGCGAAAGCAGTCGAGGTTGTTCTACCAGATATGCCGATTGCCCATGAAGCAAGTATTGCTCAGTTCTCGACCGTAGAAACGGAAAATGGTAAAAAGGGAGACCGGGCCTGGTGTCTTGTCGAACAACTCGATAATTCGAGTGATATGACTCAGCCTGTCAATTTGGAGCGTCAGACAGATGGTTCGATATCTCTTTCTAACGGTTTGATTAGTGCTGTGATAAACACGGTAGGTGGGGTGTCATCTCTGATTGATGAGCAGTCGGGTCGAGAACTCGTGGCGCGTTGTCACCAGCTGGGTACTTATCAAGTGTTGAAAGATGAGCCAGGTGTTTTCGACGCTTGGGATGTTGAGCGTGACGCACTTCTATGCGCTACTGACTTGAACGATGGTCACATTGAACGGGCCTATATATCTCAGGATGGTTGGGCGCAGGTAGTGAGTGAAGTGACGTATCGTGAAAGTGATATTCGTACCACAATATCGTTGAAACCTGGTGCGCGTCAGCTTGATTTTCGTGCAGATGTAAAGTGGAAGGTACCTGAAAAATTACTCAAGGTGGTCTTCCCACTTGCTCTGTTAGCTAATCAAGCCCAATATGAATGTCAGTATGGTCTTGTTGAAAGGCCGATTACAAAAAATACTGAGGGTGATGAAGCTCAATTTGAGAGTTGCACACATCGCTTCGTGCGTATCAGTGAATCTGGCTTCGGAGTTGGAGTTGTCAATGCTTCGACATATGGCTCAGATGTCAGCCCTCTCTACACTCAAACCCCTGGGCACGCTGATGGCACTCTTTTACGGTTGAGTTTGCTGGCCGCTCCGACTGCTCCTGATCCTCGTGCTGACATAGGTTTTCATAGTTTCGAGTGGGCTGTGGTACCTGGTGAGAACGTACAGACAACTCTATCTGCAGCTTGCCGGATTAATGCTCCTGTTGTAAAAGAATTTCCACAGGTAGAACCTTTGGTTAGTTTTCAGCAGATAGTGGGAACGCCTGTAATTGACTGGATAAAGTTAGCCGATGACGGCTCAGGAGATGTCATCGTTCGTATCTATGAAGCAGCTGGGGCCCGAGCGCAGGCTCAACTTCAGCTCTCCGACCTTATTGCCAGCAGACAGGTACGAGAGACGAACCTGCTTGAACAAGATGAGTGCTATGAGGATGAGCCGCTAGCTCTCAGCCAGTCTGGTCCCGGGCAAGGGGCGCAAATTACTTTGCAGCCCTTCCAAATTGCAACACTTCGACTTTCATAATGAAAGTTCAAAGATGAATGATAACCAATGAAGGAGAAGAAAAATGAGAAAGTCAGTACAACTGGCACTCTCGGTAGTCTGCACCGCAGCAGCTGTCGTGAGCTTAACGGGATGTGGCGGAGGTTCTTCGTCATCTGGAGATTCGAAGGAACTTAAGTTCCAAACATGGAATCTTAAGAACGACAAGTACACCAGCTACTTTGAGGATCTTATTAAGCAGTTCGAAAAAGAGAATACCGGAGTGCATATTAAGTGGGTAGATCAGCCCGCTGATAATTACGAGGATAAGCTTTCTACGGATGCCGCAGCAGGAGAATTGCCTGACGTTATTGATATGGGCCCCGAGGCGGCATACACACTGGCATCGGCGGGTGCTCTGCTTGATATTGCCAAGGAGGATCCGAAAGCTAAAGATCAATATTTGGATGCAGCCTGGCAATCAGCCACCTTTAAGGGTCCGCATATGGAGGATGGCACTTATGGTCTGCCTTGGTACCTCAATACCGGCCCAACGCTATACAACAAACAGTTGTTGGACGAATGTGGACTGGATTCCAACAACGTTCCAAAAACTCAAGATGAGATGTTTGACAATGCGAAAACATTTGGTCAAAAGTGCGGTGGTAAGTATGCCATGACCACGGGCTTGCCGAGTATTCAAGACTTTGGTATGTACGGAGTGCAATTAATGAATAAAGACCACACTAAGTTCACTTTTAACAGTGAGAAGGGTATTGAATTTGTTCAGCATTATGTAGATATGTACAAGGCACAGGCTTTCACTGACGATATGCTCAACTCTACGAGTTCTGGTGAGTCTAAAAGCTTTAATTCAGGTTCTCAAGCCTTTCTGAATGCAAGCCTCTATTCCATTGATGATATGAAGCAAAATGCACCGAAGATTTTTGAGCACATGGGTATCACCAATATGGTTGCCAATACTCATCCCAACATGATGATGGAGATGATGACGGTGAGCGCAAAGACTAAGAACAAGGATATGGCGATTAAACTAGCCAAGTTTGTTACGGATTCCAAGAATCAACTTACTTTCGATAAGAAAGCCAATGTCTTCCCCTCGTCCAAGGGCACAATCGACGACGCCTTCTTCAACCCGACTGGTGATGATATGAATGCAGAAGGCATGCGTATGGTTGCTAAGCAGGTTCGCGATGGTCGCATTTGGGGCCCTCCACAGTTTACGTCAGTTGATGCCAAGCGCCTGAATGAGCAGATAGCTCTTGCTCTACAGGGGAAGAAGACGCCCAAGGAGGCGCTTGACGACGTAGTGAACTTTGCTAATGACAGGCTGAAGTAACGATGATGTTGTCACTGAAAAAGCATTCGGGCGCGGCTTCATCCCGCGCCCGGAGGCAGCTGAATCCAGATGGAACCTATGTTAAGCCATTGAGTGCGAATCGAAGCGGTACCATTGCTCCCTGGCTCTTCGTAACAATTCCCATCCTGTGGATTTGTTGCTTCTCTCTTATACCGTTTTTCAATACAGTCCGTTTGTCTTTTACTGACTCAACACTGTTGAGACCAGGTAAATTCGTTGGTTTGCAAAATTTTAAAGACATGTTTGCAGACTCCCACTTCATTACTGCAATTACTAACTCCTCACTCTACGTAGTGTGTGTGGTCCCGTTTATGGTCTTTCTTCCACTTATGCTTGCTGCTTTAGTAGCAGGAAAGTCGAGGATTTTAGGCTTTTTCAGGACTTCGTTCTACGTGCCAGTTGTGATGTCGAGCGTGGTTGTAGGTCTGATTTGGACGAACTTGCTTGATTCTAAGGGTCTCATAAACGGCCTGTTCCAGGCTTTGCACTGGATCTCTAGGCCTATTCCTTTCCTAACTGACCGATGGCTTTTATTGTTCAGCGCCATGACGATCACTATATGGACTGGCTTGGGCTATTACATGATCATCTATTTGTCAACTATTGCCAACATTGACCCAGCCCTATACGAAGCTGCACAAATTGATGGTGCAGGTGGCATTAGACAATTTATTCATGTCACGCTGCCAGGTTGCAGGTGGACCATGGTTTTGATTACGCTGCTTTCATCTATGTCGGCATTCCGAGTCTTCGGTGAGATATATATGCTCACAAACGGAAGTGGTGGCATCGGAGGAGCTGACTTAACCATGACCATGCTCATTAAGCAGGAGGGCACAGGTATCAATGCTCGAACAGGTTATGCTGGCGCACTAGGTATTGTGATGTTCGTAGTTCTGGGCGCGATGATCTTGATTGAGTGGTTCTTGGAAGCGAGGACATCCGACGATGAATAAACGTATAACTTGGGGACAGGTCGTTCGTTACACGATTCTCATTTTGCTATTTATTTTCTTAGCGTGTCCCTTAATATGGCAGATATCAACGGCTTTCAAAGGACCGAAGGATGATATGTACGCGATACCTCCTTATGTGTGGCCGCGTAATCCTACGGTGAATAATTTTGTCTCTGTTTTTAAACGGTTACCGCTTTTTAGCTATGCATTTAACACGATTATTGTTGCTGCTATTAACATTATCGGTAATGTTGTCAGCGGCTCAATGGCGGGGTATGCAATTGGCATGCTGAAGTTTAAAGGCAAGAAAATTATAGTAGGCCTTCTGTTCCTGTCGATGTTGATTCCCGGTGAGACCATCCTCATCACTCAGTTCTTGATTATCCGTACGATGGATCTTCAGAACACGCTTATAGGTGTAGCTTTGCCAGGTATTGTCAGCTCTATGAACATACTTTTGTTTGTCAATGCCTTCCGTGCTATTCCTAAAGATTTGGTTGAGGCGGCTGAGGTCGATGGGGCCAATGTCTGGCAGCGTTTTGCCAAGATTTGTGCACCGCAAGTAAAAGGGACGATGGCCCTCGTGGCCATTTTCTCCTTTATGGGTTCTTGGAATGACTTCTTGTGGCCTTTAATTGTGCTGACAGACGATTCACACTACACGCTGACACTAGGGATGTCTCGCTTGCAAGGTACTTTTGTCTCCGATCCTCGAGTGGTTGCGGCTGGGACCATTGTGGCCTTAGTCCCTATTCTCATCTTCTTCTTCGTCTTCCAGCGGTATATTTTCCATGGTTTGGAAACAGGCGGAGTGAAAGAATAAGAGAACCGATCATCATGAAATTTGGCGTTAACTACACACCCTCACAAGGCTGGTTTTACATGTGGCTCCATCCCGACTGGGATACTGTCCACCGGGATATGGATCACATTGCCAGCCTTGGGGTGGACCATGTGAGAATTTTTCCTCTTTGGCCAATTCTTCAGCCTAATAGAACAGCAATCAACACTAGTGGATTGAAAGACTTACACCGCATGGTCGGTGTAGCCGGTAAGGCCGGTTTGGACTGCTATGTCGATGTCTTGCAAGGGCACATGTCAAGTTTTGACTTTTTACCATCTTGGATGCTGTCTTGGCATAAAAAAAATATGTTTACAGATCCGGCTGCAGTCCAAGCGCAGGCAGAGTTAGTAGCAGCTGTATATGATGATTTGCATGATTTATCTTGTTTTGCTGGCTTGACTTTAGGCAATGAGTGCAATCAATTTGCTGGTAGTTCTCATCCTTCACCAATGCGTGCTAGTAATGAAGACATCGAAGCTTGGCTGCGGGAGCTGTTGAAACCTGTTACAAAGAGAGCTCATCAAGATGGCCGTGTTGTGCTTCATTGCGAGAACGATGAAGTGTGGTACAGCGATGGCCATCCCTTCCTGCCCGAATATGCCGCGAATATCGGTGATATCACGGCTATACATTCTTGGGTTTTCAATGGTACAGCTCAACATTATGGCGATTTGAGTCAAGAAAGTGTGCGTCACGCCGAGTATTTAGTGCAGCTGGCACAGGCATTTGCTAACTACGCAGATCGAAAAGTGTGGGTGCAGGAAATCGGCGCGCCTCTCAACGTGATTGCACCAGAACATGCGGCGCAGTTTTGTCGAGAGTCAATTGAGCATATCCTGGATTCTAATAACGTCTACGGTCTCACTTGGTGGTGTTCACATAATGTAGACCAGAGATATGCAGATTTCCCTACTCTAGAGCACGAATTGGGTTTGTTTGATGTGGATGGCAAATTAACTCCGATCGGGTATAGTTTCAAGGAAGTTGTAAGACAGTACCAAAATCCTTGTAAGGTTGAAGCGAGGCCTCAAGCCTTAGTTATTGACACCGACTCAGAAGGTCTGCCTATTCTTCGTGCATCGCTTTCTCCCGGTGGTTCAGTTTTTGATCGGTGGATGGAACTTTCGGCGGCTGGTGAGCGGCCGTCTCTCGTTCTTTCTAAAGATCTTGCAGACCATCGGCTCCTTGAAGAGCGAGGAATTGGCAGTCATCATAGTGTTGAACCTAAAGCTGGAAAACTCTATAGTTCTGTTTCTGATTCGTCTGTGCTCTAAATGCAGTTAGCGCTTGTTGTATGAATGCTCTAGAGCGCTCAAAGTAGATTAGGATTCAAGTAATGGTAAATGCTCAACTATTCAGTCTAGAGGCTATGGGCGCTCGTCCAACGATGAATCCCAAATGCATAGTCAGCGCTGGCCATTGGCGTATCGGCATTTTAACTGCTTCACTGATTCGCTTTGAGTGGTCAGCAAGTGGACAATTTGTCGATGATACCACTCCTTTGGCGCTTAACCGTTTTTTTGAACCTCCTACTCAATTTGCGGTAGAGAAGAATGAAGACGGTTCGCTTCTGATTACCACTGAAGAGCTTGAAATAAGGTACGATGGTAAGGCGTTTTCTCGTGAGGGATTGAGCATCTATCTTAAGCATTTCGCATCTCAAGAGAGCACATGGCACTTCGGCGATGACCAGTCTGCCAATATGGGTGGTACTACTCGTACCCTGGACCAGATTGATGGAGCTGCCCAATTGGATCCAGGCTTGATGTCCAAGAACGGATGGGCGATTCTAGATGATTCTTCAGCGAATGTGATTCGACGGGCAGACACTGTGAACGGCACATTGAATCCTTTTGGTACCTGGGTCTTTGCCCAGTCACAGGCTTCACAAGATTTTTATTTCTTTGGTTATGGCGGACGCATTAAAGAAGCAGTAAGAGATTTTTATCATCTTACCGGGCACACTCCCTTACTGCCGCGGTTCGCTCTAGGCAACTGGTGGAGCAGATATCATGCGTACTCTCAGGATGAGTATGAGCAGTTGATTGAGCGTTTCGAACAAGAAGGCATTCCTTTTAGTGTTGCAGTGATTGATATGGATTGGCATCTCGTCGACATTGATTCTCGCTATGGTTCTGGTTGGACCGGCTATACGTGGAATCGCGACTTATTTCCTGATCCTCAACGTTTTCTTACTTGGTTGCATGAACATGGTTTAATGAGCACTTTGAGCCTGCATCCTCGAGACGGGGTGCGCGCTTTTGAAGACCAATACTCGCAAGTAGCTGAGGCGATGGGAGTGAAAGCAGCCAGTGAGAAACGCATTGATTTCGATCTTACCGACCCCAAGTTTATGAGTATTTACTTCGATACAATTTTGCATCCAATGGAGGATGAGGGCGTTGATTTTTGGTGGATTGATTGGCAGCAAGGTTCAGTGACAAAACAGCCGGGTTTGGATCCCATGTGGATGCTCAACCATCTGCACTATTTGGACTCAGCACGACGATCGGATAGAAGGCCACTGACGTTCTCTCGATATGCTGGGCCCGGTTCGCATCGGTATCCGGTCGGTTTTTCAGGTGACACCGTGGTTTCGTGGCAATCATTACGATTCCAACCATATTTTACAGCTATGGCCAGTAACATTGGCTACGGTTGGTGGAGCCATGATATTGGCGGGCATATGTTTGGCTATCGAGATGAACAATTGGAAGCTCGATGGTACCAGCTAGGCACGTTTAGTCCGATTAATCGCTTGCATTCCACGAATTCCCCGTTCAATGGAAAAGAACCTTGGAACTTCCACGCACAGACTCGTTCTGCTATGACAACAGCCCTTCGCTTGCGGCATGAGTTAATACCTTATTTGTATACCATGAATCGGAGAGCGGCATATGATGATTTACCTCTCATAGAGCCCATGTATTGGAACTTTTCAGGAGGTAACGTCCCAACTCAATATCAGTTTGGCACAGAGCTTATTGTCTCTCCTGTGCTTGAAGCGAATGACCCTGTGTTGCAGAGAGGTAGGGCTCAAGTTTGGTTTCCCCAAGGTACTTGGTTTGATTGTTCCAACGGTCGTCGCTATGAAGCAACTGCGGGTGCCGGTAGGCTTATGGAAGTTTGGAGGACATTAGACCAAGTTCCGGTTTTTGCTAAGGCTGGCGGGATTGTGCCTTTGCAAATGCTCTCAACTACACACAACCGTGCTCAAAACGGTAATAGGATAAACATGGTGAGCAATCCGGAAGATTTGCGCGTATTGGTTTTTCCGGGTGAGTCGGGATTGTTTGATCTTTGGGAAGATAATGGTGCTCAACAGGGACGAGAGCATTGGGCGAAAACTTCGCTGATACTAGACTGGGGTCAGCACACCATTTTCACTATAGGTCCTGCCGCTGATGCTGGTATTGGTAACAATGGTGGTAATGGCAGTCCAGAATGCAGTTCGGCAATCCGCCGTTTTATTCCCGAGCGCCGCCATTGGCAGATAGTTTTCCGTGGTATCGATGAGCCAGACAAGAAAGCAATAAAAGTTACTCAGCATGGGCAGCCTGTAGAATCTGACATTTCATATAATGCAAAGTTGCTCAGTTTGACTGTGGATGTGAATGAGGTAGATATCGCTTATGCACTTCGAGTTGATTTAGGTTCTGGTATAAAACTAGCAAGTAATCCTGTACAGCGCGATGCGTTTGAGGTACTCAACGACGCCCAGATGCTCTATTACACAAAAGAGTGCATGCTGAATCTCATAGAAGAGCAGGGAATAGGAGCTCTTGCAGCACTTCACACATTGGAGATGGCACCAGGTGAGTATGGGGAGCCAAAGTGGTTCCAGTCGCACGTGCCGCAAACCGTGATCAATGCGCTAGCGGAAATCTTGACGAGATCATAGGGTAAAGCGATAGCTCACTGCTAACAACTCTGAAAATTACAGGTATTCTAATGTAAACAGGGTGGGTAAGAGTGGGCAAGAGTTTTCCTCTTATCTCGAATGTGAGAGTGGAGAAGGACAGTCATGCATAAGACTCAAGGACGCATACAGCGTTCAAGCCAGAATTTGTCAGATCAAATGCTGGCAAGTGGAAATAACGATAAGAGAGTTAGTTTGCAAGATATTGCTAAAGAGTTGGGCATATCGCAGACTGCTGTCTCGTTTGCCATTAATGACCGACCCGGCGTCTCGGAGCAGACTAAGCAAAAAGTTAAGGAAACTGCGGCTCGCATGGGATGGACGCCAATTTATGCGGCGCAAGCTTTAAGCTCTTCGAAAACTATGACTGTTGGTTTTGCTCCTGCCCGGTCTATGGATGCTTTTCAGACAGAAAACTTTATGCTTCACTTTATGGCTGGAATACACGCTTCGCTGAGTGAGCAAGGTTATGGTCTCTTATTTCGGCCATGTGCAAGCTTGCAAGAAGAGATGGATACATATCGCTCCTGGGCGAAGGCTAAACGTGTTGATGGTGTGATTCTAGTAGATCTTTTAGCTCAAGATCCTCGCCCTGCTCTTTTGCATTCGCTCGGCCTACCTGCTGTACTCGCTGGAGGGCCAGATCCAAGCAATGTGGTGCCTTCACTTTCGATTGATGACTCCAAAACTATGCGCACCATTTTGGAACATCTTAGTCTACTTGGTCACAGGCGAATTGCATATCTGTCAGGAGACGGGAACTTAGACTATAGTAAGGCCCGAGCTGCCTCATTCCATGAATTTGCTCAGGATCATAACCTGCAGTCGGACTCAGTATATTTCACAAATTTTGATCCTTCCGAGGCTTTTGAAGTAACAGCAAGGTTACTTACGCAGGATGAGCCCTATACTGCTTTTATTTATGAAAATGAAATTTTAGCTACAGCCAGTATGCGCTCTCTCATTGAAATCGCGCTCAGCCGTGCTCAGCAGTCTGACTCCGGAGTGAAAACCGAAGACAACGAGATATTGACACGTATGCCGGCAGTCGTTAGCTTTGAGGATAGCTTTATTTGCCAGGCCATGTACCCTTCCGTTACGTCTGTTCATCGTGATGCTGGTCTTTATGGAACGAAAGTTGCTAATCTGTTGCTTAAAATCTTTAACGGTGAGGTGGTCAGTGGTAACCGCAGAATTTTGACACCGAAGTTGATTATTCGTGAATCCACCCGTCCAGTGGGGGCTCAACGACCTGAGTGATATTGCTCGTGTATTACTCGTCCTGTCGTTGCTGCAACGGTTTTTGGAATTCTGCGCGGCTTACTAGATTTTCGTTTCGTTGCGGAGAATGCGTTTTTTACTTTTGCACTACTCCAGGCTATCGAATCAGCGGTCTTGTAGAGAGACTGACTTGTGGTTGTGATTCGGGTGAGGTGCATGAGCTGTTATGCACTTTACCTGTATGAATACTCACTAATGCTGCATTGAGTAAAACCGAATATATGAAATCTTTTGCTGAGATTGAGTGGATTTTGTTGTGGTTGTTTGTAGTGGTCGATAGGGGAGTTGTGAGTTGTAAGGCAGACTGCTGATTGTATGATCACTTTTGCTCCGAGTTGCTCAGTGCTCCAGGCCTTCCGCTACGAGGTGTTGTTGTAGCTTGCTTGCCTCGGAGTATGTCGAGAATGTCAGTTTGCAGTGGGCCGTTCAGGGTGACTGACGGTCTCTGATGACAGGCTCAAAAAAGCTGATCAAACAATCATAATCAACAAAAGATGAACAAACTTTGCAATTTTCAACCAAATGCGATAGCATTGTTGCATGTTGCTAGATGAACGACGTCAACAGATACTAGATAAGCTGGCCCAGCACGGACAGTCAGTCAGGGAACTCTCTGACGGGCTAGGCGTGAGCGAGGGCACTATCCGCCGCGATTTAACCTATTTGGAGCGGCAGGGGCAGTTGGAGCGCAAATATGGCGGTGCCATGCTGACCCAGGGCAGCCGGGCGAACATGACCGATTCGGGAAGCGTCGAGGTCAGCGCTGACGGCAAAAAAGCGCAAATGAGCGACTTAGACCGCCGAGTAGCTGCTGCCGCTGCTGGGCTAGTGCAAGACGGGTCCACGATCATCCTGGATGTGGGTCCCTTGACCGCGCTGATCGCCCATGAGCTCAAGGGTCGGCAGGTCACCATCATCACCGCCAATCTGGCCGTGCTCGACCAGGTCCGCCACGACGACACCGTGGATGTGGTGCTCGTGGGAGGAGCCCTGCGCCACCACCACGACTCGCTCGTCGGCTTCATCACCGAGCAGACTATTGAGCAGATTGCCGCAGACACTATGTTCCTCACCTGCACCGGAGTGCGGGGAGACACCGTGGTTGACAACATGGCCATCGAAGCCCCGATTAAGCAGCGCTTTATAGCCGCCGCCGAACAGGTCGTGCTCCTGGCGGACGAGACGAAATTCCCAGGTAACGGCAGCCTCAAGCTCTGCACGCTGGACCAGGTGAACACCCTGGTGACTACTGGCGAGCCAACCCCAGACGTGCTCAAGCACTTCCAAGAGAGCGACCGCCGCCTCATTCAAGCCTAGTAAACAGCGCTTAACTCGCTCAGCAGCCCATATTTTTCGGTAAAAAAAAGGATTCCTCATATGGAGATCAAAGTCGATCGGGAGCTCAACAAATGTCACCGCTTTTTGCGCGACAGAATTGAGCCGTATGTCGATACACCAGTCACTCAGTGCAAGGTCAGCACGTATGTGAACACTGGCGAACCTACTGCGCCGCGCGAGTTCATCAGCCGCTGCGAGGGTGGCCAAGTGCGCTTCCACCCAGCTCAGGAAGGCCAGAGTTGGGGCACGACCTGGGGCACGACCTGGTTCCATATCGAAGGGCGGGTGCCGGAGAATGTGCTCAAGCGGGACCAGCCCATCGAATTGAGAGTCGATTTAGGCTGGACCGGCGAGATGGTGGGTGGCCAGTGCGAGGGTATGGTCTACGCGGCTGACGGCCGTGCTTTGAAGGGCGTGCACCCGCTCAACAATTGGGTGCGCCTCTGGGGCAAGGGCGCTCTCGGGCAGCTCATTGCCAGCGACGGCACTTTCAACCTCTACCTGGAGGCGGCCTGCAATCCTAAGCTCGTCAACCCGCCTATCCGCTCCACGAACCTGGGCGAGGCGCCGACCAGCCTGCTCTACACGGCCTACCAGCTCGGTCCTATCGAGGTTTGTCTCTTTGACCAGGAGCTTTGGGAGTACGCGCGAGATTTGGAAGTGGTCTGCGGGCTCATCAAGGTGCTGGAGCCAGATTCCGTGCGCTACTGGCGCCTAGCTAAAGCCCTCCAGCGCTCGCTCAACGCCTACGACGACGACAACCGCCCGGCTACCTTGGCCCAGGCCCGCGCCCAGCTGCGAGCAGTACTGGACCAGTCGGCCTATGCCAGCGTCTTGCACGAGAATGCTATCGGCCATGCGCATATTGACTCGGCCTACCTGTGGCCCAAGCGGGAGACGCGCCGGAAGGTAGCCCGCACGGTGGCCAACGTGCTGGCTCTAATGGAGGTGGATCCCAACTTCCTCTTCGCCATGAGCTCGGCCCAGCAGTATGCCTGGCTCCAGGAAGACTACCCAGAGCTCTTCGCTCGGGTGCGCGAACGCATCAGCCAGGGCCGGTTCATCCCGGTGGGCGGCATGTGGGTGGAGGCCGACGCCATGATGCCGACGGGGGAGTCCCTGGTCCGCCAAATCACCTTCGGCAAGCGCTATTTTGCCCAGGAGCTCCAGGTAGTGCCGCGCGGCATCTGGCTGCCAGACAGCTTTGGCTACTCCGGCGCTTTCCCTCAGATTGCCCGCCGCGCCGGCTTCCAGTGGTTCCTCTCGCAAAAGATTTCCTGGAACGACACCACGCATTTTCCCCATCATTCGTTCATCTGGGAGGGCATTGACGGCACGCCCATCGTGACGCATTTTCCGCCGACAGACACTTACGCGGCCGAGGCCACGCCTAGTGAGATGCGCTATGCCGAGGCCAACGCCCGCGACAAGGAGAGCATTGACCAAGCGCTCTTGCTCTACGGCTTTGGCGACGGCGGCGGTGGTCCCACGCGCGAGATGACGGGTCGGCTCCAGCGGATGGAAAACCTGGAAGGACTGCCCACCTGCCAGCCGTCAAGTCCGGACGATTTCTTTAGCAAACTCACCGACCAGCTCGCCGCCTGCGACGAGCGCGAACGGCCCCATTGGGTGGGTGAGCTGTACTTGGAGCTGCATAGGGCGACGCTCACCAGCCAGCATGAGATGAAGGCGGGCTGCCGACGGATGGAATCGGGGCTGCGCACCCTGGAATACTTGGGCTCTTACGCCAAGCTCGCCTGCCAGAATTATCAGTACCCGGCTGAGCAGGTGGCGGACCTGTGGAAGCGCCTACTCCTGAACCAGTTCCACGACATTCTGCCCGGCACTTCAATCTCCTGGGTCCACCGGGAGGCCCGGGAGGACTACCGCCAGGACTTGGAGACTATCCATGAGCTGACCCAGCAGGCTGTCAGCGCTCTCAACCAGGTATTCCCTGAGCGGCCTCGCTTGCAGAAGGCCACCATCAGCCCAGCTCTGTGGCAGGTCCACACCGCGCAGGGGACTTTGCAGACCGGCCAAGCTGAGCTGCCCGTAGCAGCTGGTGATACCCAGCCCGCCTGCCAGAAAACTGAGAGCGGATACCGGCTATCGAATGGCCTGCTGAGCCTGGAGTGCAGCGAAGATGGCAGGATTACTTCGCTGGTGGATTTGTCGTGCGGGCAGGAGCTGGTCGCATCTGGTCACTACCTGGCGGGCTACGAGCTCATGGTCGATAAGCCCTGCGAGCGCGACGCCTGGGAGCTGGACCGTGACGCCTTCCTGGGGCCGATTGAGCGTGAGAAGGTCAGTGATATACGGGTGGTTCAGGGGCAGGAAGAAGCCGGTCTGGTGCTGACTTCGACCATTGGCCAGGGTACGACAATCACTACTGAAGTCATGCTCCGGGCGGGCTCTCGCGACCTCAACTTCCGTGCGAGCGTTAACTGGCAGGAGCGGGATCGGTTCTTGAAAGCTCTGCTGCCCCTAAACGTGCAAGCCCGGGAGCTCACCTGCGAGTGCCAGTACGGGCTGGTTAGACGCCCAATTGCCAAGGATCGGGCGGCCGATGAAGCTCAGTTCGAATGCTCCACCCACCGCTTCGTCCACTTGGCGCAAGGGGCCTACGGACTGGGCATAGCCAATGACTCCACTTACGGAGCCAGCGCCTTTCAGCTGCCAGCCAGCCAGATTGGGCAGCCGTCTCCTGGTGTTGCTTTCGGCATGTCGCTGCTGGAGTCTCCCACCCTGCCCGACCCGAATACGGACAGGGGGCATACGTACGACTTTGCCTGGACGCTGTGTGCAGGCGCGAGCCTGAAAGAGACGCTGGATTGTGCTGAAGAGATGAATGCTCCCCAGCTTACGGATGTCAGTGAGGGCGACGCTCTGCTGACTGTAGAGGAGGTGACCTGCGAAGGAAACTCTGAAGGTTCGATTGTGCTTGACTGGGTCAAGCCTGCCGACGATGGGTCGAAGGATATCGTGGTGCGCTGCTATGAAGCCCTCGGCAGCAGTGCCAGAGCGCGTCTGCATCCCAGCACCCTGCTGGCAGATGCGCTGGTTCGAGAAACAGATTTGACTGAAGAAGGGGCAGTGGACCCGCAGCTGGCCTGGGCTCTGGTGGCCGCAGACCAGTCTGAGCCGGTGCCGCTCGAGGGCGCTGAACTTCGTATGGGGCCCTTCCAAATCACGACATTGAGGATTGCGCCATGCCATAAGTAGAGAGCAAAAACAGAGCGATTCCCAGCCGCGACAAGCGGTAATAGGAAGTCACAAGTTACCGCAATTGTCTTGAGGGCTGCATACTTATGAGGCATCAATACAGCCCTCTTTCGCCGCTTTCAAGGATGAAAAGCGCGCTTGTACCACTACACAAACTAAGGAAGTTTGGTGATTTGCTATGACATCTGTATCTTCACCAGCTCGTTCTGGCTCCAGTAGCCAGGGCCGAGCCAGCAGTAGGCGCCCGAGAATGAGCGCTCACACTAAGACGCGATGGATTGGTTGGGGTTTCGTGGGGCCCTTCCTGATCGTATTCTTTGTTGCTACGATTATGCCCATTTGCTACGCCCTCTACTTGAGCGTCTTTAGGGATCAACTCATCGGCGGCAGCCATTTCGTGGGGCTCTCGAACTACATATCGCTCCTGAAAAACGCGACCTTCTGGGACGGTTTGTGGCGAGTCATTCGCGTATTCCTGATTCAGGTGCCGATTATGCTGGGCTTGGCCCTGCTCGCGGCCCTGTGCATAGATTCGGGTCGGCTCAAGGGGCACGGCGTGTTCCGCATAGTCCTCTTCCTGCCCTACGCAGTGCCTGGCGTGGTGGCAGTGCTCATTTGGGAGTTCCTCTACGGCAACCAGTTCGGTCTGACCGCCAACATCAATGCCCTGCTTGGCACCGGTTTCGAACCTTTGGCCAAAAACGTTATCTTGTGGTCAATCGGCAACATCATGACCTGGTCCTTCTTGGGCTACAATATGCTGATTTTATACTCGGGACTGAAAACTATTCCAACCGAGCTCTATGAAGCTGCCCGGCTCGATGGGGCCAGCGAGTGGAAGGTAGCGCGCTACATCAAAATCCCCGCTATTAAGGGCCAGTTGCTGATTACCTATATGTTCTCGATTATCGGCACCTTCCAGCTCTTCAGCGAGCCCCAGCTCCTGAAGACGCCAGCTCCCAACGCTATTTCCAGCAACTACACGCCCAATCTCTGGGCTTACAACCTCTCGCTCAACGGCAGCCAGTACAACAATGCGGCCGCGCTCGCCATCCTGATGGGCGTGATTACGGGCATTATCACCTACATAACGCAGGAGCAGGGGTCCCGCAACAGCGATGAAACAAAGGCCAGCAAGGCGGCTAAGGCATCCCGCCGCAAGGCTCGCCTGGCAAAGAAGGGGAAGTGATATGACTACTGCAAGGACTTCTCAGGTAGTAAGCACACCATCGGCTCCGGCTCGCCCAGCTCGGCAGGCTCGCCCGGCACGCAGAAAAAAGCATTACTTAGTCCACAATTCGCCGACTTTGTTTATCTTTATGATGATTCTGGCCCTCTACTCGGCAGTGCCGCTCTTGTGGCTGCTCTTTAACGCCACGAAATCTCAGGGCGACATCATGTCCACCTTTGGCCTGTGGTTTGGACACGACTTCAACTTGATTGAAAACATTAAACAAACGTTCACTTACAAGGACGGCGTCTTCGCCAAGTGGCTTCTGAACACCTTCATGTACGTGCTCGTGGGCGCAGGTGGTGCCACCTTCTTGGCCACCCTCGCTGGCTACGGCCTGGCCGTCTTTGACTTTCCTGGTAAAAAGGGTGTGCTGGCCACGGTCATCGGCGCTATCGCTATTCCCGGCACTGCCCTGGTGGTTCCCACCTTCCTGCTCTTCGCCAAGCTAGGGCTCACCAATACACCCTGGGCTATTATTTTGCCCTCCCTCATCAGTCCTTTCGGCCTTTACCTAGTTATGAGCTACGCCAAGTCCGGCGTGCCACAGGGCATTATTGAGTCAGCGCGTATGGACGGAGCAGGGGAGTTCAGAATCTTCGCCCAGATCGTGGTGCCCTTGCTCTCGCCCAGTATCATTACCGTTCTGCTCTTTGCGATTGTCTCCACCTGGAATAACTACTTCCTGCCGCTCATTATGCTGAACGACCCCAAGTGGTATCCGCTGACCGTGGGCCTGAACGAGTGGAATGAGCAAGCGACCGGTTCGTCTACTCCTGAGCCGATTTATAACCTGGTTATTGCTGGCGCCCTACTCACGGTTATTCCTATTATCATCATCTTCCTCATGCTGCAGCGGTACTGGGAGTCTGGTCTGACTGCCGGCAGCGTGAAGCAGTAAGAAGCGTGGGAGCAAGAGCCAAAGGAGGTGTGCGCTCACAAGGTCTACCAGGCCGCTGACGGGAGCGGTAGCCGTTGGCAACATCCGCGTTGTCGACGGTGCAGTCCAAATGCAGTGCAAGTGCAGTGCAAAACAAAATGCAATTGAAATACACCTGTTGAAAGGAAAAGTTATGCAGTTCAAAACCTTAGGCCGCCTCACCGCGGCGAGTGCAGCCATCATTATGGGCTTGGCTGGTTTGAGTGCTTGCGGCAGTTCCAGCAGCGGCGGAGCATCTGCCGACTCTGGCTCGAAAGCCTCCGATGTTGAAGCAGCGTTGAAGAAGGGCGGTTCGCTGACCTACTGGACCTGGACCAATGCTGCCGAGCCGCAAGTGGCCGCTTTTGAAAAAGCCTACCCCAACGTGCACGTCAAAGTAGTGAACCCCGGTTCGGGCGCCAGCGCCTACACCAAGATGATGAACGCCATTAAAGCCGACAAAGACGTCCCCGATATTATGCAAATCGAGTACCAGGCGCTCTCGCAGTTCTACACGCCCGGTAACCTGCTCGACCTGGCCCCATACGGCTTCACAAGTCTGAAGAGCCAGTACGCCAGCTCGGCCTGGAGCTCGGTTGCCGTGGACGGAAAAATCTACGGACTGCCGCAAGACACCGGCCCCATGGCCCTCTTCTACAACAAGAAAGTCTTTGACTCCTTCGGCATCTCCGAGCCTCCCAAGACCTGGGACGAGTTCATTAAAGACGGCGAAATTATGCAGCAGAAGGACCCCAGCGTTCACATTACGAGCGATTCGGGCCAGGGCAACCTGGTGACCTCCCTGCTCTGGCAGGCGGGCAGCCATGCCTTCAAGGTGGACGGCACGAATGTGACCATTAACTTGAAGGACAAGGGTGCGACCCAGTGGGCTAAGACCTGGGACAAGCTCATCTCCGAGCATCTGATCACCACCTTCGCCAACCAGGGCACAGAGTGGTACCAGGCGGCCAACAAGGGCAAGATGGCTTCAATCATCTCAGCCTCCTGGCTCAGGGGCTCCCTAGAAGGGTCGGTCAAAGAGTCTGCTGGCGACTGGCGAGTAGCCCCGCTGCCCACCTACGACGGCAAGCCCGCCTCCGCCAACTATGGCGGTTCCAGCCAGGCAGCTTACGCCAAGACCAAGAATCCAGCGCTCGCAGCCGGTTTCATCAAGTGGCTCAACAGCTCCAAGGAGTCCATCGAGATTGCCAAGCAGAAGGGCACCTTCCCCAGCACAGTCAAGGAGCTCAACGCCACCGAATTCCTGGAGGAGAAGCCCGACTACTTCGGCGGTCAGCAGATCAACAAGGTCTTCAACCAGTCCTCCAAGGACATTCTGCCCAAGTGGCAGTTCCTGCCCTACCAGGTGTACGCCAACTCTATTGTGAACGATACGATTGGCAAGGCCTACGAAGGTTCTACAACCTTCGAAAGCGCCCTGCAGAACTTCCAAAAGGATCTCGTAAAGTACGGCAATGAACAGGGGTACACCGTCAAGGAAGGCTGAGACGGGCTCCAAGCGCGCTCGTAGCCTTTTTGGCACTTGAAAAATGCGGCCTGCGGGGTTTCCTGTGGGCCGCTTCGTTACAATAAGAGATGAACTAAGTCCGGTGGCTGACAGAGTTGAGCAGCGCGGCTGAACTACGAAGAGGAATACAGCTATGTTTATACCAAAGTATTATGAGGATCCTGCGCGGCTACATGTGGGATGTGAGCGCTCACATTCCTATGTTGTGCCCGACGCTGTGGCAGGGGACCGGCGTGGCGAGCTGCGCGAACAATCAGCGCGCTTCTGCTCCCTGGACGGTGACTGGGACTTCCGCTATTACCCCAGCATCCACGCCTTAGACGACGAAGTGAGCGGGGCGGCAGCCGCAGGTTCCAAAGCTTTCTTCCAAGCTGATTTTGACCCAGCGCAAGACGCGGGAATTGGAGCTTACGACAAGCTGCCAGTGCCCTCAGTTTGGCAGGCGCACGGCTACGACCAGGAGCAGTATACCAACGTCAACTATCCCTTCCCCTTCGACCCGCCCTACCTGCCGCAGGAGAACCCCTGCGCGGTCTACCTGCGCGACTTCGACTACCAGCAAGACGCTCAAGCGCCCAGGGCCTTCCTCAACTTCGAAGGCGTAGACTCCTGCTTCTACGTCTGGCTCAACGGCCGTTTCGTGGGCTACAGCCAAGTCTCCCACTCCACCAGCGAGTTCGAAGTCACCCAGCTCCTGGAACCCGGCCGCAACCGCCTGGCCGTGCTCGTGCTCAAGTGGTGCGACGGCTCCTATCTGGAGGACCAGGACAAGTTCCGCATGTCTGGCATCTTCCGCTCGGTCTACCTCCTGCGCCGCCCGCAGGCAGCCATCCGTGACTACTTCGTCCACACCAGCCTGAGCGAAGACCAGCATTCGGCCCGCATTCGCATCGACCTGGACTTCCTGGGAGCCGTCCGCCCAGCGGACACAGACCCTGAGATCGTTGGCCAGGCAGCAGACCAGCGCAGTACGGCCCAGCCGTGCCCAGTGCAGGCCAAGATTCTCGACGACTTTGGGCAAGTTCTGGCGCAGGCCGCAGCCAGCGCAGACGGCAGGCAGGGGAGCATTGAGCTCAGTCTAAGCGATCCGCTCCTGTGGAACGCCGAAGAGCCTAATCTCTACCGGCTCGAACTCTCCAGTCTGGGGGAGGAGGGCACCGCAGGCAGCCAGCAGGTCCCAGCCGAAGTCATCACTGATTACATTGGCATCCGCCAGGTGAGCGTGGATGGCAACGTGGTCAAGGTCAACGGCCAGCCCATCAAAATTCACGGCGTCAACCGCCACGACTCCGACCCCGTCACCGGCTTCACCATCAGCCAAGCGCAGATGATGCGCGACTTGCAGCTCATGAAAGAGCACAACGTCAACGCCATCCGCACCTCCCACTACCCGAACGCGCCCCACTTCTATGCCCTCTTCGATCAGCTCGGCTTCTACGTCATCGCCGAAGCTGACATCGAAACACACGGCATAGATGCGCTCTACGAAGATAAGCCCCGCGAAGACCCCCAGTGCTGGAACGGAAAAATCTCCGACGATCCCGCCTTTGAAGACTCCATCGTCGACCGCGTCCAGCGCAGCGTTGAGCGCGACAAAAACCACGCCAGCGTCATCAGTTGGTCCATGGGCAACGAGTCCGGCTACGGCTGCGGATTCGAAGCGGCCCTAGCCTGGACCAAGCAGCGCGACCCCTCAAGGCTTACCCACTACGAGTCCGCCATCCACGGCTCCCCGCGCGCCAACCTGGACTACTCCAACCTGGACATCTACTCGCGCATGTACCCCTCCACCAAGGACATCGCCGCCTACTTCACCCCCGAAGGCCCCCACGGCGTGACCCCCCACGGCGACGACGGCGACCAGGGCAGGCGCCCCTACTTCCTATGTGAATACTCTCACGCCATGGGCAACGGGCCGGGCGATCTGGAAGAATATTTTGAGACTTTCCAGCGCTTCCCCGGCCTCCTGGGCGGCTGCGTCTGGGAGTGGTGCGACCACGCCATCGACCAGGGTCGCACTATCGACGGCCGCAAGGTCTACCTCTATGGCGGCGACCATGGCGAATACCCGGACGACGGCAACTTCTGCATGGACGGCCTGGTATACCCCGACCGCAGGCCCCACACTGGCTTGAAGGAGTTCAAAAACGTCTTCCGCCCAGCGCGCGTAGTGGACTTTGATCAGCCCAGCTGCACGCTCACCCTCTACAACTACATGGACTTCCTAGATTTGGCCGACTACCTGACCATCTCCTGGACCCTCCTGCGCGACGGCGAGCCCTTCGAGCGTGGCTACTTCGGCGGCGACGAGACCCACAACCCAGCCAGCAGCAGCTTGGAAGACCCCCTCCTCGACGCTATCGACTGCGGACCCGTGCCCTCCATCCCCGCCCACGGCGAGGGACAAGTGACCCTGCCCCAGCTGGACCTACCAGCACAGGGCAAAGTCACCCTCCTGGTGACATACCGCCTTAAGGAAGCCAGCAGCCCTCTGCCAGCAGGATTTGACCTGGGCTTCGACCAGGTAGACATAGCCGTGCAAGACCGCGCTAACAGCGTGGTTTCCGCCCTGATGGACCGCTTCGAGCCCCTGAGCCCAGCCCAGCCAGACCAGCTCATGGGCCGCCACTCCAGCCAGCGGCTGACCAGCGAAGGCGTACCCACCATAGGGGAGACCTCCTCGCAAATAGCAATCGAAGGGGAGGACTGGCGCTACGCTTTCAACAAGAATTCCGGCCTCTTCGACTCGCTGGTGTACGCCAGCCGCCCCCTGCTGGACCAGCCCATGGAAGTTAACGTCTGGCGGGCTCCCACCGACAACGACATGAATATCAAGCAGGAATGGCGCCGCGCCCACTACGACCACACTTACACCCGCGCCTACTCCAGCGAGTACAGCGTGGACCAGTCCACCGGCACCGTCACCATCACCGCCGACCTGGCCCTGGTCTCCAAGGTCATCCAGCCCATCGCCAAGATGCGCGCCCTTTGGACCATCACCGCTCAAGGTGCTCTGAGCCTCAAGATGGACGTCAAGCGCGACCCGGCCTTTCCCTTCCTGCCCCGCTTCGGACTTCGCCTCTTCCTGCCCAAGGCTATGGATCAGGCCACATACTGCGGCTACGGTCCCACTGAGTCCTATGTGGACAAGCACCAGGCCACCCATTACGGGGTCTTTGCCTCCAGCGCCCATGGCCTCTTCGAGCCCTACCTGAAGCCCCAGGAGAGCGGCTCCCACTGGTCCTGCGACTACGTGAACGTGGAGAGCCAGAGCATCGCCATCCTGGCCCTTTCGGAAACGCCCTTCTCCTTCAACCTCTCCCCGTACACCCAGGAGGAGCTGACCGACAAGGGCCACAACCACGAGCTGGACGAATCCGAGTCCACAGTCCTGTGCCTGGACTACGCCCAATCCGGCCTAGGCTCCAACTCCTGCGGCCCCGCCCTAGCCGAGCCCTACCGCCTGGACATCCCCGAGTTCACCTATACCCTCCGCCTCCTGCCCCAAGCCAAATAGGCAAATGCACAAACGAGTGCGTACAGGCGCTGGCAAGAGCTGTCTGTACGCACTCGTTTTACATGCTGTTGTATGTCTTTTGTATGGTTGATGACGTGTGAATGGTGGCTGAATGCGGTGCCTTCTCTATCATCTGTGCTGGCTGCTCTGAGTGCAGGCGTAGCATGCGTGCAGATTGCGATGCCGATAGAATAGGTACTCAGGGGATCCAAGTGAAAGGCGGAACAGGTGGCTGGCAAAGGCGACAAGAGCTTGAGCGAGCAGAGGCTTGACTTTTTGGAGGCCATTAAGCCTGACGATCCAGCTGAAGTGGAGCGCAAGAAACGCGAGCAATCTGAGCGAAACAAGAGCCTCGAATATCGGGTGCTGCCGGAGCCAGCGGACAAGGTTGAGGACTTCGGGGAAGGCACCTGGGCCCACTTTTTCTACCAGCTTTTGGAATTGTTGGCCAACGTTCTGTTCGCTGGATTCCTGCCTTACGCCCTGTCGGTGTGGTTGGTGCAGCTCTTGCCTGGGGCCGGCTATCTGGGCAGCCTAGGGCGCGTCAAGAGCTGGAACCGGCTCGCCATGCTCTTTCTGGCTTGGCTGCTTGTATCGTATGTGATTTATAAGGTCGCGGTCTCGAGCTTTCTCTTGTCTGCACACGCTCGGTGGGCCTGGGCCATTGGCGTTGCCTTGGCATACTTGGCGCTCATCTACGTGATGGGTCAGCTCTTTGTATGCCTCTGGGCGGCTTTCTTGGCGGCCACTGTGGCGGCTTGCTGCATGGGGGGGGGAGCCTACTGGGGGCTCAAACAGATACTCAATCGCTTCTAGCGAAACCGCCGACGGGCGCGGAAGTCTGGCAGTTGAATAGCTCAGAAACGTTCGAGTTGGATTCGGGCTGCGAGTAGCGGTGCGTAGCTTGCCGCTACTCGCTCACCACCCGCAGTCCGCCAACCGAGCCTTACTGCGCATGTCCTGCTCGCTCAGCGTCTGCTACTGAGTCTTTGCTGCTCTCAGGCAGTTTGGCTGCTTGGGGCATCCTGGCTGCCCTGGCCGCCGAAGAAGAGGGCGTGGCGGTCGCCATGGGAGGCGTTGGCCAGGTACTGATGGATGAGTTCCAGGCGCTCGAGCGTGGAAGCGGCTAGGGGCTGGGGGAGGTTGCTGGGGTCGAACCAGCCCACAGATAGGCTCTCGTCGTCGCCTACGAAGGGTTCGATGTTGCCGGCCGGGTCGGGCTTGCAGATGAAGGACATATCCATGTACATGGTCTGATCGCCGTTAGCATACACAATCGGCTTGTTTGAGGACTTGATCGAAACTAGGTCGGTGACTATGACATCCACGCCGGTCTCTTCTTTGACTTCGCGGGCGGTCGTGTCGGCGGGCTCTTCGCCGGGCTCGTTGATGCCGTAGACCATGGCCCACTCGCCGGTGTCGGACCGGCGGCCCAGAAGGATGCGGCCATCTTCACGGACCACGTAGGCCGTGATGCCGTTGAGCCAGAGGAGGGTATGTCCTACTGATTGGCGCAGGTCAAGGATAAATTGCGGAGTCGTCATGCTTCATGGCTTTCTGCTGCTGACCGGCGGGCCTCAAGGTACCCGCCTTCGCAGCTGTTGGTGGCAGTGAGATAGCTTCCAGCATATCCGCTCAGCTGGGCCAGCCGATGCGCCGGAAGCTACCTCAATTACTTGCTACTGGTTGATTATTGTGATTACTGTTTCTGCCATTTTCAGGCCTGGTGGGCGCGCTCAGCCATCCAGGCTTCCACCTCTTGCACACTCTTAGGAATCTGCTTGGAGAGCCATTCTGGGCCATTTTCGGTCATCAGTATGTCGTCTTCTACGCGCACGCCGATGCCACGGAACTCCGGGGGGACCATCATGTCGTTCTCCTTGAAGTAGAGGCCGGGCTCAATGGTGAAAATCATGCCGGGAGTAATGGCCGCACCCTGGTAGGACTCGTAGCGGGCCTCAGCGCAGTCGTGTACGTCCAGCCCCAGGTGGTGGGCGCAGCCGCAGGCGTGCCAACGGCGATGCTGCTGACCCTGCGGGGAGAGCGATTCCTCCACAGACACCTTCAAAATGCCCCACTCGTGCAGGCGGGTGGCCAAGACTCGCATCACCGCATGGTGGATGTCGGAATAGGTAGCTCCGGGCTTGGCAGCCTCAAAGCCGGCCTGCTGGGCCTCGAGCACGGTCTCGTAAATCTGCTTTTGGATGGGATTAAAGTGGCCGCCCACCGGGAAGGTGCGGGTAATGTCGGCCGTGTAGAGGGAGTTGACCTCAACGCCAGCGTCAATTAAGAGTAGGTCGCCCTCCTCAACGGTGCCGGAGTTGCGCATCCAGTGGAGGATGGGGGCGTGCGTGCCCGAGGCGATGATAGAGCCGTAGCCCACGTCGTTGCCCTCTTCGCGGGCGTTGGCGTTAAAGGCGCCCTCCAACATGCGCTCGGAGCGGGGGAGGCCGACCACTTCGGGCAGGCGGCTCAAAATCTTGTCAAACCCGTCCTTGGTGGCGGCGATAGCCTTGCGCATTTCGCCCACCTCGTACGCGTCCTTTTCCATGCGGGCTTCGGAGGCAAACTCCTCGAACTTGTTGTCGAGCGCGACGCCCTGGTCGGGGCTGCACTGGCCCTGCTCCTTGCGAACCGCCTCCACCTGGGCCGTAATGGCCTCGTCCGTATGGCGCAGGGCGCGCAAGTGCACGGCCTCGTTTTCGGGGCCTACGCCCTGGGCGATGTCCTTGTCAAAGAGGGCCGAGTCGCGGGTGGGCAGTCCGGTCATGATGGAGAGCTCCTTGAGACCTGCGCGCGGACCCACCCAGTATTCGCCATACTGGGAGGAGCGATAGTAGTCGCGCGTGGACTGGTCGGCGCGGGGGTGCACGTAGAGCATCGCCTGGTGGGTCTGGCCGCTCTGGGCTTGCGGGGAGCCAGATTGGACGGGATCGAGCACCAAGATGGCGCCGGGCTCCAAGTCCTCGCCTAAGCCCGTGTAATAGGCGAAGGCTGAGTCGGGGCGGAAGGCGTAATCGTTGTCGTTGTTGCGAGTTTTGTAGTCGCCGGCGGGGATGATCAGGCGTTCGCCGGGGAAGCGCTGGCCCAGCTTGGCCAGGCGAGCGCCGATGTACTTGCTGGATTCGAGCGGTTCCACGCTCGCCTCTTGCTCGCCCCAGCCCTGGGTCATGAACTCTTGAAACGTGGCGGAATTCGGCCGCAGGGTGCGGTTGTTGACCCGGTCAGCCATGTCCTGCTCGTTGATGTCGATGTCCGCTTCCTTCGGCGTGGTGCTCTCTGCCATTTCTTGCCTCCTTGAGTGCGCGATGGCTGGCCCTGCTCGCCGGCCGCGCTGACCAATACTGGTGATACTCCTATACTAGTGACTTGGCGCGAAGTTGGCTGAGCCTGCGGCCAATAGGTGGACGCTCTGGCAGGGGGAGCGCATAGAATAGAGCTCAGTCCTAGAACCGTGCGCCCTGCACGGGCTCAGGCGTGCAAGCTGGAGGCAAGAGTTTCTTTATGTCATATGAGCAACCCAACAGGCAAGGCCGTACTATCCGCGAGGTAGAGCGCGAAATTATGGCCCGGCCCACGGAGCATACGTCCACCAACCTCAATTTGGACCGCATGCACGCCATTCTCGACCTGCTGGGCCACCCTGAGTCCTCCTTCCGCGTGGTCCACATCACCGGCACCAACGGCAAGGGTTCGACCGCCCGGATGACCGAAGCCATATTGCGGGCCTACGGCCTGCGCACGGGCCTGTACACATCGCCGCACTTGGAGCGGATCAATGAGCGCATTGCCATCGACGGCCAGGAGCTCTCCGACGACAACTTCATCGATGCCTACGAGCAGATGAAGGATTTTATCGCTATTGTCGATGCTCAAGCCGCTGAGCAGGGTCAGGCGCCTATGAGCTTCTTCGAGGTGCTGACCGCCATGGCGATTTGGGCTTTTGCGGACGCGCCCGTGGACGTGGCCGTGGTGGAAGTGGGCATGGGCGGCCTCTGGGATGCCACGAACGTGCTCGATGCAGACGCGGCTATTATCGGGCCGATTGATATGGACCACATGCAGTGGTTGGGCAACACGGTAGAACAAATTGCCACTGAGAAAGCCGGCATTATTAAGCCCGGTTCCACGGTGATTGTGGGTGCCCAGCCCCACGAAGACGAGGTCATGCCGATTATTGAACAAGCAGCCCGGGAGCAGGGGGCGGCGGCGCTCTGGCGTGACGGCCAGGAGCTGGAAGTGGTCGCCCGCCAACCGGCAGTAGGCGGACAGGTAGCCACCCTGCGAACTCCGGGCGGTACCTATGAGGACGTGCCCATCGACAAGTTCGGGGTCCACCAGGCTCACAATGCCCTGGCCGCCCTAGCCGCAGCCGAGGTGGTCATCCCGGTGAACGGTGCTCTGGAAGGGGATTTGGTAGGCGAGGCCCTGAGCCAGGTTCGCATCCCCGGCCGCATTGAACAGGTGCGCACTTCGCCCACGATTATCATCGATGGTGGCCACAATGTGAACGCTGCCCAGTCCCTGCGCGATGCCATCGAGGAAAATTACGACTTTGAGCAAGTGGTCGGCGTAATTGCCATGATGAAAGACAAGCAGGTGGAGGAGTACCTGGGCATTTTGGAGCCGCTCCTGAGCCAGGTAGTGGTGACTGAGAATTCCTGGCGGGAGCGGGTCATGCCTGCCGATGAGCTGGAGGCTATTGCCCAGAAAGTCTTCGGGCCTGAGCGCGTCTTCCGCGAAAAGTCCCTGCCCGACGCCATTCAGACGGCCGTGGATATGGTTGACGCCCAGGACGAGTTGGGCGTGGGATACGGGCACGGTGTGCTCATCTGCGGCTCCTTCGTTACCGCTGGCGACGCGCGGGCCCTCCTGAAAGAGCGGCCGAACCCGGACCTGGCGAAACCGAAGGCTGAGAGGGTCTAAATGTACTTAAAGGAGCTCACCCTGCGGGGGTTCAAATCCTTCGCCTCCGCCACCACCCTGCGTTTTGAGCCAGGTATTACGGCCGTAGTGGGCCCTAATGGCTCGGGCAAGTCGAATATTGTCGACGCCCTGGCTTGGGTGATGGGTGAGCAGGGGGCGAAAGCTCTGCGCGGCAGCTCCATGGAAGACGTGATTTTTGCTGGCACCTCCTCCCGGCCTCCGCTCGGGCGCGCCCAGGTGAGCTTGACCATTGACAACACCGATCGGGTGCTCGACATTGACTATACGGAAGTGACCATCACCCGCACCATCTTCCGCAACGGCGGCTCCGAGTACGCCATCAACGGGTCAGCCTGCCGCCTGCTCGACATTCAGGAGCTGCTTTCCGACACGGGCCTGGGCCAGCAGATGCACGTGATCGTCGGCCAGGGGCGGCTCGACGCTATTTTGCACGCCGACCCCAGCGGTCACCGGGCCTTCATTGAGGAGGCCGCCGGCATCTTAAAACACCGCAAGCGCAAGGAACGAGCCCTGCGTAAGCTGGGGAATACGGAAACCAACCTCTCCCGCCTGGACGACCTGCTGGGCGAGATTCACCGGCAGCTCGGTCCCCTGGGTAGGCAGGCGAGGGTCTCTCGTAGGGCCGACGGCATAGAAGTTACCCTGAGGGACGCCCAGGCCCGCATTTACGCCGACGATGCCCTCCAGGCCCAGCGCTCGCTTGACTCTACCCGCCAGCAGCTGGGGGAGTTGAGGGGGCAGCTGACCGATCGGCAGCGAGCCTTGGCTCAGGTCAAGATGCGCATTGAGCAGGTTGAGGCCCTGAGCCAGGAGTCCAACCCGCAGATGACGCGGATTAACCAGACCTGGCACGATCTGACCCAACTCCAGGAGCGCTACCAGGCGCTTAGCTCCCTGGCCGACGAGCGCCTGCGCTCCCTGCGTTCCCAGATGGAGCAGACTCATGCGGGCCCAGACCCTGAGCTCTTGAGCAAGCGTGCCGACGAGTTAGAGGCCCAGCAGCAGGCGCAGGCGGGCCTGGTGGATGAGGCTCGACTGGCTCTGGATGCGGCCACCGAGGAGCGTGCCAGTCAGGAGAAGCAGTTGGCGGCCGCTCGGCAGACCTTGACCGAGCTCCAGCAGACGGCCCGCCGCAGGGACGCTCAGCTCTCGAGCTTGCAGGGGCTGGTCACTAAGGAAGAGTCAGCCCTTGAGCTGGCCCAGGAGCGCTTGGCAGACGCTGAACGTAACCAGGCAGCCACGGCCCAACAGCTCAAGGAGGCCCAGGCTCAAGAGACTCAACTGGCGGACGACGACCAGTCGGACCAAGAAGCTGACTTGCGGGAGGCCCAGGAGGCAGCTGAGCAGGCTCGGGCGCAGGCTCGCGACGAGGTCAACCGATTGGAGGAGGAGCGTCGCCAGCTCAACTCGCAGATGATTGCCCTTCAAGCCAAGGCGGATGCCTTGAGCGACACCCTCCAGGCGCGTACAGCTATGGGTCAGCTGGCTCAAGATCAGAGCGTGCACCTGCTGGGCCGCTTGGCTGACTTCATCCAGGTGGAGGAGGGCTGGGAGGAGGCCGTAGCCCATGCGCTCGCTGACTACTCCGGGGCCCTGGTGGTGGCCGATGCCCAGGATTTGCAGACGGCCCTGAGCAAGGCTCACGAGGAGCAGTTAGGCAAGGCGGCCCTCTTACAACCCTTAGCAGGAGCCGAACTTGGCCAGGAAGAGGCAGCTGCTAGGGACAGCCTGGCGCAATCTTCGCAGGAGAACACTTCTAGTCAGCCGGTCCGTTCTGCCGCTAGTCTCATCAGCGCTCGTGCTGACGCGCCAGACTCGGACCAGGCGCAGGGTGTGCTCCAATCTACCCGCCTACTGCTGGCTCATACGGCGGCCGTAGAGAATAGTCAGCAGGCCCAAGAGCTGATGGCCCAGGCCCGGCAGGCAGGCCCGGCGGCCACCTGGGACCAGGCCATCACCCGCCAGACGGACGTGTTCACCCTGGCTGGCGCTGTCGGGGGATCAGGACCTGCCACCAGCGACCTAGCTCTGGTGGCCCGGCGCGATAAGGCCCAGCTCCAGGCGCAGGCTTTGGACGGCCAGCTCAAGGGCCAGCAGGTCGAACTTGACCAGGCCCAGGAGGCGCTGCAGGAAGCCAACTCCGCACTCGAGACTGCAAAGGCGGGGGTGACGGAGTTTCGCATCAAAGCTGAGCAGAGCAAAAAAACCCTGCTGGCAGCCCAGGCACAGACCCGGCAGCTCCAGAGCAAGCTCGAGAGTGCCAGCCAGCGCATAAGCCAGCTCAAGGATGACGTAGACAGCCACCAGGCCAAGGTGGATGACGTGCGCCAGGCCCTCCAGCAGGCCCAGGAGTCGGATTCACAGCACATCGACATAGACGGGCTGACCCAGCGGGCCCACAGTCTGGAGCAGGCGCTCGACCAGGCTCGTTCGGCTGAGACCCGTGCGCAGATTACTTGGAACGACACGCAGCAGAAGGCCCAGTCACTCCTCCGTCAGGCCCAGCTCCTGCGCTCTCAGGCTCAGGAGGCCCTGGAACGCCGGGAGCGGCAGGCCCAGGCCAACCGCGAGCGGGAGGCTAGCATCGAGCACGTTGAGGGGATTCAAGACAGCGCCCAGGGTTTGCTCAAGCTCATTGCCCGCAGTCTGGAACAGACCGTGAGCGAGCGGGACCGCCTACAGTCGCAGCTAACCAGCCACGACAGCGAACTCAAAGACCTCCGCACCCAGCGCAGCGAGCTCGAACCTCAGGTCGAAGGCTTGCAGGGCCAAGTCCACCAGCTGGACGTGGACCGGGAGCGCTTGGCCACGCAAGCCGGGCAGGTTTCCCAGAAGATTAGCGACAGCCTGGGCATGACCATGGAGGAAGCCATTCGCGACTATGGGCCGGACCAGCTGGTGCCTGTGCTTGATGAGACAGGGGCTCCGGTACCCGTGGAAGGTGCTGAGTTGGCCGGTCAGGCTACTGACGAGGACGCGGTTGAGGGCCCAGGGGATGACGCACTGGATGGCGTAGAGCATACAGAGTCTGGGCAAATAAGCTCGCAAGTGCAGGCGGGCGCAGACCCGACTACTGACGCGGACCGGGAGGGGGCTCAGCGCTACCAGAGTGTGCCCTATGTGCGCGAGGAGCAGATCAAGCGCCTGGCCAAGGCTCAGCGGGATTTGGCGGCCCTGGGCAAGGTGAACCCGCTGGCTGCCGAGGAGTATGAGTCCCTGAAAACTCGCAACCAGTACCTGAACGACCAGCGGCAGGATGTGGTGCAGTCCAGAGACGATTTAATGAACTTAGTCAAGGATTTGGACCAGACCATGGTGGACGTGTTCAAGTCGGCCTTCGACGATACGGCTGCCGCTTTTGAGCAGATGTTCGCCACTCTCTTCCCCGGGGGGCGTGGGCGGCTGCGCCTGGAAAATCCTGACGACCTCCTGACCACCGGTGTGCTGGTCGAAGCGAGCCCGGCTGGCAAAAAAGTCAAGCAGCTCTCCCTGCTCTCGGGCGGTGAGCGCTCGCTGACGGCTCTGGCCCTCCTCTTCGCCATCTTTACGGCCCGGCCCAGTCCCTTCTACGTGATGGACGAGGTTGAGGCTGCCCTAGACGACGTGAATCTCTCCCGCCTGCTCAACGCCTTCAACCAGCTGCGCGAGCACGCCCAGCTCATCATCATCACCCACCAGCAGCGGACCATGTCCATTGCGGACGCCCTGTACGGTGTGACCATGCGGGCGGACGGCGTGACGGCTGTCATTTCGCAAAAGCTCGCACAGGGGCAAGAAGAGGGGCTGGGCTCCAGCGAATAGGGGGCACGCGGCTCCAGTCAGGCACAGAAAAGGCCCAGCTCGTAGCGCTTGCACGCTTCGAGCGGGGCCCCAATGGCTCTTTGATGCTTATTTGCCTTGCTCTACCTTGGCTACCTCTACCACGCGCTCCACGGTGGCCGCTTGGGCATCAACGATAGGCAAACCGGGCAGGGGGAAGGCTTCGTTGAGCACCGAGAGTTCAGTGCAGCCCAGGAGCACCGCATCGCAGTCGTAGTCGGTCAGGAGTTCTTGGACCACGCTTTCGTAGCGGGCTCGGTCCAGCCTGCCGGTCTTGACATCCTCGTAAATCAGGGCATTGACCCGGTCTTGCATGAGCTGCTCGGGCTCCACGAGCTCGTAGCCCGCCTCCTGGGCCAGCGTCCGATAGGTGCCTGCGTTGCGCACGCCCTCGGTACCCATGTATCCCATGCGCGGATGAGATTGAGCCGGGTAGTGCTTGCTGGCCCACTCGATGGCTGTGCGGGGCATGTGCAGGATGGGAACGGCAGTTAAGGCCTGGAGCTGATCGTAAAAATAGTGGGCCGTGTTGCAAGCCATTACGATGAAGGACGCCCCCATCTGCGAGGCCTGTTCAACGTCGCTAGCCAGGAAGGGGTAGGGGTCTGCCTGGCTGTGGTCGTTGATGTAGGCCGTGCGGTCAGGCACGTCGGCGTCATTCAAAACCACGTAGGAGAGGAAGGCCTGGTCCTTGTCGGCCCCTGTGGCCTGGTCCATAGTGCGCACAAAACTCTCTGTGGCCAGGGTGCCCATGCCGCCTATAATGGCGAAAAAGTTTTTCATGCCCCTTCCCCTTTCCTAGTAAAGTACTGCCGGTAGCGCTTCTTATAAATACTGAACATATGCCGGATCATCAGCCAGCGCAAGGGCGACATGTCCGCTCGGTACTCAAGAGTAGTACCCCAATCGCCCCGTTTCATCATGGCCAGGGCACGATCCTTGTCGGACCCCGCCGCCACATAGTCACGGAAGATGGACTTGGGTATCTCCATCCACAGCTTGGAGCCGCGCACGTAGCGAGTTTGCCCGTCAAAGGGTGTGTCCTCAATTAGGTCGTCCACGAAATACTGGGCTAAATTGGCGCCGTTTAAGGTCACGAAGAAGGAGGAACGCCCCTGGCGCAGGTTAATTTCGAAGAGCTTGTAGGTGCCGTCGCGCTCGTCGTACTTCATGTCGAAATTCGCCACGCCGCAGTAATTAATGTCCTCTAAAAAGGCCTTGATAGGTCCGAAAATCTCCTCCTGGTAGTCAGGCAGGATGGCCGCGTAATTGCCGACGGCTTCGGGGGTGGGGTCTTCGAGCAGGGGGTGGCCCAGGCACATCATCCGCACCCGGTGGTGCTGGTCCACGTAGGCGTTGAGTACGCGCATGTGGGAGTCGTCGCCGGGCACGAAGTCTTGAATAATCATCTCGCCTTGGTAGCCGGCCTGGTAGGAGCGGTGGATCATCGTTTCCAGCTCGGCAGGGTCGGTGAAGATGAAGGCCTTCTTGCGACCGGGGAAGTCAACCGAGAGCCAGGCGTCGCTGTCGGCAGCCTTCATGGCCACCGGGTAGTCGAAGGGCAGCTGCCGGTAGTCACCGCGCTCTACGGCCTGCGCGTCCAAGCTCACGGTAGAGGGGTGGGGGAGCTGGTAGCGCTCACACAGGCGGTAGAAGGAGGATTTGAGGCTCAGCTGGCGGTTGAGCTCCTGGGCAATCGTATTGAAGGCATAGTAGGCCTTGATCTGGTCTTGCGTGGCCGCCAGCAGGTTGGCGTAGGAGTCGCCGCAGGGGATGAGCAGGAGGTGGGTGCCGGGGTGGCTGGTCTGCATTTGCTGGGCGTAGTCTACGAGCGTGCGGGCAAAGGTATCGGGTTGGCCGAAGCCCGGCACCAGGTGAATGTCCAGAATTTTGCTGTACTTGGTGGGGCTGAGCTGGAAGTGGGCGAAGGCCGTGGAGACTATGCCGAAGGCCTCGTGGAAGGCGCGAGCCATCCCGTAAGCGTTGATGTCTGAGCCGAGAATGACTGGCTGAAAAGCGCTCATGCTTGCTCCTTTTTGCTGCTCGCCCCTAAGAGGCGGGCAATGACCTGGTCGTCTCCCTCGTAGGGCACATGCTGACCGGCGCGCTTAATCCAGCGCTCATTGCCCTTGCCGATGACGACGATGACGTCGAAGCGGTCCGGGTGGGCTTGCGCGGCTTCGACGGCAGACGTAATGGCCTGCGTCCGGTCCAGCACAATAGACGCATCCAGGCCGGGATTGGTCACGTAGGAGAGCATCTCCTGGCAGATAGAGGCCGTGTCGTCGGTCTGGTTCTCCGTGTCTTCTTCGGTGAAAATCAGCCGGTTCACCCGCGTCTGGGCCGCCTGGACAATCTCCTGCCGCCGGTCCACCGCCTTGCCGCCAGCCGAGCCAGTTACCAGGGTGACGTAGGGGGAGCGGTCAGCGTACTTGTGGTGGGCAAAATCGAGCACAGCGGCTGTGGACGTGTAATTGTGAGCATAATCGACGTAAGCCGCGATGCCTGGGCCCTCAAATCCCTCCATCCGCCCGGCAATGCGCACCTGGGCAAGGGTGCTTAGGCTGTCGCCGTCAATGCTTAGGCCCAGGGCCGAGACGATAGCGCAAGCCGCCGCCGCATTGGCCCCATTAAAACTGCCCTCCATAGCCAAATGCAGCTGCCCCAACCGCTGGCCATGCTCCAGGAGTTCGTAGGAGCTCTGGTCCGCCTCAGTCGGTAGAGCACAAGCCACCCAGTCAGCTCGAACGCCTTCCCCGGTATCCAGGGCGAAGGTGGTGAGCGGTACTTGGGCTAGACGGGCATCTTGCTCGATCAAGGAAAAATAGGCGTGCTCAGCGCCGACGACCATCTGCCTGCTGTTGTAGGTAATCTGCCGCTTACAGTACAGGTAGTCCTCAAACGTGGGGTGCTCAATCGGGCTGATATGGTCTGGGGAAATATTCAAAAATGCGCCCAGGTCGAAGGTCAGCCCGTAGACCCTGTCCACCTTGTAGGCCTGGGAAGACACTTCCATCACCAGGTAGCGCATACCCGCGTCTACAGCCTGACGCATCATGCGGAAGAGATCGAGCGATTCTGGGGTGGTCAGCTGCGACTCCACGTAGGTCTTGCCGTCCAAGCAGTTGTCCACCGAGGAGAGCAGGGCCGCTTTTCCGCCGCTCGCCGCCCCCAGCAGGGCCTGCACAAAGTAGGCCGTCGTGGTCTTTCCCTTCGTGCCCGTAATGCCAACGACTTTCAGCTGGTCCTGGGGGCGGCCGTAGAAGAGGGCCGAAATCAGGCTCATGGCCTTGCGTACGTCGTTGACGATGATGCCGGTGGCCTGCGTGTAGGCAGAATAATCGCTTTCCGCCACGTACGCGCCTAAGCCGGCTGCATCCACCGACTCCAGAAAGCGAGTTTGGAAGTGGCCCTTGCAAAAGAGCAGAGAGCCCGCCTTCACGCTGCGCGAGTCGTAGGTGAGTGAGGTGAAGGCCTGCTTGCGTAAGGCTGGGCTGAGAGCACGAGGGTCAATGGTCCAGCCGTCAGCGCTCACCACTTCTCGCAGCAGCTGATGATCGCGTAGAACGCTGAGTACTGTCGGCAAACTGAGTGTCATGCTCGTTCTCTGGCCTCCTTATTGAATGAGTCAGTCACAGTCTACAGCGAGCAGTATGCACGAGCGTGGCAGTCAGTCCGGTCTTAACGCAACCTTGACTCACGGCTGAGCCAGGCTGGCAGGCGGGCGCTGATTTTACAGCCAGTGCGTGCTCAGCTGCCGGCGTGTCTTCCCGTTCGCCTGTGCCCACTCCTGGTAAGACTTACTCCAGGCCGCGTGAGCCTCCCGCTGCCAGTCCATCAAACTGCCGAGCTCAATATGGGCCACTTGCGGGTAGAGGGTGGTCATGGGCTTAATCAGGTCCACGGCGGCGATAGTGTCGGCTGTGGCGTTGTGGAAGTTGCCGTGAGCCACGACCCCGTAGTATTCGGTGGTGTACTGCAGACTTCGCCGACCGCGGCGGTTGGAAATTGCCCGGTCGATCACCAGGGGATCCACCACGAGCATGTTCGCCGTGTCGAAGGGCTCCATAGAGTCCGCACACCAGCGCTCAATGTCGCCGTTGAGCATCTCAACGTCGAAGGGAGCGTTGTAGGCCAGCAGGGGGATGCGCTTGGCCTGAGCTTGCGCCACGATAGAGGCAATTTCCCCAATGGCCTGGGTCGGTTCCTGGCCGTGCTCGCTCAAGAACTCGTTCGTAAAACCGTTGACCTTACTCGCTCCTGCGGAGATGCGCCGGTGGGGGTTGACCACCCATTCGCCCACGCAGTCGCCCTCGAAGCCCAGGGCAGGGTTGCGCAAGACCAGGCAGGCGGACACAATCGCGTCTTTGCCCGCGTTCACGCCGGTGGTCTCCGTGTCCAAACCTAGGAGCCACGAGTTGGCAAGCGTGGTCTGTTCATCCTGCATCGGCGCAGTTTCCAAAGCCTTTTGAAGGTTGCTCACACTGTCGGTCATACTGTCGGTCATACTGTCTATTCTCCTATTCCTGACTGACAAAACTCGCCCCAGCAGCGTTCTGTCCATAATGATGGCACAATAGAATTGTGGCGGAAAAAATGGAGCTTGGTGAGCGCAAGAAGCGCTTCGAGCAGCTCGCTATGCCCGCGGTTGACGTTTTGTACCGGCAGGCTATGAAGCTGACGAATAACCCTGAAGACGCGCAGGACCTGGTGCAAGACACCTTCGAGCGCGGTTTTAAGGCCTTTGACCGGTTTGAGCCGGGCAGCAACTTCGAAGCCTGGATGACCACGATAGAACGTAACGCTTTCTTTAATCAATATCACAAGGCCAAGCGGCGCCCCCAACGCGCGAATGACTCGACCGGTGAATACAACGACTGGGACATTTATTCTGCTTCCGAGCATACATCAGAGGGCTTAAAATCTGCCGAGCAGGAGTATTTGGAGACCTTCGCGCCCGAAGAAATTATGGCGGCGCTCAACAAGCTGAGCCCGGAGCGGCGGCGGGTCTTTATCGACGCGGCCATTGACGGCAAATCTTACCAGCAGGTGGCCGACGAGCAGGGGATTAAGATTGGAACGGTCATGAGCCGGCTCAACCGCGCCAGGACTCAGCTCAAGGACGAACTCAAAAAGTACGCGGCTGAACGCGGCTACGGGCTTGAGAGCAGTTCGGGCGGGGTCAGGCCAGAGCTCGAAGCGGGAGTATCGGGCGGCCCGGAGGACAGCTCGTGAACTACCCAGTGGGCACGCCTTGAGCGGAAAGCGTGCGCAGGGACTTGTTGGGGTTTACCATAATATTATCAGGAATTTTTCAGCAGGAGGGGTTAGCCATGGATGCTCACATTGAGATGAGCCACTATAGTTCCCAAGACGGTCGTGTGCGTTTGGCACATGCCAGCCTGCGTATTAGGCGCTCATCCGAACAGCAGGAAGTGCAAGCGGGCGACTGTTTCGACCCCTCAACCAGTTGCGATGAACAGGAGCGCTTGCTCATTGAAGAGCTGCGCTCATACTTGCGCCCTGAATGCGCGCCAGCCTGCCTCGTCGAACGCCTTCAGCGCATGTTTGACACCTTGGGCCAAGTTGAATCCAGCGACACCCGCGCCCAACTGCCCGACCGCCGCACCGCCTGATCATACGGCAAATCTTTTTTATCTATCCGACGGTTATGGGTTGCCATACGATGTTTTTGCGCTGAAGAGTGGGCCGATGCTCTTAAAAGTGAAAAGCTACAGTTTTTGCTATATGCCAAGTTTTTCGTGTGCTTCAGGAGCAAAACCAGCCTCCCTATGAGCAAGCAGGATTCTACGAGCTGAATCCTCGTTGTTGAAGATTTTGCCGATGAGCCGAACTGCCTCCTGGGCATTGATTGGTTCGCCCCTAGAGATTGTCCGTTTCTTCTGTGAAATTGCAAAAACCCGTTATGCTCATTCGATGATGGGCACAACGGGTTTCTTCAAAGATTCGCTCTATACGCGAGCGGGATCAGGTATTTGGCCTCTTGCCATGGTTGGCAGCCTTCTTGCGGCGATCCCTACGCTTACGTCCGCGCATGCCCATGATGGACTCCTTTGCTTCTTTTACGAATAAGCCTTGACCTATTGTCGCACATCCACGCGACTGGCCTGGGCCAGCAGCAGCGATATGCTCAGCAATGCGTCGGCTCAGACACGCTCTGCCCGGTAGCCCACCTGGCTGGAGTAGGTCTGGCCAGGATCAATCGCCACCAGGTCCTTGCCGGTGCGGAAGGCGTTGGCGTAGGCGGTCATAGGCTCTACGGCCACGCCTGCCGGGCGGAAGGAAGCGTCGAAGCCTGTGCCTGTGCACACCTGCCAGGCGTTGATGGTCTCGTCTCCCCAGAGCTCTACACGGATGCCATCGGGCCGGGTAAAGACGGCTGTGGAGCGGCCTTGGGCATCGCGGATGGGGTCGCACCAGGCATCGTCGAAAGCGCAGCCCTTGAGGCTGATGCCCTGGCTCAGGTCGTTGCCATCCTGGGCGGCTTCCTCGCCGGTGGGAATCAGGCGGTCGTTGACCTCAACATGGGTGCGGCAGGGGATGAGCAGGGAGCAGGCCTCGTTGTCGGCCTGGATGGCGTCTCCGTGGCTCTCCTTGCCGTTGGCCAGCCAAGGATGAATGCCGAAGGCCCAGGGGGCGCGGCTGGAGCCCTGATTGCGGGCACTGGTGGTCATGGTCAGGCCTTGCTCGCCCAGCTCGTAGGAGACCGTGACAATTAGATCGAAGGGGTAGTAGGCCAGGGCCGGGGTGCGCCAAGAGAGTGTGACGCTGGACTCGGTCAGGCTCTCCAGCTTCCAGTAGTAGCGGTAGCCGTAGCCGTGGATGGCGTTGTTGCGGTCGTGCTCGTCGATGGGCAGCTGGTAGCTGCGCCCATCGAAGCTGTATTCGCCGTCCTCAATGCGGTTGGGGAAGGGCACCAGCACGTTCCCGTTCGAGCAAGGCACCAGCTCGTCCTCGCCAAAGGAGGCGATCAAATCGCGGCCCTGGTACTTCAGTGCCCGCAAAATAGCGCCCTGCTCAGTGACGATTGCCTGATAATCTCCGTAGCTGATGGAGTACTGCTGGCCCGTTCTGGGCTGGAAGGCCTTTTTGGATTCACTGTTTGTTCTTGTGCTCATCTGTCATACTCCCTCTGTGGCGAAGCTGTTACCGTTCACATTCTACTGCCTGCTTGCCGAACGGGCGGATTGGGCAAGTTTGTCTTCGGGCCTGCTAATATAGGGGTGGCATTTTACCTGACTTTCGAGCGCCGCCGGAGATGATAAAAATATCCGGCGGGCGTGAGCGTACTGTAGCGCGCAAACCATTCGTTTTCTTCGTCAGCGGCATTTCCTCTGACCCTACATGTGCTCAGTTTTGCTTCTGCACAAGCAGAGTACTTTTATATTTGTCATTATTGAAAGAATTTGCCATCTTATGACACAACAACAGTATATTCGTAATTTTTCTATCATCGCCCATATTGATCACGGTAAGTCAACGCTAGCTGACCGGATTATGGAGATGACTGAGACCGTCGATGAGCGCGAGCGCACCGACCAGCTATTGGACTCTATGAGCGTTGAGAGAGCACACGGGGTAACAGTGAAATCGCGTACTGTGCGCAATTACTACACAGCCGACGACGGGCATAGGTATGAGCTGAACTTTATTGATACGCCCGGTCACGTCGATTTCTCCTACGAAGTCTCAAAATCTCTGGCTGCCAGCGAGGGTGCCATCTTGCTAGTGGATGCTGCTCAGGGAGTGCAAGCCCAGACAGTTGCGAATTTCCGCCTAGCGAAAGCCAATGGGCTGACGGTCCTGCCGGTGCTCAATAAAATCGACAGTCCCAATGCGGATCCAGACCGAGTAGAGCGACAGGTTCGAGCCTTAGATCCCAGCATGGAAACGGCCAAAATCATGCGTATTAGTGCAAAAACGGGCGAAGGCGTTTCTGAAGTCTTAGCAGCGATTATTCGGCAGATTCCGGCTCCTCAGGGCAGCCGAGATCAACCGCTCAAGGCGCTTGTGTTCGACTCTCAGTATGATACATATAAAGGCGTTATTGCCTATCTGCGCCTGTTCGACGGGCACCTTGAAACTGGCCGCACTCTGCGATTAATGGCCAACAGCACCAACTTTGTTAGCGATGAAATCGGCACCTTTGCTCCTTCTATGCAGGCCTGCGAGCAGCTAGAGGCTGGTGACGTCGGGTATGTAGTTACCGGTTTGAAAGATCCCACCCAAGTGCGCGTAGGAGACACGCTCACGCTCGACAGCCAGCCCACCCAGCGGGCGCTGCCCGGCTATGCGCCAGCTCAGCCCATGGTGTATGCGGGTATCTTCCCCAAGAGCGGCGACAGCAAGGAGTTGGCCGCGGCTATGGCCAAGCTGGTTTTGAACGATTCATCATTGACCTGCGAGAGTGAGCAATCGGACGTGTTGGGCTCAGGTTTTCGCTGTGGTTTTTTGGGTGCGTTCCACCTGCAAATTATCCGCGAGCGCTTGCACGACGAGTTTGGCATCGACGTACTCACCACCGCGCCGAATGTGCCCTACAGAGTTCACTTGCGCGGGGCCAAGGCTGGGCAGGTTGTAGAGGTAGACCGGCCCACAACGTTTCCTGACTATAGCGAAATTGATTACGTGGAGGAGCCGTTTGCACGGGTGGATATCTCCATGCCCGGCTCAGCCCTCAACGATGTGATGAAGCTGGCCGAGCAGTCCAAGGGCACTTTGGTAGATTTGGGCGACGATGATCAACTCCTGCTAGCGTCTTATCACATGCCTGTTTCTGAGATTGCCTACGACTTTTTCAACAAGCTCAAGTCCGTCTCCCACGGCTATGCCACGATGAACGTGACTATGGAAGATTTCGAGCCAGCAGACGTGGTGAAGGTCGAAATATATATCAATTATGCGCGAGTCGATGCTTTGAGCTTTGTGCTCCACCGGGAAGATGCTCCCAGGGTGGCCCAGGAGCTCGTACACAAGCTCAAATACGCGGTGCCCCGGCGGCTCTATCCCATGCCGACGCAGGCAGTAGTGGAAGGGCGGGCCCTGGCCCGTGTAGATATTCCGCCCCTGCGCAAGAATGCTGCGGTCAACGGGGAGAAGCGTTCAACTTCAAAAAAACAGGCCCTCCTGCGGCGGCAGTCTGCCAATAAGCGGGCGGCGGCGCAGTCTGATATTGAGCTACCTCAGTCGGTATTTAACGCCATTCTGGAAGCGGAGGAGTGAGTACTGCCGCACCCCTATCGGGACTAGCGAAATCGTGAGCGATGGCTCGCCTTATATACGGTATATGGGCTATATCTGGCTGACAATAGGTATAGGTATCTAATGCTCGGCCAGGGGCGCGGTCTGTGCATCAAGGATTTGCAGCAGGTCACCCGGTGCAATCGCCACATCGAAACCGCGCTTGCCGCCGGAGACCAGGATGTGGTCGAAGTGGAGGGCTCCCTCGTCGAGCACGGTCTGGTGGCGGGTTTTCTGGCCGAAGGGGGAGATGCCGCCAACCACGTAGCCGGACTCGCGCTGGGCTACTTGCGGGTCGGCCAAACGAGCTTTTTTGGCGCCTACTGCTGCGGCCAGCTCCTTGAGATTGAGTCGGCCCGAGACGGGTACGACGGCAATCACGCGCTCGCTGCCCGTGTCGGCCATCAGGGTTTTGTAGACTTGGCTCGGGTCAATGCCGAGCTTGGCTGCCGCCTCCCTGCCGTAGCCTTCGTCCATGTGGTCGGACGAGTGCTCGTAGGTGTAGGTCTGGAAGGGGATCCCAGCCGCTTCAAGCTGGGCGACGGCCGGTGTGGATGCGTCTGAAGTGCTTTTGCGTTTCTTGCTCATACTGGTATAGTAAGGTGCTTTTGTAAGAGCGGCAAAGGGGGTGGCGAGTGGATGCTCTCAACGCATGGCTGCTGGCGGCCGTATCCTCCGGCTGGGGGCTGTGGGCTCTGGCGCTCGCGGCCTTTTTCGACGCGCTCATCATTCCCATCCCCACCGAACTGGTGGTGCTGGCTACGGCTACGGCCTTCCGGGCGGCTGGTGCGCCGGCCCCGCTGGCCGTATTTCTTGTCTGTGCTGGGTCCTTTATGACTGGTGATGCGGCTACCTACTGGCTGGGGCGGGTGGTTCCTTTGAACAAAATTGTGTTTTTCCGGGGCGCTATGGGCAAGGCCGTTGTCTCCTGGGCCCACCGAGCTTTTGAGTATGGGGGCGGCTTCTTTACCGTCGCTTCCCGCTTTGTGCCCGCCGGTCGCACGGTCATCAATCTGACGGCAGGAGCAGCCCGCTACCCCCTGAAGCGCTACCTGCCGCTCGCTGCTCTGGCCGGCTTTCTCTGGGCCGTCTACATGTGGACATTGGGCTACCTGGCAGCGGCTTGGCTGGAGAACAATCCGCTGGCGGTGATGGCCATTGGCTTCGCTGTAGGCATGGTCGTTGGTGCCCTGTGCGACCTCACGATGAAGGCAGTTTCTAGGGTTCGCTAGAGCAATGCAAAAGGGGCTCAACCGTGCTGTTGCTAGCAGGTTGAGCCCCTCTCGTTACCGCTTACTAGTTCTCGCTAGTAGCTCACTCGCCAATCTCAGCGAAGTAGAGCAGGGTGCGGATCATGTTGGAGGTGAAACCGTTCTCGTTGTCGTAGAAGGAGACGGTGCGGACCAGCTGATCGTCGCCGGCGTTGTTCACGTCGGTCTGGGTGGCATCGAAGACACCGCCGTGGGTGTCGCCAATGATGTCGGAGGAGACGATGCCGTCTTCGTTGTAGCCGAAGTAATCGGTGTCGGAGAAGGCTTCCTTGAAGGCAGCGTTGATTTCCTCAGCGGTGACCTTCTTGTTCAGTACGGAGGTCAGCTCGGTGACGGAGCCATCGGGGACGGCTACGCGCTGGGCGTGGCCCTGGAGCTTGCCGTCCACGGAAGGAACAACCTTGCCGATGGCCTTGGCAGCACCGGTGGAGTGCTCAATGGTGTTGATGGCGGCAGCGCGGTTGGAACGACCGTTCTTGCCACGGGGGCCGTCGAGCAGCATCTGGGTGCCGGTGTAGGCGTGGATGGTGGTCATGAAGCCAATGCGGATGCCGAACTTGTCGTCCAGCAGCTTGACCATGGCGGCCAGAGAACCGGTGGTGCAGGAGCCAGCGGAGATGATCTTGTCGGAAGGCTTCAAGATCTCATGGTTGACGCCGTAGACCACGGTGGGGGTGGTGTCGTCCTTGGCAGGAGCGGAAATCAGGACCTTCTTGGCGCCTGCGTTCAGGTGGGCCTGAGACTTCTCTGCGGAGGTGTAGAAGCCGGTGCACTCAAGCACATAGTCAACGCCATCGTTCTTGACCCAAGGAATGTTGTTAGCATCCTTCTCGGCGTAGACGGTGTATTCCTTGCCGTCTACAATGATGGCCGTATCGGTGGAGGAGACCTCTACCGGGGTGCCGTCGTCGTGGCGGAAGGGACCCTGGGTGCTGTCGTACTTGAGCAGGTAGGCCAGCATCGAAGGCGTGGTCAGATCGTTGATGGCTGCGACCTCAATGTTCGAAGCGTCACCGCCGCGCTGCTGCAGTTCAAAAATACGACGGAAAGCCAAGCGACCAATACGACCGAAGCCGTTGATACCAATCTTTACTGTCATTTATACTCCCTCATAGGCTGGCCGCTGGCTGTACCTGTCCGGCACGACTGCTGACGGCCTTGTATTGATAACAACTCATATCTTAGTGCTTTGCCTGTACTTCCAGCAAATAAAATCAAGCCTTCAGCAACATTACAAACGCACAAAATATTTGTGCTCATTTGTTGTGCGTTTTCTTATTCATTCGCTCATTTCCTGTTCGTCTGAGCGTTCAAATATCCCTCCCAATCGCTCAAATGAAAACCGACTAGCACATGATCTCCATCTACCAAAATCGGCCTCTTGACCAACATGCCGTCTTTAGCCAGTAAGCGCAGGGCTTCGTCCTCGCTCAGGGCATCCGGGCGGTGGTCCGCATCCAGCTGCCGGTAGGACATGCCCGAAGTGTTGAAAAAACGCTTGATGGGTAGTCCGCTCAAGCGTAGCCAAGTCTTGAGCTCCTCGTAGGTGGGGTTGTCGCCCTTAATATCGCGCTCGTGAACGTCAATGTGGTGCTCCTGCAGCCAGGTGCGGGCCTTGGCGCAGGTGGAGCAGCGCGCATAGCAGACGAACAGGGGCTGCTGGTGAGAGTTGGTCATAAGCTTTCCTTTCAAGATACGGTGAATTGCAGATTGAATAATAGAGCAAGTTATTCGCTGGCGGGCGAAGGATGGCGCAGGCGGCTGGACTCTTGAGTCTCCAGAAGCCCCAGGCTCTCCAGCGCGGGTTGCCTGCTGGCCCAGCTGGGGAGGGAGCGGCGAGCGGGTAAGTAATGATTAGCGTTCCGTCCTCCACGCTGACCTGGGCTTCCTGGCCGTCCACGAATTCGTTGCTCACCCCGGAGCCCCGGCTCATAACCATATCCATATCCGCATGGTCGAGCTCGTACTTGAGTCCGCGCTCGCTGACTCCGTGGGCGCAGTCGGAGGCCGAAAAAACTGAAATCATCGTTCTGGGCCCCGGTCGCCAGGCGGGGAAGGAGAGCGAGCCCTGGCAGATGGCCGTCACCAGTGTCTGGTCGCCGTGAAGCGTCCCGATGCCGCCCGCCTGGGCTATCTGGCAGAGGGTGGCGATATTGGCTATCGAGTGGTCAATCCGCCCGCCCAGGCCGCCGTAGATGTGGAAGCGCCGGTACCCTCGCTCCCAGCCGAGCTTGAGGGCGGCCAGCATGTCGGTGTCATCTTTTTGCGCTGGCAGGGCAATGTGCTGGCCGTCAGAGGGGGGAGCGGACGCAATGGAGTCAAAATCGCCCACGGTCAGGTCCGGCACAAGGCCTAGTCGGTCAGCCTGGTCAGCGCCCCCATCGGCTGCAATCACCAAGTTATCCGCCGGAGGTGCTCCCGCCTCCTCATAGTACTGGCCAGCACCCAAAATAATGCAGGTCCCTACTCCCATCTCACCATCGCTCATGAGTCTCTCTCCTCTCCGTCCGCTCGCGCTCGCTGCATTCCATACCCTCCTAGTAGCCTAGCCGCAAGCCAGCCCCCGCGAAAGTGGCCCTATTATCTAGCTTCTGGCGCAAAAAGGGCGCGGGATGGAATAGTCTGAGAGGCGAGTGGGTTGCCGGGTTAAGGGATAGATTCATTTGTGAGCTGCCTGCGGGCGGCAGACGAGGAGACACAATGGCAGAGCAGGGAGCGAAGCAGCTGGAGTCCTTCTACCTGGCGGGGGGCTGCTTCTGGGGCATGGAGCGCTACTTCCAAGGTGTGTCGGGTGTGCGTTCCACCAGGGTTGGCTACGCCCAGTCTCAGGTTGAGCACCCCTCCTATGAGCAAGTTTGCTCCGGGCGCACCGACGCTGTAGAAGCCGTGGAAGTAGTCTACGATCCCCAAATGGTGAGCCTGCGGACGCTGGTTTTGCTCTTCCTCGATGCTATTAATCCGTACTCCCTGGACCGGCAGGGCAACGACCAGGGCCGCCAGTACCGGTCGGGGCTCTACTGGGAGCCCGGATACCGCCCAGACCAGGAGCCGGTCTTCCGCAGGGCCTTGAAAGATCTGGCCAAGCGCGATGGCAAGGAGCCGGTGGTTGAGGTGGAGGAGCTGAAAAACTTCTACCAGGCGGAGGAATCCCACCAGGATTACCTGCGCAAACATCCGAGCGGATACTGCCATATTCCCGCCGAAAAGATAGCGGGAGTGGCTGCCCGCCAGCGGTTCATTGAGCAGATTTGGGCCCTGGACCCCTTGCAGTATCAGGTGACACAGGAGGCGGCCACCGAGCGCCCCTTCGAGAATGCCTACGATGCCAACTTCCGCCCGGGCATCTACGTGGATCGGGTGAGTGGCCAGCCCCTATTCTCCTCAGCCGACAAGTTCGACGCTGGCTGCGGTTGGCCCTCCTTCAGTCGGCCCATCGACCCCAAGGCGCTGAGCGAACGCAAGGATTTCAAGCTCTTCGGTCGCCCCCGGGTCGAAGTGCGCACGGCTGTATCCGACTCCCACCTGGGCCACGTCTTCACCGACGGTCCCAAGGAACGCGGAGGCCTGCGCTACTGCATGAACTCCGCAGCTTTGCGGTTCATTCCCCGAGAGGACATGGCCGCCCAAGGATACGGCGACTACCTGCCCCTTGTTGACGGCCAGGCCTGATTGCCTACACGGCAGAGCAAAGCGCCAGTGGGCTTACTGGCGCTTTGCTTGAGGGCTGCCTTCATCTATCATGGAGAACAGTCTGTATACGATTTTTAGCGCAAGGTTGCGCTGGCCTGCAGGCTCTGACCGAGAGTTGAGGTGGTCGCATGGTCTCAAGCAAGCGCGCCTATTACCCGCCTGGTTCTGTGACGGTGTTCGATCTCTACCACGCTCCAGCTGGGCTGATCCTGCTCCATGCGCTGCCTTTCGTAGACCGCTTTGCTCCTCCCATTTTGCTTGCTCATGGCTACGGGTACGCAGCGCGCAACCCTGACGACTCGGAACCCTTCGACGCTGAGCGGGCAGCCGATAAAGGCTGGAAAGTCATATCGCTCAAGGATTTGAAGGGCAGTCGGTTTGCGCTGCCTAAGCAGGCAGAAAAACAGGGGAGGCAAGTGCCGACTTCTATGGTTCCCGCCGGGTCGCAGGCGTATGTCATGCTGACTTATCCTCGCCTGCTCGTCATCTTGAGTCAGTTTCCCTTGACCAGCCGCTGGGCCTACCGCCTGCTCGTCAGGAAGGGCTGTGGCTATCTGACAGTCACCGATCCAAGCCGCTTTGATGTGCGCCAGGCTCTACGTCTCGGTTGGAATATTGTTCACGCCGACGGTGATGCCCTTTCACTCAGGAATATGCTGACTTACACTATAAAATCGTAGGAGCTACAATAGCTGTAGAGTTTCCACCCAGTGAGAGCGGAGGTCGAGGATGCGAGCAAAGTTGCGCGATTGGTCCTTTACGATGGCCGACGAACGGGGATAAAGCCCTTACTTTAACGGGCGGTGGTCTGTTTGCGCTCGGTATTGTTACCCTGGCTCTGTACCTGTTCTTGCATAAGCACGATATCGCTCTATATTGCATGACCGGTTTCTATTGTGGCGCTGGCCTGTGCCTCCTTACGCTGGCCGCATCCGGTAAAGGCGGCCGAGCAGTAGGATTCGCCCAGCTTCTACTAGCGATCCTAGGCACCCTATGTGGTCTGTTCGTGCCCCTAGCTTTGTATTTCGCCCTGTAAGTCATCAACAAAGAAACCAACTTGTTGCACTGATACCTTAAAGTGCGGGGTATGTTTCTTGCTCAGTATATTGCCGTAAGCTAGTTTGCACTGGTACTAATAGCCACAAGGTACAGCTGATAAGCACAGGCCAGCAGGCGGCGGATAGGATGGGGTGGATGGTGAGAAAAGCGATCAAGACACTGTCAGTAAGTGTATTGCTGGCCGCATCCTTCTTATTCGCCTTCTGCATTCATGAGAATATGACGGACGGTCGTCCTTTGCAGGCCGAGCCGAACCCAGGCGATATGTCGGGGCAGCTGTCTGGAGATTTTTCTGATTTGGGCGATGGCTTTTGGACCAAAGAGAAGATGGAAAATGCCAAGGGCGCATAGATGCTCAGGGCGGACCGGAAGCTCATAGTTCTCAGTTGCAAGGACCAGCAGCCGAGCTGAGTCTGGGGCTGGTCTTGGATGGGTGCTGATAAGTCCTTGGGGCTGTGGTATAGTGCTTAGAGCTTGAGCAATCAAGAAAGCGGAACTTCCCACCTGGGAGCCTATTGCGGCTTCGGGTTGTACAGAGTAGAGCTATTTTGGCTCTGCTAGTTTGCGGTGAGCACATGCTCGCTGCAGCTCTGGCTTGCGTACAGTGAGTCTGTCTGGCCTTCGGAAGCTTCGCGTACGAACGAAGTATAAGAAGGAGTCATCATTAGCGAAGAACCACGGATTAACGACGAGATACGAGCCTCCCAGGTGCGTCTGATCGGTCCGAAGGGTGAACAGGTGGGGATTATTGCGACTTCGGTTGCCCTCAACCTGGCTAAGGAGGCTAGCCTCGATTTAGTTGAGGTGGCCCCGCAGGCGAAGCCACCAGTGGCTAAGCTCATCGACTACGGCAAGTACAAGTACACCGAGAAGGTCAAGGCTCGCCAGGCCCGTCGTAACCAGACGACAGCCGAAATCAAGGAAATCCGTTTCCGCTTGAAGATTGACGAGCATGACTTCCAGGTCAAGAAGGGCCATGTTGAGCGCTTCCTGTCCGCTGGAGACAAGGTCAAGGTCACCATTATGCTGCGTGGCCGCGAGCAGTACCGCCCCATCGGCGGCGTAGAGCTCTTGCGGCGACTGGCAGATGAGGTCTCTGAGCTGGGTAGCGTTGAGTTCGCTCCCAAGCAGGAGGGGCGCAACATCATCATGACCCTGGCTCCCAAGGGTAAGAAGGTGCACACCCAGTCCGAGCAGCGCCGTCGCGGCGATCAGGCTCGTGCTGAGCGCCAGGCTCGGCAGGCAGCTCGTCTGGCCGCCAAGCAAGACGGTCAGGGCGCTAAGGTCCAGGCCGAGCAGGAGGCTCAGAAGGAAGTCGAGCAAATCGACGCTGAGCCAGCCCCGCACACAGCTTCCATGAAGAAGACAATATCCAAGGAGGGCAGCAATGCCGAAGATGAAAAGTAATTCAGCCGCGTCTAAGCGTATCCGTGTCACAGGCACGGGCAAGCTCATGCAGGCTGGAACCAGCATGCGCCACAATCTTGAGCACAAGTCGGCCCGCAAGCGTCGTGCCCTCTCGCGTGATGCCGTGCTCGCTAAGAGCCAGGCCAAGAACATGAAGAAGATGCTGAGCAAGTGAGCCGATAAGCTCCACCCGCATCTATTACTGGTAAGTCTCAAGAATTTTAGAAAGCTGAGGATTTGAAATGGCACGTGTCAAGAGGGCAGTGAACGCTCACAAGAAGCGCAGGGTCGTACTAGAGAGGGCTTCTGGCTACCGTGGTCAGCGTTCGCGTCTCTACCGTAAGGCCAAGGAACAGCTCTTCCACTCCTTTAACTACAACTACCGCGACCGCAAGGCTCGCAAGGGTGACTTCCGCAAGCTGTGGATCCAGCGCATCAATGCTGCTGCCTGCCGCGCCCAGGGCATCACTTACAACCGCTTCATCCAGGGTCTGCGCCTGGCCGGTATTGAGCTGGACCGTCGCGCCCTGGCTGAGCTGGCCGTCTCAGACATCGACACCTTCAACTCCATCGTAGAGGAAGCCAAGAAGGCTCTCCCCGCCGACGTGAACGTTCCGGTGGCTGCCTGATTTAGGACTGTATGGAACCCCGCTTCGGCGGGGTTTTATGCTATCTGTCCACGTTGGGCAAGGGGCAGGTGGGTTGATAAGTCCAGCCCAGGCGCAGTCCACGGGCAGGGGAGTGCGGTACCGATACGATGAGAGGCTACAGCGGTATGAATAGCACGAGCCAGGCTGGGTACGAAGAGTTGGTAGAGCAGTTTCTGGTCCACACTGGGGTAGAGCGCGGTCTCGCCCGAGCCACGGTGGCGGCTTACAGGGCGGATATAGGCAAGTACACCGACTGGCTGGTCAGCCAGGGCCGGACAGACCTCGCTCAAGTGACCCGGCAAGATGTACAAGCCTATCTAGCCTCCCTGGATGGCGAATCCGCAGCTAGCAAGGCTCGTCGGCTAGCCAGTGTGCACGAACTCCACAAATTCGCCCTGTCTCAAGGCCTCCTGCCAGCCGATGTGTCGCAAGCGGTCAAAGCTCCCAAGGGCTCCTCGCGCCTGCCCGATGTGCTCACTATTGCCGAGGTGACGCACTTGTTAGATGCGGCGGCGGTCCCGGGCAGTAGTGACCCGGTCTCTCTGCGAGATCGGGCTCTCTTGGAATTCATGTATGCCACTGGCTGCCGGGTCTCCGAAGCGGTAGGGGCGAATATTGAGGACGTGGATCTGGATCAGGGGCTGGCCCGGCTGACCGGCAAAGGCTCCAAGCAGCGCCTGGTACCGGTCGGCTCCTACGCCAGGAAGGCCCTGGAAGCCTATCTGAACATGGGCAGGCCTGCTCTGGAGCGCAAGGCCAGCAAGAGTGCAGAGCTGAGCGCCCTCTTTCTCAACAAGCGGGGCAAGCGCATGAGCCGGCAGTCGGTCTGGCTGGTGGTGCAGGAGGCAGCCGAGCGCGCCGGCATCAGCAAGCCCGTCCACCCGCACACCCTGCGTCATTCCTTCGCCACCCACTTAATTGAGGGAGGAGCGGACGTGCGCAGTGTCCAGGAACTCCTGGGCCACGCTTCGGTCACGACTACGCAAATCTATACTCATGTCAGCCCCCAGCGCCTCATCGAAACCTACCAGACCGCCCATCCCCGTGCCAGGTGATAAAACCTCGAATGAGAGCAGAGCGTGTCTCAAGACCATAATCCTCGGTGACTTGACGATGGTGAACCGCGTTTACTGCTTTGGTGCGCTCGGTAGGTCTGCCCACTGTTAATTTTTGCTGCGTTTTTTTCAGCCAGTTTTTCAGCAGCGGCAATATCTTGTGCACTAATACTATGTGGGAGCTTCTGCTTTTGTTTTTTCAGTTGTTTGCGTCGAATTAAGCCCATAAGACCTCCTAATAATCTGCGTTGATTACGCCCCCTGGTTATGACTCTACCCCCGAATTGGGCAGGTGTATAGGCCTTGGTGAGCAGCGATTGCGGGCGGGTTCGACGCGCTGGGTCGGATAAGCGAATATACTAAAGAGGTACAGCAGAACATAGAGGGACCTGTGCTGGTAGCAACTCATAGGGGTAAGTTGCCCGCCTGCCTTGCCTCTCATAGACGGACCTTGGTAGTGTGAGAGTATGCCTACGGATTTATTAGGGCGCGAATACGAGACATTCGCCGCACCTCAGCCTTTGAGCCAGCACGGGCCAGCCCGCGTTATCGCTATGTGCAACCAAAAAGGTGGTGTTGGTAAAACGACCAGCTCCATCAACATTGGTGGCGCTTTGAGCGACTACGGCAGGCGGGTGCTCATTGTAGACTTCGACCCTCAGGGGGCCGCAACCGTGGGCCTAGGAATTAACGCTAACAGCGTAGATAATACGATTTACACGGCCCTGTTCAATCCCTCTATGGACGTGCACGAAGTGGTCATGCACACCCGTTTTGAGAATTTGGATATTATCCCGGCGAATATTGACCTGTCCGCAGCGGAGGTGCAGCTGGTGACGGAAGTGGGGCGCGAGCAGGTGCTGGCCTCCACACTCAAGCCGCTGATAGACGAATACGATGTGATTATCGTCGACTGCCAGCCTTCCCTGGGCCTGCTGACTGTGAACGCGCTCACTGCTGCCGACGGCGTGATTATCCCCGTGGCTGCTGAGTTCTTCGCCCTGCGCGGTGTGGCCCTGCTCATGCAGTCCATCGAAAAAGTGCGCACCCGCATCAACCCGGACTTGCAGGTCTACGGTGTGCTGGTCACCATGTACACCCGTACCCTCCATTCCGACGAGGTCCTGCAGCGCATCTACGAGGCCTTCCAGAACAAGGTTTTCCACTCGGTCATCACGCGTTCCATCAAGCTGCCGGACGCCACGGTCTCCGGCGTGCCGATTACTATGTACGCCCCCCAGCACAAAACGGCGAAAGAGTACCGGGAGGTTGCCCGAGAGCTCATAGCCAACGGCATCGTAGCGTGAGCACTACTGGGGGAGGCAGTCAGTCCGCAGAGCCGAGAACTGAGTTTTCAGTAGACTTGGATGTCTACCAAGGGCCGTTCGACGCGCTCTTAAGTATGCTGGCCAACCGGCGACTTGAGCTGACGGAAATTTCCCTAGGCGTTATTACTGAGGAATTTCTGGCCTATGTCAAGACCTTGGATTTGGCGCAAAACATGGACGAGGCCAGCTCCTTCCTCGACGTGGCTTCGATTCTAGTGGAGGCCAAGAGTGCGGCCCTGTTGCCGGACCATGGGGATTCGCCAGCCAACGAGCAGTCCTTGGAAGCCCTGCGCGAGCGGGACCTTCTGTTCGCCCGACTCTTGCAGTACAAGGCCTTTAAGGAGGCGGCAGAGCGCTTTAGGCTTGAACTAGCGCAAGGCGCTGCGGCCGTGCCCCACCAGGCCCATTTGAATGCGGATGTGGCAGCCTTACTGCCGGCCCTGCAGTTCACAACCAGCCCCCTGCAGTTGGCCCAGCTGGCAGCCCACGCTCTGGCCAATGCTCCGGCCAGCCAGGTGTCTGTTACTCAGCTGCATGTGCCTCTGGTTGATTTGCGCCAGCAGGCGGGGGTTGTGCGCCAGCGCCTGCTCGAAGCGGCCGGTCGGCCCGTGTCTTTTGCCTCGATTATTGAGCAAGCCTCGAGCAGGCTTGAAGTGGTGGCGCGCTTTCTCGCGGTCTTGATTTTGTTTAAGCAGCAAGACATCCAGTACAAGCAGGAGGGGCCGTATGCGCCGCTCTACTTGCGCTGGGTAGGGCAGGGGCAGGGGGAGCCGATAGCCGTGAGTGAGGGAGATTTCGAGTGAGCGAAAATTTCGATGGCCGTGGCGCGCTCAGGGGCCAGAGCGACCAGGCAGGAGCTGATCAGCTGGCAGATTCAGCCCTACTGGCCAGTGAAAACGCTACTCATTCAGCTGCGGCAGTGCTGGTCGATGAGCCTGGTGGACAGGGCAGGCAGGCCACCAATTTCGATGTGGATGACTTTCCTGGGGGACTGACAGCATGCTTAGAGGCGGTGCTGATGGTGGCTGACGAACCGCAAAACAGCGGGCAGCTCTCGCAGGTCCTCGGCCGCTCAGTTCAAGAAGTAGATGACGCTTTGCAGGCTTTGGCTGAGCAGCTAGCGGCCGGACAGCACGGCTTCCAGCTCAAGCACACGGTCCGCGGGTGGTTGTTTGCCAGCAATCCTGATTTTCAGCCAGTTGTGGCTTCGTTCTTGACTGACGGGCAGTCCACCCACCTGAGCCAGGCAGCCCTGGAAGCGCTGGCGATAGTGGCTTACCGGCAGCCGTTGACGCGCGCACAGGTGGCCGGCATCCGCGGCGTCAACTCGGACGGCGTTATGCGTTCTCTGTTAGTTCGGGGTCTGATTCGAGAAGATGGGGTAGACCCGGAGACCCGGGCCGCCCTCCTGGTTACGACTTCGTTGTTTCTGGAGAAGATGGGCCTTGACTCGCTCGACCAGCTGCCCTCGCTGGCCCCCTTCCTGCCAGAAGAGGCCTCGGCGGTTCAGGAGATGGCCGAGCGGACAGCACCTGCAGTGCCTCTGCCGCTGCAGGCGGAGGATGAATCTGGACAGAGCGCTGGCGGGCAGGCTGAGTAGGAGATACTGCCAGGATAATGACAGGCTTTGGCAGCCACTTCTGCTACTCCTGCCAGTGTTTTGAGCCTCAAATTGCAAGACACAGTAGAAATATCTGCTAGGCTATTGCCCACCGGGGAATTACTACATTGTACTTTTGTGAAAGGCATCACTACCATGCAAGCGTTCCTGGATCCTATTTTCAAAGATCACGACCCGTTGATGATTGGCTGTGCTGTCGTGATAGTGGTCATTCTGGGCTTTATTATTTTCGCTTTTGCCTTAGGGCGGAGCCGGTCGAAGCGGGGCATCCCGAATTTTAAGGTCAACCTGCAGATGTCGCAGATTCTTGCCCAACCGGTTCTGATGACCTCCTTCAACTTTGGACACAACAAGGGCCGTCAGGATGAAATCTTGTTCGAGAAGTACGCGCCAGGAAGCAAGTACTCTGAAGGTGACTACGAGGGAACGATTAGCCGTTGGAAGAAGGAAGAGACCGAGAAGGGCATGCGTTACGTCGGCTACTTCTCTGAGTACGAGTTCCGGGAGTTCCCGCTCGAATTCAAGCTCGCTGGCAACGAGTATGCGGACCGGGTAGGCCTTACGCAAGAAGGCCTGACGCTCTACCAGGCTGCGGGCCAGGTCATGCAGGTTGATTGGGAGCACTGCACCTTCAAAAACTCGAATTATCGGATAAGTTTGATTGATCCGGCCGGCAATCCTGACTTCAAGAAGGCCATCGACTACTCGTATGTCGAGCTCTTCCCGAATCAGTTTGGGAACGGTGAGTACGATGTTTTGGAGGAGTTACTCATCAAGTACGCCAACCTCAGGTACTCGTTTATGCGCTGACGCTGGCAGCTAGGAGATAGGAGCGTTCTGCGATTGCTCAGGGAGCCTGCCGAGCCGTCGATTCGCTCAGGCAGCTATTTGGAGGCCTAGGGCGTATTCTTGCTCGGAATTCTTGAGGCAAAACCGGGGTCAGGTTTGCGCAATTCCTGCGCTGTCAGCTTCTGCAAGTATTATGGTGAAGGTTTGTCTGCCAAGAGTTGAGCAGCAATGAAGAATGAGGTTTTGATGGCGGTACGTGGAGATATTCGTAATGTAGCAATCGTGGCACACGTGGATCACGGTAAAACGACCCTAGTGAATGCCATGCTGCAGCAGTCGCATGTCTTCTCCGAGCGTGAGGAAGTGCCTGATCGTGTGATGGACTCCAACGACTTGGAGCGCGAGAAGGGCATCACTATTCTGGCCAAGAACACGGCCGTCCAGTACACGGGACCGCTGGCTGCTGAGCTCAATGAACCCAATGGCATCACCATCAACGTGGTCGACACCCCAGGCCACGCCGACTTCGGTGGCGAAGTTGAGCGCGGTATTTCCATGGTTGATGGCGTGGTGCTCCTGGTTGACGCTTCCGAAGGCCCCTTGCCGCAGACCCGGTTCGTCCTGCGCAAGGCCCTGGAAGCCAAGCTGCCAGTCATCCTGTGCGTCAACAAGACTGACCGCCCCGATGCCCGTATCTCCGAGGTGGTCTCTGAGTCCACCGACTTGCTCCTGGGCCTGGCGCAAGATGTGAGCGAGGAAGGCGTGAAGCTGGACTTGGACTCCCTGCTGGACCTGCCGGTCATCTACTGCGCAGCCAAGGCCGGTAAGGCTTCGGTCAATCAGCCCGCCGACGGCACCGAACCCGACAACGACGACCTTGAGCCCCTCTTCGACGCTATTTTGAAGAACATCCCTGCCCCTGAGTACGAGGAAGGCGCCCCGCTGCAGGCGCACGTAACCAACATCGACGCTTCGGACTACCTGGGCCGTTTGGGTCTGGTCCGCATTTACAACGGCAGCTTGAAGAAGGGCACCCAGTACGGCTTGTCGCGTGTGGACGGGTCGGTCGAGCACTTCAAGCTCACCGAGATTCTGCGCACGCAGGGTCTGGATCGCGTGCCCACCGAGGAAGCGGGTCCTGGCGATATTGTGGCTGTGGCTGGCGTGGACGACATCATGATTGGCGAGACGATTGTCGATCCGGATGACCCCAAGCCCCTGCCGCTGATTCACGTCGACGCTCCTGCTATCTCCATGACCTTCGGCACCAACGATTCTCCGCTGGTAGGCACCGAGGGCAAGGACCACAAGCTGACGGCCCGCATGTTGAAGGACCGCCTGGACCGCGAACTGATTGGTAACGTCTCCATCAAGGTTCTGCCTACCGAGCGCCCAGACGCTTGGGAGGTTCAGGGTCGTGGTGAGCTGGCCTTGGCTATCTTGGCTGAGCAGATGCGCCGCGAAGGCTATGAGCTGACCGTGGGCCGTCCCCAGGTGGTGACGCAAATTATCGACGGTAAGCTCAACGAGCCTATGGAGTCCGACACGATTGACGTGCCCGAAGAGTACATGGGTGCGGTCACTCAGCTGATGGCTGAACGCAAGGGCCGCATGGAATCCATGAGCAACCACGGCTCCGGCTGGGTGCGCATGCAGTTTAGCGTGCCTTCGCGCGGCCTGATTGGTTTCCGCACAGCCCTCCTTTCGTCTACTCGCGGTACCGGCATCTCCTCCTCGATTTCGGCCGGTTATGCGCCTTGGGCGGGTGAGATTTCCACCCGTCAGAATGGTTCTATGGTTTCTGACCGCGCCGGTAAAGCCAGCCCCTACGCCATGCAGAAGCTCCAAGCCCGCGGTAATTTCTTCGTGGAGCCCCAGGATCCGGTCTATGAGGGCCAGATAGTGGGTGTGACCAACAAGCCTGGTGACTTGGACATCAACGTCACCCTGGAAAAGCATATGACCAACATGCGTTCGGCCACTGCCGACGTTTTGGAGACTCTGACACCTCCTATACAGATGAGCTTGGAGGAGTCGCTGGACTTCGCCAACGAGGATGAGTGCGTCGAAGTGACGCCTGAGTCGATTCGTATTCGCAAGATTATCCTGGACCGCGACGCTTGGTACAAGTGGAACGCCCGCCAGCGCAGGGCCAACCAGAAGAACAAGTAGGAATTTCCTCTCAAGGGGTTATGGAGGCCGTCTGGGCCGTGGGCATATGCGCCCGCTGGACAGGCGGCCTTTTGCTATCCGGTAGGCGAATGTAGGGGGATGCGGGGCCGGGGGCTTCGTTTCGTTGACCGATGGCGCTAGGCTGGACTTATGAGTGGAACACGTACTTCGTCACTGGCCCGGCTCTGGGCCTACCTTGCCAGCTTGCTCCTGGGAGCCTTGAGCGGTCTAGTGGGCACGCTCGCCCATCGCATGGGTGCTACGGGCTGGGTGCCATACGGTCTCATTATTGCTTTTGCCCTGCTTATCGCCAGCTCTTACTGGTCTCGGGCCAGTGCAGGCGCTATAGGCCTGGGCCTGCACATTATCGGGGCTTCAAGCCTGATCTGGCTACTGATGGGGTACGGTCCTGGCGGCGACGTGCTGATTCCGATTGCCAGCCCGGCCTTTACGAACTTTGTTGACCAGCACGCTGGCTATATTTGGCTGCTGGGTTCGCTGGTTGTCCAAGTGCTCATGCTGCTCCTGCCCAAGCGTTGGTTCGTCCAGCGAACAGGTGCTGCGGCTCTACCTGCGCCCCATGAGGTTCCGGTCCAGGCGCCGACTAGCTCTGCGGCGGCCGTATGAGCGGGAGCGCGGGGGAGCGGCAGCTCTACTACTTGGGGCCTGAGGGCACGTTTACCCACCAGGCGGCTATCAGCAGTCACAAACTTTTAGCGCAGGCGACTGGCGAGCGGCTGCAACTGGTGCCGGCAGCTACGGCGCACGAGATTGTCGAGCGGGTTGAAGCTGGCCAGGGCCTGGGCGTTTTAGCTTGGCAGAACAATGTAGAGGGCCCAGTAGTGCCGAACATGGACGCACTTATCGATGCCCAATCCAGTGCAGCTTTTGCGCAAGTCAGTGTCGATATTGTCTTCGATGCGTTCGTTCGCCCGGATCATGGGAGTTTGCAGGAAGTCAGTGCCCACCCGCACGGCTTGGCCCAGTGCCGGGGCTTCATCCGCTCTCAGAGTCTGGCTGAGCTGTCGGCCTCTTCCAATGCCGCTGCCTGCCGTGACCTCACAGCCCATCAGGTGGGCTTGGGGCCTCGCATTTGTGGCGAACTCTACGGGCTCGAAAGCTATCAGGAGGGAGTCCAAGATTTTCAAGGTGCCCACACTGATTTCTTCCTACTGGCTCCTCGTGCTCAGGTCGCTGGTCTGGCTCGGAGCTGCTCTCAGGTGCCCCAGCATCAAGGAGCCAAGATGGATTTTGAATCTACCTTGGTTTTTATCCCCCTACACACCGGGCCTGGAGTGTTAGCCGACTTGCTCGACCAGATTCGTGCTGCCGGTCTCAACATGACTTCTTTTATGTCTCGGCCCATCAAAGGCCACGACGGCACGTATTCCTTCATTGTTTGCCTCGACAGCGCCCCCTGGGAGGCGGATTTGCGCCACCTGCTGACCGGTTTTATCCAGCAGGGGGTGTGGGTGAAAACCTTGGCTGTGTGCCCGCGGCTGGCTGCTCCCAATCCGCCGGTAGACCAGTGGATGCTGCCAGGTGGTGGGGCCGGAGGGCGCGGCGGCTCCCCAGATGAATGGCTTGCGAATCAGGCGCAATTAGAAAGTGAACTTTTATGGTAGATCCCCTTGACCAGATGCACCCCCTGCCGGGTATGGCAGCCTCGCCTATTTTGACCTCGGCCCACAAGATAGCCATCGCTGGTCTGGGGCTCATCGGCGGTTCGCTGGCGCGGCGGTTGGTTCAACGGGGGCGGTTCGTGGTGGCCTGGAACCATACTGACAAGCCCTATGAGGCAGCCCAGGCCGCTGGTATCCACACCGTAGACAGCCTAGAGGAGTTGGCTCTTGGCAAGCCAGACGTGCTGGTGTTGGCTACTCCTCTCAAGGCTATGCCAGACATGCTCTCTCGGTTAGCTCCGGTCCTGCCCAAGGTCACTACGCTCACCGATGTGGGCAGTGTCAAGGGCCAAGTAAGAGCCCAGGCCACCCAAGCAGGTTTGGCAGGGCAGTATGTGGGCGCTCACCCTATGACAGGCAGCGAGTTTTCAGGCTACGCGGCCAGCGATCCAGACCTTTTTGAAGACGCACTCTGGGCCTTATGCGTGGACGAGCAGACGGATATGAGTCGCTTTTTAACGGTGGCTGACATGGTGACTCAGGGGGTGGGAGACCGCTTCATCTGCCTGGACGATGCTACTCACGACCGCAGCGCGGCGCTCATCTCGCACATGCCGCATGTGGTGGCAACAGCTTTGGCGGGCATGCTCTCAGCTTCGCCGGAGCGACAAGTGGCAGCCGCGTTAGCAGCGGGTTCCTGGCGGGACATGACGCGAGTAGCGCTGACTGACCCCCAGCGGACTGAAGCCATGGTCCTCGAAGATGCTGCCAATGTGGCGAGTGACCTGCGCCAGCTCTCATCGACACTCAGCCAAGTGGCAGGCCATTTGGAAGAGGTATCACTTGTGAATTCAACGGCACAAGCCTCCCCATCTGCTGAGATTCCGCCAGGAAAAGCTCTGGGCCAGCTCCGGGAATTCTTCGCTGCAGCCCAGCCTTTCCGCAATTACAAGGCAGCCCAACAGAGCCAGGTGCCCAGGCAGCAGGCGGCAGTGGTCAACCTGCAGCTGAGCGACGAGGGTTGGAGGGATGAGCTCAAAGCCTCGGCCCTGCAAGGTCAGCAGGTAGTGCGGTTCTTGACCACCCACCAGGCGCAAGTGTCGCCCGCTCTCAGCTGGTAGCTGCCCAGAGGGCTAGTCTCGCTCTTTCGCTGTCTCGGGGCTGCTGCCGTCTCGCCGGCCGAAGGGGTACTGACGTTCAGGAATGGGTTTGAGCGCTACTATCGAGTCGGCAGGAAGCCTGATCGCCTGCTCGGGGCGGCTACCGTTGGCAGCCGGGTCCCGTAGGAGATGAAGGGTCTGCCCATCCCAGCTGGTGACGTGCCCAATATAGTCACAGAACTTCATCCGCCCGTCAGTTTGGCCAAGGCCAGCGGCAACCCGGACGACCACCCTGCTGCCGGTTGGTATGTGCTCTGGCAACTGCATACAAGCCTCCTGTTCGTAGCCTGTGGCCCAGCCAGGCATTGGCTATGACCTGCTACCAGCTTAGAATACAGACATACTAGTAACGAGGAGAGGAGGCCGATATGCGCTTGGAGAGCCAGGTAGACCCTTTTATCCTCTATCTCGATCAGGTGTTGGGCTTGAGCGCTCATACGCTTAAGGCTTACCGGTCCGATGTGGGCGAGTTCCTCCACCTGATGGATTTGCGGGGCAAGGAGGACTTGGGGCAGATCACCATTGTCGATTTGCGCTCCTGGATGGCCCATGAAGACCAGACGCACTCTCGGTCCACCATGGCCCGCAAGACCGTAGCCATCCGTCGTTTTTTTGCCTATGCCCAGGAGCAGGGGTTGATTGAGGCGAATCCAGCCTCGGCGCTCGCAACGCCGCGCATACCCCAACACTTGCCGCAAGTCTTAAACGAGCAGCAGGCGGCCGACCTGATGGAGCAGGCGGATAGCGATGCGCGGGAGGCTGAGGAGCAGTCCGACAAGTCAGGGGAGCAGGAGGGCAGTGAACCACCCAGCGCCCAGCACCAGGCCTTAGCCCTGCGTGACGATGCCATGCTGGAGCTCCTGTACGCCACGGGCATGCGCGTGGCAGAATTAACTGGCCTCAACCTCAGCAGTATTGACGCCGACCAGCGTACGGTCCGGGTCATGGGCAAGGGCTCGAAGGAGCGGGTGGTTCCCTTCGGTCTACCAGCGCTCAAAGCGGTTCAGGCGTGGGTTGATGAGGGCAGGCCTGTCCTCGCGGCTCACCGCAAGAGCAGCCAGGAGAGCGATGACGAGCAGGCGCTCTTCTTGGGGGCGCAAGGTCGGCGGGTAGGGCAACGGCAGGTTCGTGACGTGGTCCATCAGCTGGCTGGTCAGGCTCATCTGCCTTCCATCTCCCCTCACGCCCTGCGTCATTCGGCGGCCACGCACTTGCTGGACGGGGGGCTGACCTGCGTGAAGTCCAGGAGATGCTGGGACACTCTTCCCTGCGCACCACCCAACGCTACACGCATGTTTCCATTGAGCAGCTCCGTCAACGCTATGAGCTGGCTTTCCCACGCGCCTAAGGAGCTAACCTTACGGGATAAGGCTGCGACTAGTTCCCTGGTATTGAGCGGCAATTGACCTATCGGTGTGATCATAATGACACTTGAGAAAAAGATGTCCACTAATTGGACACCGTCAACATGTTCGTAACGAAGAGCCTTTACTATGGCCCCTATCGAAAATGCAGGCGGGGGATGATAGCTGTGTTTTCGCTGCCGGCTTGGGAGGTCGGCCGTGACCATATCAGTACAGCAGAGAAGAGGATGGCTCGTGCACAATACCAAACAAAAGATAACCTTGACTGCCGCAGCTTTAGTTGTGGCCCTATCGCTGAGCGCTTGCGGGGGAGGAGCCGCCGATGGGACGAGCGCGTCGGCTAAGAGCGATCCTAACGCTATTATTACCGCTTTTGACACCGAGCCTCAAAATGAGCTGATTCCTGGCAACATTAACGAGCGTGGTGGCGGTAGGCCCAGCTCTATGCTGTTCTCCGGTCTGGTGGGTATCACCCCAGACGGCAAGACTGTCAACGAAGTAGCCGAGTCCATGACAGCAAACGCTGACAAGAGCCAGTACACGATTAAAATCAAGTCTGGCTGGAAGTTTACTGACGGTACGCCCGTCACCGCTTCCTCTTTCACCAAGGCTTGGAGCTACACGGCCAACGCCGTGAACGCGCAGAAAGGTTCCAGCTTCTTCTCGTTGATTAAGGGATACGACGAGCTGCAAAGCACCAACAATAAGTCTGACGCGCAGTTGAGCGGCTTGAAGGTGATTGACGACCACACCTTTACCGTGGATCTGATTCAGCCTGACTCCGTCTTCCCCACGAAGGTTTGCTACGACGCCTTCTTCCCCCTGCCCGAGTCCTTCTATAAGGATCCCAAGGCTTTTGGTGAGCACCCCATCAGCAACGGCCCCTACAAGTTCCAGTCCTGGGAGCATAACAAGTCCATCCAGCTGGTCAAGAATCCCGACTACAAGGGCCAGTTCAAGCCCCGCAACGGCGGCATCACCTTCAAAATCTACACGGCTAGCGATGCGGCATACGCGGATATTCAGGCCGGAAATCTCGACCTGATGGAGAACGTGCCAGCTTCGGCCAGCAAGACCTTTACCACTGATACCAACGTCCAGTCCTTCAACAAGGCCGGTTCCAGTATCGCGGCTGTGGCTCTGCCCTCGAATTTGGAGCACTTCAAGGAGGACCAGGAAGGTATTCTGCGCAGGCAGGCCATCTCCATGTCTATCGACCGCGAGTCCATCTGCAAGAAGGTGCTGAACGATACGGCTTCACCTGCCGCCTCGTACTCGGCCCCAACCATCCAAGGCTATACGACTGATTTAGAGAACTCTGGCAACATCAAGTACAACCCCAAGAAAGCCAAGGAGCTCTGGGAGCAGGCCAACAAGATTTCCAAGATTCCAGCCGATTACAAGTTGACCTTTAGCTACAATGCTGACGAGTCCAGCTTCAAGTCTGTCTACAAGGCCGTGGCGAATATGGTGAAGACCAACCTGGGTGTCGACACCGAAGACCAGCCTGTGCCCACTTTCCAGGAGTACCGGCAGGACATCACCGCTCGCAAGATGACCGGTGCCTTCCACGCTGGTTGGACCCCTGACTATCCGTCGGTGGAGAACTACCTGCACCCCATTTACGCCTCGGACGCTGCGGACGGCAAGGGCGCGAACGACACGGACTACAAGAATCCTGAGTTCGACGACCTGATTAAGCAGGCTGCCAAGGCTCCCGACAGCAAGGCGGAGTACGCTCTGTACGCTAAGGCTCAGGGTCTCCTCTTGAGGGATTTGCCCGGCATTCCCCTCTACTACCTGAACCGTACTGGTGCTGCCTCCAAGCAGGTGAAGGACTTCACTATGAGCTGGCAGAACTATCCGGTCTATTGGATGGCTAGCGTGACGAGCAAGTAAGCTCTGCACAGATATGAAGAGTTGAGTTTTTGGGGCTACCTCCTTTTTAGGGGTAGCCCCAAATGCTGGTGCTGTACCGCTTTGGGCAGAAATTTGGAGCAAGCCAGTAACGTTTTCGTAACATTGCGTCACCGCATGATTGTAGGCAAGGGAGCCGAGAGTAAGTTGCACTAGGGCTGAAAAAGTTCTGAGAAAAAGCGCGTGAGGCCTTGGAAAACCTCACTGATGTAGCTTAAGTGCTTCCTCAGTCTGCCGCACAATTACCGGGGCTTCTCGCTTGCCTAGTCTTCCTACTAGAGTGGTGAACACATGTTTTGTGGACGAAACATTTAGGTAAGACAATAGATGAACAGCTTCACGTATTAGGCACAAGCTTCCTATGTGAGGCGAGACCAAGTTTTCATCCGAGGCGCACAAGGCCAAAGGGTGCTGAACTGAAGGAGAAGAAGAACAGTCATGATGAAGAGCCCGAAGCTCACTATAGTTGCAGCGTCCGCTTGCGCGCTATCTCTAGCGCTCGCAGGCTGTGGCAGCACGTCAGGCCAGGAGAACAAGTCTGGGGCCTCTAGTGCGGATGCCATTGTCTCTGCATACGGTTGCGAGCCCGCAAAGCCCTTGATTCCTTCCAATACGGGGGAGTCCTGCGGCGGCAATCCGCTCGACATGATGTTCTCTAAGCTCGTCCGCTTCGACAAAGACGGCAAGGCTCACAACGAGATTGCTAAGGACATTAAGCCGAATGCCGACATGACCCAGTACAAGATCACCATCCAAGACGGTTGGAAGTTTTCTGACGGTACTCCTGTGACGGCTCAGTCCTTCACTAAGGCCTGGTCTTGGGGTGCAAACGCCACGAACGGCCAGCTAGATGCGTCATTCTTCGACAACATCCAGGGTTATGACGATGTGCAGAAGCCTGGCACGCCGAGCGATACTCAGCTCTCTGGCCTCAAAGTTGTCGACGACCACACCTTCACGGTTGATTTGAAGGCTCCTTCATCTACCTTCCCTATTCTGATTGGCTACACCGCTTACGCACCGCTGCCTGAGGTCTTCTACAAGGACACTACGGCCTTTGGCGAGAAACCCGTCACAGTTGGGCCCTATACCTTCCAGTCTTGGGAACACAACAAGTCCATCAAGATGGTCAAGAACAAGTCCTACAAGGGCAATGCCAAGGTGAAAAACGGTGGTCTTGAGTTCAGAATTTACACCGACTTGGATGCAGGCTATGCCGACATTCAGGCTGGAAACCTGGACGTGATTGACTCGATTCCCACCTCTGCTCAGAAGACTTTCCAGTCTGACAGCAATGTGCAGGCCTACAATGAGCCAGGTTCGGTCACTCAGGGCTTCACTATTCCCACCTTCATGGACCACTTCAAGATGGATCAGGAGGGCAAGCTGCGTCGCCAAGCTATCTCTATGTCTATTGACCGTAAGCAGGTCATCGACAAGGTTCTGGGCGGCTTGGGCATGCAGCCTACTGATTTCACCGCTCCCACGATTCCTGGCTACTCCAAGAATCTCAAAGGTGCCGATGCCTTGAAGTACAACCCGAAGAAGGCCAAGGAGCTGTGGGCTCAGGCCGATGCCATCTCTAAGTGGCCTGCCGACCAGACCTTCAAGCTGGCTTACAATTCCGACGGCGGTGCCAAGGATTCCTACGACGCTATTGCCAACTCCATTAAGAACACCTTGGGCATCAAGGCTGAAGGTCAGCCTGTTCCTACCTTCTCCGAGTTCCGTAACAACGTAGCAGGGCGCAAGTACCGTGACGCAGCTCTGCGCTCCTCTTGGCAGCCCGATTATCCTTCGCCAGAAAACTACCTCAAGCCTCTGTACGCGTCTTCAGCGGCAGATGGCCACGGTTCTAATGATGGCGACTACAAAAACCCGGCCTTTGACGACTTGTTGGGTCAGGCTTCCCAGGCGAAGAGCGTGGACGAAGCTAATAAAATTTACCAAAAGTCTGAAGAGGTCTTACTGTCCGACTTGCCGGCAATTCCGCTTTATTACGCCAATGCTAAGGGCGCAGCAGCGAAGAATGTCGGTGGGTTCACTATGAATTGGAAGAACTTACCTGTCTACGAAGAATTAACAAAATGATTCTGAACTAGCAGGGGTGTAGTGCTTGAGAGGGTGACAGCTCGCTCAAGCACTACACAAGAGAAAGTGGTAACCTCCGCTTTCGCCAGCAGCAAAGAGATGTTATGTATATAGAGGAAGAAGAACAAGATGAGGAAATCATCAGTATTTTCGCTTGTAGCTGCTTCCGCATGCTCGCTGGCTCTTGTGCTCAGCGGCTGCGGTAGTTCTGGTGGCAGCTCAAGTGAGTCGAGTAAGCCTTCGACCAACGCTAGCAATGCTTCGACGACTGACAAGATGATCAGCGTCTACGGAGCTGAGCCTGCAAAGCCTCTGATCCCCAGCGACACTATTGAGACCGGCGGTGGCAACCCGCTCGATATGCTGTTCGCCATGTTGGTCCGTTTTGATTCCAAGGGCAAGGCCGTCAACGAGGTCGCCAAGGAAATCAAGCCCAATGCGGATATGACCCAGTACAAGATCACCCTGAACAGTGGTTGGAAGTTCTCCGATGGCAGCCCAGTGACGGCTCAGTCCTTCACCAAGGCCTGGTCCTGGGGCGCCAACATCAACAACGCTCAGCTGGCTTCTAGCTTCTACGGCGTTATCAAGGGCTTTGACGAGTTGCAGGCCAAGGGTGTAGACCCGAACGCCCAGCTATCAGGTCTCAAGGTGATCGATGACCACACCTTCACGGTTGATTTGACCGATCCTTCATCTACCTTCCCGATTCAGGTCGGTATTTCGGCCTTCGCGCCCCTGCCTGAGTCTTTCTACAAGGACACCAAGGCTTTCGGTGAGAAGCCAGTTTCCAATGGACCTTACAAGTTCCAGTCCTGGGAGCACAACAAGGCTATCAAGATGGTCAAGAACCCTGACTATAAGGGTGGCGTAGAAGTCAAGAACGGCGGCATTGAGTTCCGCGTCTACACCGACACAGAGGCAGCATTCGCTGATGTACAGGCTGGCAATCTCGATGTGCTTGACACCATTCCTTCTTCAGCTATGAAGACCTTCCAGTCTGACGCGACCATTCAAGCTATCAATCAGCCCGGTTCTGCTTTCCAGAACTTCACGATTCCTACCTACATGAAGCACTTCGGACAGGATCAAGAGGGTAAGCTGCGTCGTCAGGCCATCTCTATGGCTATCGACCGTCCTCAGATGCTTGACAAGGTGCTGGCCAAGACCGGTCAACCTGCTACTGACTTCATCGCGCCTCCAATCCCCGGTTACTCTAGCAGTCTCAAGGGTTCTGATGTCTTGAAGTACAACCCGACCAAGGCCAAGGACTTGTGGGCTCAGGCCAACAAGATCAGCCCCTGGACCGATAACGACGTGTTCAAGATGGCTTACAACGCTGATGGTGGCCACAAGGACATCTACGATGCCTTCGCTAACTCCATTAAGAACTCTCTGGGTATCAAGGCTGAGGGTAACCCGCTGCCTACCTTCAAGGAGTTCCGCAACAACGTGAGCGACCGTAAGTTCACCGACTCGGCCTTCCGCTCCGGTTGGCAGCCCGACTACCCATCGCCAGAAAACTACCTGCAGCCGCTCTATACAACTTCTGCAGCTGATGGCAATGGCTCCAACGATGGCGACTACAAGAACCCCAAGTTCGACGAGCTCGTCAAGAAGGGTTCTGCTGCGAAGACCACAGCTGAGGCCAACAAGCTCTTCCAGCAGGCAGAAGAAATCCTGCTCCAAGATTTACCGGTCATTCCGCTGTACTACTCCAATGCCAAGGGTGCAGCTAACAAGGCCATCAAGGGCTTCGCCTTCAACTGGAAGAATGTTCCTGCTTACGCGCAGCTGACCAAGTAAGTGGAATTTAACCTATAACTGAACACAAGTGGGGTTGGCCCGCGCAGATCGCCTGCGGCGGTCCAACCCCCTCATCTGGTTGATTCAACAGTCTCCCTATCTGCATGGAAAAGCTTGGCAGTAAGCCGATGATTTCATTGCAAGTGGTGGAGGCAAATGCCCAGGGTAGTACTTTCTTATGCTGGTGAAAGTGACGAAGCCTACTGAGTGGTCGCCTGCGCGACTGCCCGATGACGGGTTTGCGATGGTTCAAGGGGTTCTCGAATCCTAGGACTATGTCATGATGTGTTGAGCATTCACCTTTCAGGGTGGTGTCTTGTTGGCTGTTTTCGCCGAATACTTGAGCGGAGAATCGTACCTGAGACTCGGCAGCTGACTGCTGAGCGACCAGATGTCGCAGCATGAAATTGCTGCTGTTTGATGTGCCCTTCTTGTGAAGCTGGCACACAGGTACGAGCGTATACCAATCAATACTTCGTACCGATTTATCTTGTCTGGTTGGGTGCTGCTGGTAAACTGCTAACAGTGTTTTCGTGCGGGCGGAAGAAACACGCATATCCTGCCTGCGAATTGCAAAGGAGAAAAAGCCGATGGGCAAATATCTTCTGCGTCGAATTCTGCAGATGATTCCTGTTGTTCTCGGTACGACTCTGTTGATTTATGCGCTGGTCTTTGCATTGCCTGGTGACCCCGTCGCCGCAATGTTTGGAGATAAGCCGGTCAATCAAGCCGTTGCCGCTCAGATACGATCGGAGTACAATCTGGACAAGCCTTTCTTCGTCCAGTATCTGCTCTTCCTTAGGAACGCTCTCACCCTGAACTTCGGCAATACCTTCGCCGGGCAGCCGGTGATTAGCGTTATAGGGCGAGCTTTCCCGGTGACCATCCGGCTCGCTATCATGGCGTTCGTCTTCGAGGGTATCTTCGGTATTCTCTTCGGCATTATTTCCGGCCTCACCAAGGGCAAGTGGTCTGATCAAATTATCTTGGTTATCTCCCTACTGCTGATTTCAGTGCCGACCTTCGTGACCGGCTTTATTCTTCAGTTCTTCTTGGGTGTGAAATGGCATCTTCTGCCAGCAACAGCCGGTGCTGATCCCGGGTTCATTGACTTGCTGATGCCCGCTATCGTGCTCGGTTCCGTCTCGATGGCTTCCATTATTCGTCTGACCAGAACCGAGATTTCAACAAATATTTCAGAAGATTACGTGCGCACAGCACGCGCCAAGGGTATGAGCAATTTCCAAGTGACCGTTCGTCACATCCTGCGTAATTCGCTGATTCCAGTCGTGACCTACTTAGGCGCTGATATCGGCGGCCTGATGGGTGGCGCTATGATTACCGAGCGCATCTTCAATATCCAAGGCGTGGGTAACACGCTCTACCAGGCTATTTTGCGCGGCGAAGGCACGCTGGTGGTTTCAATTGTGACCATCATGGTGATGATCTTCGTGGTGTGCAGCCTGCTCGTTGATATGCTCTATGCGGTGCTCGATCCGCGCATCCGGTACGCGTGAGGGGTGAAAGACTGATGACAGATACGACAATGAACCCGACAGGTTCCAGTGCCAGAGCCAATGCCGAAGTATTCTTCCCGGATCCACTTCCTGGGCAGGATCGCTTTGTGGCTCCTCTCGACGAGACACCCTTGCACGAGGTGGACTCCATTGACGAGGAAGCACCCGCTACCAGCATGTGGGCGGATGCCTGGAAGACCCTACGCAAGAATCCTATTTTCATCGTTTCGGCAGTACTGGTTATCTTTGTGCTGCTGGTTGCGTTCTTCCCCTCGCTCTTTACTAAGCAGGATCCCGTGGCTTGCAACCTCGAAAACTCGCTGGAAGGCGGTAGCGGTGGACATCCCTTCGGCTATGACCTTCAGGGTTGCGACGTGTATTCGCGCGTGGTCTACGGTGCCCGCACGTCGGTCTCTATCGGTATTGCTACCACGATTCTGGTCACGGTTTTAGGTGGCCTCATCGGCGCCATCGCCGGTTTCTGCGGTGGTTGGATTGACGCTATTTTGAGCCGCCTGACTGATATCTTCTTCGCCATCCCTATGCTGCTGGGCGCTATCGTGCTCCTGCAGATGTTCCGTACTTCTACTTCAATTTGGAAGATCGTCTTTACGCTGACGCTCTTCGGCTGGGTCAATATGGCCCGTATTACCCGAAGTGCGGTGATGGAGGCCAAGAACCTTGAGTTCAACACGGCCTCAACCTCGTTGGGTTCTTCGCCTATGCGTAACCTCTTCCGACACATTATTCCGAACTCGCTGGCTCCCGTTATCGTCATGGCCACCATGTCGCTGGGCTCCTACATTGTCTCGGAAGCCACCCTGTCCTTCTTGGGTATTGGTCTGCCCTCGTCAGTCGTCTCTTGGGGCGGCGACATTTCGACAGCCCAAAACCTCTTGAGGACCAATCCTTCGGTGCTCTTCTATCCGTCCGCAGCTCTGGCTATTACGGTGCTCGCCTTTATTATGATGGGTGACGCAGTTAAGGATGCTCTGGACCCGAAGACCCGTACGGCATGAGTGGGGAGAATAGCATGAGTGAGAAAACTGTAGAAGAGTCAATGAAAGCCAAGTTGGCTCAGGTTCAGGTTGCAGATGGCCCCCTGCTCGACGTTACGGATTTACAGGTGGACTTTACGGCAGACGGCCATTCAGTCCACGCGGTCAGGGACGCATCATTTAATGTGTATCCGGGCCAGTGGGTGGCTATCGTCGGTGAGTCCGGTTCGGGCAAGTCGACGTCGGCTATGGCTGTGCTGGGCCTCCTGCCTGGCACCGGCAAGGTGATTGGTGGTTCCATCAAGCTCCACGGTAAGGAGCTGGTGGGCTTAAGCCGCAAGGACTACGAAGATATTCGTGGCAAGGAGATGGGCCTGGTTCCTCAGGATCCCATGAGCAACCTTAACCCGGTGTGGCGCATTGGCACACAGGTGAAGGAAGCCCTAGTAGCCAACCACATGGATATCAGTCGCGAGAAGCGTTCACAGCTGGCCAAGATGTTGGCCTCATCCGAAGATGTGACCCTGAAGAGCCAAGACGACGAGCTCTTTATTGCATCTAAGGATCTGCCTGAACTGCTTAAGGCGGCAGAGCAGGCAGTCACAGCAGCAGGCAAAAGCGACCCAGCCAAGGCCATGGAGCACTTCAAGTCTGAGTGGGATCCAGGTTCGGAGACCCGCTGGGGCGTGGCCAAGGACTTGATTGAGGCAGGTGTTAGCGACGACGACGCTTGGGCTATTGCCAAGCACTACGTCAACGGTTCAGATATGACTGACCGCATCGCTGGCTTGCTCTCCGAGGCTGGTCTGCCCGATGCGGCCACCCGTGCCCGCCAGTTCCCGCATGAGTTCTCCGGTGGTATGCGTCAGCGTGCTTTGATCGCTATGGGGCTGGCATCGCGCCCGGATCTGCTGATTGCGGACGAGCCCACCTCAGCTCTGGATGTGACCGTTCAAAAGAAGATTCTGGACCATTTGCAGGGACTTACAGACTCCTTGGGCACTGCCGTGCTTTTCATCACCCACGATTTGGGCTTGGCTGCCGAGCGCGCCCAGCACATTGTGGTGATGTACAAGGGACGAGTCGTTGAGTCAGGTCCGAGCCTGGATGTGCTCCAGCACCCCCAGCACCCCTATACCAAGCGACTGGTTGAGGCTGCACCTTCTTTGGCTTCGCAGCGTATTATCTCGGCCAAGGAGCATGGTCAGGACGCTGAGAGCTTGATGGAGCACCATGTCAAGGGTGAACAAACTCTGGAGAAAAGTGAGCACATCATTGCCGTTGAGCACCTGACCCGGGAGTTCAGGCTTCCGCGTAAGAAGGAGCTCTTCAAGGCTGTGGATGATGTCTCCTTCTCGGTCAAGCGCGGCACCACCCTGGCAATTGTGGGCGAGTCGGGTTCCGGCAAGTCCACAGTGGCGAATATGGTGCTTCACCTGTTGAAGCCTTCCTCAGGCAAGGTGATATATGAGGGCAAGAATACATCCGGGTTCGGTTCACACGAGCTTTTAGACTTCAGGCGACACGTACAGCCTGTCTTCCAGAACCCATATGGCTCTTTGGACCCCATGTATTCCATCTATCGCTCTATTGAGGAGCCGCTGCGCATCCACGGTATTGGCGATAAGAAGTCACGCCGCAACAGGGTGAAGGACCTGCTGGAAATGGTAGAGATGCCTGCGTCGGTCATGGGACGCTACCCCAATGAGCTTTCAGGCGGCCAGCGGCAGCGTATTGCTATCGCTCGAGCTATGGCCTTGAACCCCGACGTGATTATCTGCGACGAGGCCGTGTCAGCTCTCGATGTGTTGGTACAAGACCAGGTCTTGCGCCTGCTCAACGACTTGCAGGCTGAGCAGGGTCTGAGCTACTTGTTCATAACCCACGATTTGGCTGTGGTCCGGCAGATTGCCGACGAGGTTGTGGTTATGCAGCACGGCAAGCTCGTGGAGCATGCTACAACGGATGAGGTCTTCGACCATCCGCAGCAGCAGTACACTCAGGACTTGCTCGATGCTATTCCTGGTGGCAAGCTGAGCCTAGGGCTCGGCAACTAACATATCGCTCAGGGGGAGGTCGGCCTCAATGGTCGGCCTCCTCTTTTGATAGGCTTAGTAGCAGCGAACCGGTAAGAAACGAGGAATCATGGGTTGGTTTGGTTTTGGCAAGAAGCATAAGGCCGAGGAAGAGGACGAGGCTCAGTCTCAGACTTCGGCAGTTGAACAAGCTGAGGAGTCAGAAGATGAAGACGAGCGTCCTGCTGGGGACACTGGTCGTGGAGTGGATCACGGCCCCTGGGATGTGAATGACGAAGATGTGGTCGATTACGACAACTACCTGGATATTGGCGCTATTTACCTGCCCTATATGGAGGGTATCGAGCTGCGGATTAAGGCCAACAGCCAGAGCGGGCAGATTCTGGGTGCCACGATTACTTATGGCCACTCTAGTCTCGAGTTGGAGGCCTTTGCTGCTCCTAAGACTTTAGGACTCTGGGACACGGTGCGTGGCGATTTGTGCTCCGGCAACTCCAAGGCTCAGGAGGTTGAAGGCACCTTTGGCAGAGAGCTGTCCATGCCGGTCACGGTGAAAGGCAAAGAGCTCAAGACGCGCATTGTGGGTGTTGACGGGCCCCGGTGGATGCTTCGTGGCATTTTCTCTGGTCCTGCAGCCAGCGAAGGCGACGAAAAAGATAAGCTCGACGAGTACTTTTCCCAGATCGTGGTTGATCGCGGCGAAGAGCCGCTGGCGCCTCGAGACCTCATTCCCATGCACTCGCCGGTGACCCCACAGGAGCGGGCAGCCGCGCTGGAGGGCGAAGAGGGTGAGCAGGACGAGGCGAAGATTCCCGACAAGCCTACCGGGCCTTTCGACTCGGACCAGCAGACTGAAGTAAAGACCACGCTCTCCCGTGGTCCCATGTTCTCCGAAGTGCGCTGAGCCAGTGAGTGAGCGTCCCAGGAGCGGGCTTGCGGCCATAGGCTCTGAGGACTTCAATGTTCTCGAAGCAATTGGTGGAGTCCGGGGGATCGTGGAGTCCCTCCTGCCGGGCTTGGTTTTTCTGGTGTCGTTTATCGCCAGCAGCAACCTCCGCCTGACGGTGATTCTCTCGGGGGCTTTGGCGCTCTTGCAGCTTCTGGTCCGGTTGGTCCAACGCCAGTCCTGGCTAGGGGCCCTGACGGGTCTGTTGGCGGTAGGAATCTGCCTAATTTGGGCCTGGCTGAGCCGGGACGCCCGCAATTATTACCTACCCGGGTTCATCACCAATATTGCCTGGATACTGGGGCTTGGGCTCACACTCCTGTGCAGGCTGCCCGGGGTGGGGCTGATCGTTGAATATGTGCGCGAGCCGGTATTTGCTGGCTTCAAGGCCTGGCTCCAGGCTTGGAAGAGTCAGCAGGCGCTCTACAGAGCGTATGCGAAGGCCACTTGGCTGTGGCTGGCTATGTTTGCGCTGCGCCTGCTGGTCCAGCTGCCCCTCTACCTGAGCCATCACCTGGCTTGGTTGGGAACTAGTCGGCTGGTGATGGGTATGCCCTTGTTCGCTCTAGTGATTTGGCTGACTTGGCTGCTTGTGGCTGACCCTTACCACCGCGCGCACGCTAGGGTGAACACCACTGACGTCCAAGCAGACTGAAGCAGCCCTGAAGTCTTGTGGGCACGCCCGCGTATGCTGGTGTCTTTTGGTAGTGGTTGAGAAGGGCTGGATAGCTCTTTTGGAAAGGTTTGTATGCAGGTCACACTTCGAGTAGAGCGGTACGCCGACCAGGGCCGGTGCGTAGGGCATATCGATGGACAGGTCATATTTGTGCGATTCGCTCTGCCCGGTGAGTTGGTTGAAGTGAGCGTAGACCTGCCGGTGCGGGCCAAGAGGCGTTTCCTCACCGGCGAAGTGACGAAGGTTATTGAACCCAGTCCCGATCGGGTGGAACCCGCTTGGCCTCTGGCCGGGCCTCTGGCTTGGGGCGGGGGAGTTGGCGGTGCAGACCTGGTGCACGTGAGTTTAGCGGGACAGTTGGCCTGGAAGCAGGCGGTCGTCCAGGAGCAGATGCATCGCCTGGGACATGTTGATACGAGCGTGAAGGTGTTGAGAGCTCCCGGCGACGAGGAGCGCGGCGGCCTCTACTGGCGCACCAGAATTGATCTGATTGCCGACGAGCAAGGGCGTCCGTCTATGCGCCGACGGGAGTCACACGAGCGTGTGGCCATTGACCAGATGCCTCTGGCCACGCGCGAGCTCAACGATTTTGCCAGCCGTCTGGGTGTGTGGTCTGGTGGCTTTGAACCCAACAGCCCTATTCGCCTGGCGCTGCCGGACCAGCAGGAGGGGGGTGTTGAGGACAATTTCGCTTGCATCGTGTCCTCGAAGGTGAAGGCCGGCCAGCGTAAGGTTCACGAGCAGGTGGACGTTGAGGGGCAGACCTTCCGTTACGAAGTGGACGCTACCGGTTTTTGGCAGATTCACCGACAGGCACCCCATTTGCTGGCTACGGCGGTTGTTCGGGCTGTCAAGGCGAATATTAAGGCCGTCCAAGCGCCGGTGATTTGGGATTTGTATTCAGGATCCGGCCTCTTTACCCTGCCCCTGGCCACGCTGATTGCACCTGATGCTCAGCTCGCCAGCATTGAGGGCTCGCGCATAGCTGTGGCCCAGGCCCATTACAACACCCAGGTGGCTGCCGTGGGCAAACGGGTGATGGCCTTGGCTGGTGATGTGGCCCGCACTCTTGAGCGTGGCTTGCCTGGCAAGTTGGCTAAACCGGATGCTGTAGTTTTGGATCCTCCGCGTTCAGGTGCCCAGGCAGCGGTCTGCCAGCAGATTGCGCGCTCAGGTGCCCCGGTCGTAGTCTACGTAGCCTGTGACCCTACGAGCCTGGCCCGCGACACCGCTACATTAGTGGGGCAGGGCTACCACTTGAGCAGCATTGAAGCCTTCGACATTTACCCCATGACCCACCATGTGGAGACCGTAGGAGTCTTTACTAAGTAAGAACCTGGCTGAAACATGCCACGGATACAATAGGTAGACATGACCAAACGACTCTCGCGCCCGCAGCTGATTCGCCTCAGACGCGGGCTTTTGGGCTTTGGCTGCGCCTTGTCCTTACTGATAAGTCTGTCTGCTTGTGCTCCCAGGGGGCGCGCGGTGGGAGACAGCTGGCAGCAGGGGGTTACCAGCGAGCACGACGGCGTAGACCGCTCGAATGTGCAGGTCGCTCTTGTGGGCCCTGCCAGCAGCAGCCAGCGGCAGGCGCAGGATCCAGAGAATACGGTCATGTTTGACCTTCTTGAGCACAACAATATGCAGGCCTACTATGCGCCTGCTTCCAGCCAAGCGGGGCAAGAGCAGGCGGTGCGAGACGCTGTAGCGCGCAAGGTATCAGTAGTGGTCGTGGAAAACATGAGCCCGGGGCCTTGGACCGCCACCCTGGAGCAGGCCCGGAAGGCGGGTGTGGCCCTCACCCTCTTGGGGCCGGGTTATAGGCCTCAGCAGCAAACCCTGTACGCGGCTGAACTCGTGCTGGACCAGCAGGCGCCGGATGCGCAGCCTCTCGGACGGGTTTTGCAGACGATTGTGGACGATCGTGCTCATGCGCGCACCATACGGGTGAACTTATCAGACGACATGGCCCAGCATAAGTGGCCCGATCAGATGGAGGAAAAGCTGTGAGCGTAGAGCAAGACAATGAGCCAACCTTCCCAAGAGTAGACCTGCTGGGGCTGACCACCGAAGAAGTGCAGGCCCAGGTGGATGCCGGGGCCGTGAACACCTCCCACGAGGCGACTTCGCGCACCCTTGGACAGATTATTCGGGCCAACGTTTGCACCCTGTTTAATGGCCTCATTTTCGCGGCTATGCTGCTGGTGCTGGCTACCGGGCAGTGGAAAGACGCGGTATTCGGGGTCATCATTATTATCAACACCGGTATTGGTGTAGCCACGGAGCTCAAGGCCAAGCGGACCCTGGACAAGCTCTCTATTTTAGTGGCTTCGGACTACTACGTGCGCCGCGCCGGTCAGCAGGTGCGGGTACCCCATGATGAGATTGTGGTGGGCGACCTGCTCTGGGTTCGTTCAGGTGACCAGCTGCCGGCTGATGCAAAGATTGTGCACAGCTGGGGGCTGGAGCTGGACGAGTCCATGTTGACCGGCGAGTCCAAGACCGTGCGCAAGGGCGAAGATGATCCGGTCTACTCCGGCTCCACGGCCACCTCTGGCATGGCTCTAGTGCGGGTGAGCGCTGTGGGCGCCTCCTCCTACGCTTCCAAGCTGACCGCTCAGGCCAAGGTCTACAAAAAGACGCACTCGGACTTAAACGACGGTATCAACACTATTTTGAAGGCTATGACCTTCGTGGTGGTGCCCCTGTGCATTCTGCTGGTCTGGACCCAGATGCGCACTGTGGGCGGTTTCCAGGAGGCTATCGCTACTGGCGCTTGGCGGGGCGCCGTAGTCTCGGCTGTGGCCGGGGTAGTGGGCATGATTCCTGAGGGGCTGGTGCTCCTGACCTCTCTGAACTTTGCGCTGGCAGCCATCCGTCTGGCCCGGCAAAATACCCTGGTGCAAGAGCTGGAATCTGTGGAGACCCTAGCTCGAGTCGATGCGCTCAACCTCGATAAGACCGGGACGATTACCGATGGCGGCATCGTCTACAATTCCCTAGTCAACCTGAGCGGTGGCGACAGCGGTCAGTTGGAACAAGCGCTGGTCAATGTCTCCCACGAGGAAAACCCGAACGCTACGGGCGCGGCCATTCTCAAGGGGCTGGCCCAGGTGCAACCCTCGACCCAGATACGGGCCCGCGTGCCTTTCTCGTCGGCGCGCAAGTGGAGTGCTGTGGCTCAAGAGGACGGCAGTAGCTGGTACTTTGGGGCGCCGGAAGTGCTCCTGTCGGCGCAAAAACAGCATTTTGAAGACGTGGAACAGCAGGTCTCGGCCTTAGCTGACCAGGGCTACCGGGTGCTGATGCTGGCTCAGGAGGCGCAGGGCGATTGCGACGAGCAGAACCCGACCCTGCCCAGCGACCTCAAGCCAGCAGCGCTGATTACCTGCTCAGAGCACATTCGAGATGACGCTGAGCAGACGCTCGCCTGGTTCCGGGAGCAGTCGGTGCGCTGTCGCATTATTTCGGGCGACAACCCAGCTACGGTGGCCGCCATAGCAGCCCAGGTTCACCTGACTGGGCAGGACAAGCCCCGGGCCATGGATGCCCGCAAACTGCCCTCCGACATCAATGCCCTGGCCGAGGTTTTGGAAGAAGTCGATGTGCTCGGCCGTGTGCTGCCTGATCAAAAGAAGGCCATCGTGCAAGCCCTCCACGCTGGAGGACATACGGTGGCCATGACTGGCGACGGGGTGAACGACTCGCTGGCTTTAAAAGAGGCTGATTTGGGCATCGCTATGGGCAACGCTGCGCCGGCCACCAAAGCTGTGGCCCAGGTGGTTTTGGTGGATTCCAAGTTCTCCCACCTGCCCGACGTGGTGGCTCGCGGGCGGCAGGTGATGGCCAACATGGAGCGCGTGGCGGGCCTCTTCTTGGTCAAAACCGTGTACTCGGCCCTGATTTCACTGGGTGTGGTACTCACCGGCATTCCCTTCCCCTACCTGCCTCGCCACATCACCTACATTGGTGCCCTGACGATTGGAACTCCTGCCTTCTTCCTGGCGCTGGCGCCCAATACCCGCCGTTACAAGCCAGGATTCTTGAAGCGCGTGGTGGCCTTCGCCATACCGGGCGGCCTTGCAACCGCTCTGGTGGTCTTACTCATGGCATGGTTCTTGCCGGGGATTATGGGCTGGAACCTGCGCCTGCCTGCCGATCTCTCCCAGCTGCGCACGGTCTGCGCTATTGTCTTGTTCGCCATGGGCATTCTGGTTCTGGCTCGGGTGGCGCGCCCGCTCAAATCCTGGCGAGGAGTCCTGGTGGCTGTCTTTGCGGCTGCCGGAATTATTGGAGCGTTTATTCCATTCGTGGCGCACTTCTTCGCCATTGTGCTCCCCACTGGCCGCTCTGCCTGGGCCACGCTCGCAGGGCTGGTCATCGGGCTGGTCATCATGGGGTTGTCGGTCGGATTCTTGCCGCAGTTGATTGACAAAGTTCAACGAAATCATAGTGCCAGATAGTCGGTCCAAAGCAAGATGCCCGGTAGGTGGAACTAGTCCATCTACCGGGCATCAGTGGTATGCGCGGCTGTCGCGCACGAGTATCAGTGGCTAATTGCGCGAGCCAAAGATCTGCAAGATGTAGAGGAAGAGGTTGACAAAGTCAAGATACAAGTTGAGGGCGCACAAGATGGAGACCCGCTCGACGACTTCGGCACCCTGATTCTCGTATGCGGCGAAAATTGCGCGTGTCTGCTGAGCGTCGTGCATGGTTAGCCCTGCAAAGAGCGCAATGCCCAAGGCAGCGATAATTTTCATAGCCGTGTTTGAAGGCGCTAGAAACATGAGGACGATTTGGACCACAATCAAGGCAAGCAAACCGGCAAAGAGCACCGACCCCCAGCCCAGCATGTTCTTGCGGGTGGTGAGCCCCAGCATAGTGAGCGCGAAGAAGAAGCCCGCACAGGTCAGCAGGGTCACGAACAGGGTGGTCATGGAATATGTGGCAAAGAGCGAGCTCAGGGTCAGACCCATCAAAGCGGCGTAGGCGTAGAAGAGGACACGGCCGGTGGACGTTTTCATCTGCATGACGCGCACCGAGAGCACCATGGCGAAGGCGACTTGAGCTACGCACAAGCCAACCCAGCCCAAGGTGCCGGTGGCCTGAACGAAGGTGAACAATAAGCCTGAAGCGAAAGTCAAATAGGCCACGGCAGCCGTGACCAGCAAGCCCAGGGCCATTTCTCCGTAGGCGCGGGTCATGGAAATGTGTTCGGCGTGCTCGTAGGAGTACGCGGGCTGGGTGCGAATAGCGGCTGTGCCATCGCTCTGGCGAACGTACTGGTTGGCGTAGGGTTGCCCGTTTGGCGCGTAGGGGTCCTGCCCCTGGTAGAGCGGCTGATTGCCTTGCTGCGCGTATGGCTGTTGATACCCATTATTTTGGGGCTGGCGACCGAATGTCATGAGCTCCTCCTTACCGGCAGACACCCGTGTGTGTCCGCCTCATTGGTACTGAACTCCAGTCTAGTCGTTTAACCTGAGATTGTGCTGATAATTTTGAGAGCGAACGCACGAATCAATCCTGGCGTACCGGGCGGCTATGGCCTACGATAGGAAGTAGGTGTATCAATCACAGCTATATGAAGGTAGAGCAAAGGAGAGTGAAGCTATGGAGGCGAGCGAGCGGCAGCCGATGATCAAACTCAACAACGGGGTGTCTATCCCGCAGTTGGGTCTGGGCGTCTTTCAAACCCAGGACGGTGAGGAGACGGTGAACGCGGTCAGGTGGGCCCTGCAAGCTGGATACCGCCACATAGACACGGCTATGGCCTACCACAATGAGGCCTCCGTAGGGCAGGGGGTGCGTGAATCCGGGCTCAAGCGGCGCGAGGTGTTCATCACCACTAAGCTGTGGAACGATGACGTGCGCCAGGGCCGCACCAAGCAGGCTTTCGAGGAGAGCTTGGACCGGCTGGGCACCGACTACATTGACCTCTACCTGATCCACTGGCCGGTCGACGGCTGGCAGAAAGCCTGGGAAGACATGGAGGAGCTCTATAGCCAGCGGCGGGTGCGGGCGATTGGTGTGTGCAACTTCGAGCAGCACCACATGGAGGAGCTGCACTCTATTAGCTCCCTGAAACCGGCGGTGGACCAGGTAGAGTCTTCGCCAATCTTCAGTAACCAGGAGCTCATTGACTACTGCCACCGGGACTTGCGGGTCGATGTGGAGGCATGGAGCCCCTTGGGCGGCACCGGCACCCACCTGCTGAGCAATCCCCAGCTGGAGGCCATTGGGAGCAAGTACGGTAAGTCACCGGCCCAGGTGGTCATTCGCTGGCACTTGCAGCGCGGCGTGATTGTGATTCCGAAGTCAACCCACCAGGAGCGCATTGAGCAGAATTTCGACGTGTTCGATTTTGAGCTCAGCCCTGAAGATATGCAGGCGATTGCCGCCCTGAATACGGGCAAGCGTGTGGGCTCCGACCCAGACCATATCACCTTCTAGGGGTTGAACTAGGGCTGGTGCGGGATTGGCCTTATATCGAGCGGGTGGTTGTCTCCTAGACCAAGGAGGCAACCACCCGCTTCTTAATATGTCACAACTGCGGAGTGCACTGGCTAGTTGGCAGGGTAGTTGCTTTTCTCCTGGCCAGCCGAGCGCAAATGCTCCAGGCGCTCGTCGTCGGACTCTTGCTCCTGGGGGGAACCCGAGATGTCGCGGTGGATGGACTGCATCTGGACCTCGATATTTTGCAGGGAGCGGGCGCAGTCCAGCAGGGTTTGCGAATGCTCGGCCAGGCGGGCATCCGGCAGGTCAGACTTGTAGCGCAGCTGGTGTTCCAGGCTGGCCCAATAGTCCATGGCGATCGTGCGGAACTGTACTTCTACGGGCGTGTAATGCGGGCCCGAAGTTAGGAAAACTGGCACAGCGTAGATAATATGCAGACTCCGGTAGCCGTTCTGCTTGGGGTTGCGAATATAGTCTTTCACCCTCAGCACCTGAATGTCTGACTGGTCAGACAAGTACCGGGAGACAGAGTAGACGTCATCGCGGTAGTTGCAGATCACGCGCACGCCGGCCACGTCGAAAATATGGTCTCGTACCGAGTCCACCGAGATGGGGAGCTCCCTGCGCTCGATCTTGCCGATGAGCGAATTAGGCGATTTGAGCCTGCGCTCCATGTGGTGGATGGGATTGTGGGAGAACTGTACCTGGAACTCGGAGTCCAGCACTTCAAGTTTGGTTGAAATCTCGCACATGGCACCTTCGTACACTTGCATGAGATCGACGAACTCCACAATGTCGTCAGCCGAGAGCTGAGCCTTGTGTTCTTCGTCAAGTTTGCTCAACCGTTGTCGTAATTCGGATGTGTTGATCGCGCTACCGCGTTCAAGTATCACATTCGCCTCCCAAGTTTGGTTTGCCTTCCGCCGCCGGTTCGGTGGCTGCTTTGGCTTACACCATTATGCACTGGCCCCTGTCTAAAAGCAGGGTCCGAACCAGGGTAGGGGAGGGCCGGTAGAATCGTGAAATATGGACGAAGGCATGATGACGCAAGCTGAACGGCAGATGGGTTTTGGCGCCGGAACAGGGCAGGACCGGGGCAAAGGTCTCTACTATATACACACATTGGGCTGTCAGATGAATGTGCACGACTCGGAGCGTATTGCCGGCGTTTTGGAAGCGAATGGCTACCGGCCCGCCTCCCAGGAGCAAGCCCAGGCAGCAGATGTGGACCTGATGGTGCTCAACACCTGCGCTGTTCGTGAGAACGCCAGTAAACGCATGTACGGCACGATTGGCAAGTGGGCGCGAGTCAAGCGGCTCAACCCGCAGGCGCAGATTGCTGTGGGCGGATGTATGGCGCAAAAAGACAGGGAGCGCATTACCCGCAAGGCTCCCTGGGTCGATGCCGTCTTTGGGACCAAAAACATTGGCAGGCTGCCTGAACTCTTGGAAGAGGCTCGGGAGCGGGGGCGCTCGCAGGTAGCAATTAGCGATCAGCTGGAGACATTTCCTTCGGCGCTGCCAGCTGTTCGAGCTTCGCGCACTTCCTCCTGGGTCTCCATCTCGGTGGGGTGTAACAACACCTGCACCTTCTGCATTGTGCCGGCCGTGCGCGGGCGTGAACGGGACCGACCTTTAGCTGATGTTCTGAATGAAATCCGCGCCTGCGTAGCTGGGGGCGCTAAAGAGGTGACCCTCCTGGGACAGAACGTCAACTCCTACGGTTACTCCATGGGTGACCGCTATGCCTTTCCTAAGCTCCTGCGGGCCTGCGGGCAAGTGGAGGGTCTGGAACGGGTGCGCTTCACCTCGCCCCACCCGGCTGCCTTTACCGACGAGGTGATTGCGGCGATGGCTCAAACCCCCAATGTCATGCACCAGCTGCACATGCCCCTGCAATCTGGCTCGGACCGCATTTTGCGCGCCATGCGTCGCTCCTATCGGAAGGCTCGTTTCCTCTCCGTATTGAACAAGGTGCGGCAGGCTATGCCTGACGCTCAAATCACTACTGACATTATCGTGGGCTTCCCCGGCGAGAGTGAGGAAGACTTTCAGGAGACCCTCGACCTGGTGCGACAGGCCCGCTTCAGCTCTGCTTTCATTTTTGAATACTCGCCCAGACCAGGTACTCCAGCTGCCGCTATGGAACAGGTCGACAAAGCGGTGGTTCAGGATCGATTCGAACGTCTGCTGGCTGTACAGGAAGCGATTACACAAGAGGAGCTCGACGCATTTGTAGGTCGCCAGGTGGAGGTGATGATTGCCAACCAGCCCGGGCGCCATGACGGCGACACCCACCGGGTGACAGGCCGCGAGCGCGGGGGTCTGCTGGTCCATGTAGGTGTGCCCCAGGGCCAGCGGCAACCCGCAATTGGAGAGTTGGTCACCTGCACGGTCACCGGTGCGGGCAAGCACTATCTGACTGCCGACCCGAACCTGCAAGCGGGAGAGGTCTATGCACTTCAAGGCTGAAACCCTGCAGGCGGCTCAGGCAGCCCGGCTGATTTCGATAGTGGGACCCACGGCTTCCGGCAAGACTGCCTTGGGCATAGGACTCGCCCTTGCCTTAGCTGAGCGCGGCCAGCCAGCGCAAATTGTGAACGCCGATGCCTACCAGATGTACCGGGGGCTCGACATTGGGACTGCGAAGCCCTCTGCTCAAGAGCGGGCAGCCGTGCCCCACCACTTGATCGACTGCATTGAACCCGAGGAGACCATGAGTGTGGCCCGCTTTCAACGCTTGGCCCGGGAGTGCATCGAAACCCTGTATGCGCAAGGCATACGGCCTATTCTCGTGGGAGGTTCAGGCCTGTACGCCCGTGCGGCGATTGACGATATTCGCTTCCCGGGGACTGACCCAGCTCTTCGCCAGCGCCTAGAGGAGCGCGCTCTCAACGAGGGGCCGGGGTTACTCTACCGGGAGCTGCAGGCCAAAGACCCGGAAGCTGCGGCTAGGATGGACCCCAAAAATGCCCGTCGGACCATACGTGCCCTGGAAGTGATTGCCATCACCGGACAGCCGTATTCGGCCAGTCTGCCGCAATACACCTATCTCATACCATCCTTGCAGATTGGTCTTGACCTGAGCCGGGAGGAGTTGGACCGCCGGGTGGATCTGCGCACCGAGCACATGCGCCAGCAGGGCCTGGTCCAGGAAGTGGTGAGCATGAGGCCCAGACTGGGGCCTACAGCCGCTCGCGCCTTGGGCTACCAGCAGGTTGCCGATTACCTGGACGGCCAGGTCAGTCAGGAGCAGGCTTTTGCGGCGATTGCCCAGAAGACCCGTCGCCTGGCCCGCAAGCAGATGGGTTGGTTTGGCCGAGATCCTCGCATACACTGGCTCGACGCGCTGGCTCCAGATTTGACTGACCAGGCGCTTGCTCTGGTGGATGCAGCCGACCAGGGAGTTGTCGACGCGGCCGATCGGAGCGAACCGGTCGAGCCAACCCGCCACCACTTGGGTGCAGTCCAAGGCCAGGATTGAGCTCACAGTTTTTTGCCTGCCCAGTTGACTGTAAGTACTTGAAGTTTCTACACTGGGCTGTATGACTTTTGCAACTACGGCCGTGCGTACCAGCTGGCATCCTATCCGCGAAGCTTCTCTGCTCTCGGGCCTGCCTGAATCAACCCTTCGCTATTACGAATCTATCGGCATTATCGGTCCTATTTCGCGTGACCCCTCGAGTGGCCACCGCCGTTACAGCGATGCCGATGTGGATACCTTGCTCGCCATTGCCTGCATCAACACTACTGGCATGTCTTTGAATCAGATGCGCGAGTATATAGAGCATCGGCAGGGTGGCCCGCAGGCGGCCAGTCACCAGGTGGAGCTACTGGCTCAGCAGGCTTGCAAGTTGGAGCAGGAGATGAAAGAGCTAGAGCTCAGACGGCAGTATGTGGAGGTGAAAACACAGTACTGGCAGGCTATTGGTCGCAATGATGTTGAGATGGCCCAGGAGGTGCTGGACCGTGGGGAGGGTGTGATTAGCGCCATTCGCAGTCTGGCTCGTGGACAAGAGGGAGGATTGCGCCACATTCAGCTTCCGCAGGCTTAGCTGTAAACAGGCGTTCCGCGCCCCACTGCTTCAGACCGCCTTTGTCTGGGCTTTAAGAATACTTTGTGCAAGCTCACTGTAATAGGGCTTGTCGCCTCTGCTTGTCCGCTAATCTGGATGGGCTATGACACGTATGACAGCCTCAGATAAGAGCAAAAAACAGAACCGCCCGCGATCGCGGTCAGCTCAGCGAGCCTCCTCTGCGCAGGCAGTGGAGCCCCAAGAGACCAGCTGGCACAAGGCCTTACTATGGCTGCCACGGGCCTTGGGCAAGGGCGTGCGTGCCTTGACTGGCAGCGAGCGCTACGATCCGGCCTACAGCAAGGACGGCCTGTGCTTTCTGCTCCTGATTTGTGCTATTCTCTTCTGTGCTTCTGAGTGGTTCCGTGTGCAGGGGCCGCTGGGCAAAGGCTTGCACTGGCTGGCTTCTTCGGCTCTGGGCCTGCCGTCGGTCATCCTGCCGCTGGTCCTGATCTGGGCCTTTTGGCGGCTGATTGCATACTCAGGTAAGGACTCGGGCAACGGACACAGCCTTGGAGGCCTGTGCTTGCTGCTCTGGTCGGTGTGCTCAGTGCTCGACATTGTGATGATTGGCAGCATTCGTCGCTTTGATTTGCGGGCCATTCAGGGCTCTGGCGGCCTACTCGGCTTCGCGCTCGGCTCACCGCTAGCTTGGGGGCTTTCGCGGGTTTTTGCCACGATTATTTTTGCTCTGATAGCCCTATTTGCCCTTCTGCTGATCTTCCAGGTGCATATTGACACGCTCATCAGCCCTATTACTCGTTCCGTGGATAGGAAGCGCCAGCCGGCCCAGCCTGAGCCTGGCCAGACGGAGAGTGAGCTCTTCCCCAACGAAGTGAGAGTGGGCGACGACACCCTAGCTCTGGCTCCTGGCGTTCCCACGCACGAAGATGACCAAGAGGAGCAGGATACGCTGGCTGCACCCGCTAAGACCAGCTGGTTCCATAAGCTCTTCCACCGCCGCCGAAAAGGGGAGGACGACGCCAAGCTCGACCATTACGAGGCGGATGATCCCTTTGACCGGGCTGCGCGCATTCACGCTGACGATGAGGATGCATTAGACCCAGCAGACTCAGGGAATGAGCGTGTCTATCACGAGCCAGCGTTTGTTGATACAACTGCAGTGGATGCTGCCAGCTCCGGGGCAGCCGTCAGTGCGCCCACCGAGCAGATTCCGGCAACAGCTGCTAGCCAATCAGCTACCCCGGTGCAGGCGCAGGTGAGTCCGGCGGAACTCTCTGGTGTGGGAGCTCAAGACCCATGGGCGGCTGCGGCTGCGGCAGCCCAGCAGCTCGAAAGCGCTAGTCAGGCAGAGCAAGAAGGGCCAGCCCAAGAGCCAGGTGACCACGCTCCTCAAGCCGATCAGACCGGTCAGGCTGGCAGTACTGACGACCCTCAGGCCGCTCAGAACTTGTCGCCATACGTTTTGCCCTCTGCCGATTTGCTGGTGCGAGGCAAGCCTCATGCGGCCAAGACTCAGGCCAATGACAACGTCATTCAAGCCCTCCAATCCACCTTCCACCAGTTCGACGTGGACGCGAAAGTGGTGGGCTTCCTGCGCGGCCCTTCTGTCACCCAGTATGAGGTTGAACTGGGCCCGGGAGTCAAAGTGGAGAAAGTCACCAACCTCCAGCGCAATATCGCCTACGCCGTGGCCTCTTCAGACGTGCGCATTCTCTCACCCATTCCTGGCAAGTCCGCCATCGGTATCGAAATTCCCAATGTGGACCGCGAAATCGTCCACCTGGGCGACGTGCTGCGTTCCCCGCAGGCCCAGAGCGACGACAACCCCATGCTCACAGCCGTTGGCAAGGACGTGGAAGGGCACTATGTCACTGCCGATTTGACGAAGATGCCTCACTTGCTGGTGGCCGGTGCCACGGGCTCAGGTAAGTCCTCCTTTGTGAATTCCATGCTCACTTCGGTGATTATGCGGGCGACCCCGGAGCAGGTGCGGCTGATTCTGGTGGACCCCAAGCGCGTGGAGCTCTCGGCCTACGCCGGCATTCCTCACCTGCTCACCCCTATCATCACTGACCCTAAGAAGGCGGCTCAGGCCCTGGAATGGGTGGTCAAGGAGATGGATGCTCGCTACGATGACTTGCAGTTCTTCGGTTTCCGCCATGTCAAGGACTTCAACGCAGCTGTGCGGGCGGGCAAGGTACACGCGCCCGCTGGCTCCCAGCGCAAGGTGGCTCCCTACCCCTACCTGCTCGTTGTGGTGGACGAGATGGCCGACCTGATGATGGTTGCTAAGAACGATGTGGAGAGTTCTATCCAGCGCATTACGCAGCTGGCCCGCGCCGCCGGTGTCCACCTGGTTTTGGCCACGCAGCGCCCTTCGGTGGACGTGGTGACGGGCCTGATTAAGGCCAATATTCCCTCGCGTTTAGCTTTTGCTACGTCGTCGTCGACCGATTCGCGCGTGATTTTGGATGCGACCGGTGCTGAGACGCTGATTGGCCAGGGAGACGCTCTCTTCCTGCCCATGGGTCAGGCTAAGCCCACGCGCGTGCAGGGTGCCTGGGTTTCGGAGTCTGAGATCCGTAAGGCTGTGGACTTTGTGCGCACCCAGCGCAAGCCCCAGTACCGGCAAGATATTGAGCAGATGGCCAAGCAGGAGGAGCAAAAAAAGGAAGTTGCTGAGGACATCGGCGACGATATGGACGAGCTCCTGCAGGCGGCTGAGCTGGTGATTACCACGCAGTTCGGCTCTACATCTATGCTCCAGCGCAAGCTCAGGGTTGGGTTTGCTCGTGCTGGCCGCCTGATGGATCTGCTGGAGTCTCGCGCCATTGTCGGCCCCTCTGAGGGGTCTAAAGCGCGTGAGGTGTTGGTGCAGCCCGCGCAGCTACAAGAGGCTTTAGCGTTCATCCGTGGAGAAACTTCGTCGATGGGGGAGGGTGAAGCTCCTGCTCTCGAGCAGGACCAAGCGCAGACAATCTCGTAAGTTTCCAGGCGGAGAGCGGGACTGGTTCTGCGCGACTTAAGCGATGGAGGACCGGTTCACTCGCCGTCGGCACCGCCATGACTAACCCTTCGGCTGCTAAGCAGCTAGGATAAGTTCCAGAAATACGATATGAGGAGATGATATGCAGGACGGTTCGAAGTCCCAGGTGCAGCAGGGGCGGCATCCTCTGTTGCAGGGTTGGAATAGCCCGCCCAATTTCGTCACCTACGCTCGCATCATACTTGTTGTGGTTTTCATCGTTTTCTACCTGCGTTCTGGCGCTTGGGGCGCGCGGAGCATGGGTATGCGGTGGGCGGCCGCGGTTCTGTTTATGGTGGCTGCTTCCACAGATAAGCTCGACGGTTACTTGGCGCGTAAATACCATCAAGTGACGGAGCTGGGGAAGCTGATGGACCCCATTGCCGACAAGCTGCTCATCTGCTCGGCGCTGGTCATCGCTTCGTCCTTTGGTGAGCTGTGGTGGTGGGCCACTATCCTCTTCGTGATTCGTGAGCTGGGTATTACGCTTATGCGTTTCTTCGTTATCGACACGGGCGGAAAGGTTATTGCAGCCTCGCAGGCTGGCAAGTTTAAGACGCTGTTTGAGTGCATCGGGCTAGCTATGTTGCTTCTGCCTTTGCGCTCCCTGGGGTCCTGGTACGAGCTGGTGACCAAAGGCATTATTGTTCTGGCTCTGATTTTGTGTCTGTATTCCGGTGGCGAATATCTGTACAGTGTTTTCGCTAGTAGCAAAACTAGTCGGTAGTTGTTTGCTGGCGCTCAATTGATGCGCCTGTGGTTGTGGTAGCCAATAGCGGGAGGTTCATGTGGACGACGATGTAGTGGAGCGCTGTGACGGATTAGCGCGGATGATTTTGGCTGCCTGTGGGCGGCAGGGGCTCTATATAGCGGCATCTGAATCCTTGACTGGTGGTCTCCTGGCCGACGCTTTTGTCCGCATACCTGGTGCCTCCCAGGTTTTTCTCGGGTCAGCAGTGACTTATGACAGCGGGGCTAAGGCCGCTATTCTCGGAGTTGATGAGCAGCTTTTGCAGACCTATGGTGCTGTTCATCCGCAAGTGGCTGAGCAGATGGCCCTCGGGACTGCCCGCTTGTATGGGCAGGCAGGGCACGCCGGTAAGGTTATCGGCCTGTCAACTACAGGTGTAGCTGGCCCTGGCCCTGAACATGGGCAACCGGCTGGTTTGGTCTACATTGGTTTCGCTCTGCCGGCGGGCATGGTTTCCAACATTTCGCAGTCGGACCCTTCTGCCGGAGCTCCTGGCGTGGGCTCGCAGCAGTTGAATCTTCTGGGTTCCAGGCAGGCTGTGAGACGGAGCGCGGTCCTGCAAGTCTTACGCAGGCTCTTGCATATCCTTCAAGACAACGACGCCCGCTGAGAGCGTCAGGCTCTGTCGCAGCTGCTAGTGGCTCCTTGCCAGGGGCTTAGCTTCCGCCAGGGTGCTCGAGGCAGATTTGCGGGCACTCGTGAGATAGGTCACATTTGCTCCGTATTGTTTCGTGCTGGGAATAATTCAGCTCTCAGATGGTTTGGGTCAAGTGATGATGGATACCGATATGGTGAAAGGGGCTGTGATGAACAAGGTTGAAACCGTGTTGACCAGGTCCAAGGATACGTTCGAGCTCAACCCGATGGCTAACAGCCGCGATCAAGGAGCGCGTGTTCGGGATTTGACACCAGCTCAGCGGCGGGCGGTTGCTTTCGCTCAGCAGCAGGTACTGCGCGCCCGGGCCGCTAAGAAGGCTAAGGAAGAGCGCCAAGCGAGTCTGAATAAAATGTGGATGCAAGAAGATGGCGTCAACGCCAATAAACAGGAAGTAAGCCGCGGCCGCGAAAGTCAGCAGGTCAGCGAAGAAGTCTCCCTCCGCGAGGCTTTGGGACATGTCTTGCGCGAGTTGCGAACCAATGACCATAAGACCCTGCGTGAGGTCAGTGAAAAAGCTGGCGTCTCCCTGGGTTACCTCTCCGAGGTGGAGCGTGGGCAGAAGGAAGCGAGTTCTGAACTCTTGAGTTCTATTGCCGATGCTCTGGGACTGGGCGTGCCGCAGACCTTGCGTCTGGTGGCTGACTACCTGGAATCACATCAGAACTGATTGCTGCTGACAGCGTCAGCCTAGCTGAGGGCGGATGAGTATGCTCCGTCTTCAGCCTGGGCGCTGTCTATCGAGCCTGGCTCTTCGGGGCCAGGCCTTTTCATATCTTCTTCGTTGGTCTCCTCTAAGCTAGGTGCTTATGAAAGAACGTGAATTCTGGGCTCTGGTCGATGAAATTTTTGGGCGGGCCTACGGGCGCAGTCTGGCTCAAGATCAGCGTCTCTATCGGCTCGATTCTATGACGGTGCTTGAGGCGCTTCAGGCGGGAGTGGAGCCAAGGATCGTGTGGAATGTCTTGTGTGATCAGATGGAGGTACCGGATTCCAAGCGTTGGGGCAAAGACCACAATGCACCGCCGCTGCCTGCCGCGTAATTGAAGCGTTCGAACATTTGTTCGCATCTTCGGTTATACTCAAGAGTAGCTCAGTAAGAGGGGAGTACTCCACATGTGGATAGATTGTCACGTTCGACCACATTGGCGCTCCAAGTAGTTTTACGCCGTGCCTGCAATTAAGGTGGGCTGTGTACAGCATGTAGTGATGAAGGAGAGCCTTATGGCACATCAGACGAATAGTAAGGGCAAGTCGAAGGTCGAAGAGTTGGACGGCATGGATCCCCGCCGCAAAGCAGCTCTCGACACAGCCTTGGCGCAAGTGGAAAAGAGCTTTGGCAAGGGGTCAGCCATGCGCTTGGGTGACAAGCCGGCCCAAGATGTGGAGGTCATTCCCACCGGTTCTTTGGCCTTAGACATGGCGTTGGGTATTGGGGGACTTCCCCGGGGGCGCATCGTAGAAATCTACGGACCAGAGTCCTCTGGTAAGACCACGCTGGCCTTACACGCCGTAGCGAACGCGCAGAAAAATGGGGGAGTAGCAGCCTTCATTGATGCTGAGCACGCTCTCGATCCTGACTATGCCCGCAAGCTCGGTGTCGACACCGATTCACTCATCGTCTCCCAGCCAGACAATGGCGAGCAGGCCCTAGAGATCGCCGACATGCTCATTCGCTCGGGAGCCCTGGACATCATTGTTATCGACTCTGTAGCAGCGCTGGTGCCCAAGGCCGAAATTGACGGTGACATGGGAGATAGCCACGTTGGCCTCCAGGCTCGGTTGATGAGCCAGGCCTTGCGCAAGATGACGGGCGCTCTTTCGCAGGCTAATACCACGGCCGTCTTCATCAACCAGTTGCGTGAGAAGATTGGCGTATTCTTTGGTTCGCCTGAGACCACTACCGGCGGCAAGGCTCTGAAGTTCTACGCCTCGGTCCGCCTCGATATTCGACGTATCCAGACCCTGAAAAACGGAGACGAGGCTGTAGGCAACCGCACCAAGGTGAAGGTGGTGAAAAACAAGATGGCCCCGCCCTTCAAAATTGCAGAGTTTGACATTCTCTACGGTGAGGGCATCTCCAAGGAGGGGTCGGTTATCGACATGGCCCTGCAGGCAAACGTGATCAAGAAATCGGGCTCCTGGTTTACCTATGAGGGCGATCAGCTCGGGCAAGGTAGGGAGAATGTTCGCCAGTTCTTGAAAGACAATCCGGGCTTGACCCAAGAGGTTGAGAATAAAGTTAAGGCCGCTTTTGGTCTGCATCCCGCGGGTGAGAGCCAGCCGGACGAGAGTGAGAGCAAGGCTCCATCAGCCTCTGAACCTACAGACAAGGCTGAGGAGCCCGCAACTGGGGCAGACGAACCGCAGGCAGCCAGCAAGGGTCAACCGGTCCTAGCTGCTCAAGCCGCCTGAGGTCATTATGATTGAGGCAGCTGCCTTCCTCAGCAAGCATCCTGTGCGCATAGAGGTAGGTCAGGATGACACCGACCTACCTCAACCACCAGCAAAGAGCACCCATGATGTGCTTGCGCAATCGGCCCTTGGCCACAAAGCAGCAGGGCTGGTAGAAGAGCAAAACCCCTATTTTGCAGGCGCTGGCACCGGTGGAGACCACCCGCAGCGGCTAGCCCAGGCGCACTTTGGCCGCATAGACGGCGAAGCTGAAGAGACGGATAAGTCTACCCGTTCAAAGGGGAGGCGACAGCGGTACCGGCAGCAGGCTAGGAAACCTCGCCAGGGAGGTTTCGGCTATCGCGGTCGGCCATCCTCTGTGGCTAGTGTGGCTGACCCCTTAGATGAAGATGCTTGTCGGGAAGCCGGCTTGACCCTGCTCGATGCGGCTGCCCGTCCTCGGCAGGCTCTGGTGGATAGACTGCTAGCCAAGGGTTATGATCCGCTGGTGGTTGAACGAGTTGTGAGCCGCTTGGAAGAGCTTGGCTTAGTTGATGATCTCAGCTATGCACAGTCTTTTTTGCGCTATTGCCTGCGCCGGAACTTGGGGGAGCGGGGATGCTTGCAGGAGATGGTACGCAAGGGGCTTACACGCTCTACTGCGGAAGAAGTAGTGACCCAGGCTGCCCAGGAGGGACTGTTTGTGGACGCTGCCTACGAGCTTGGTAGAAAAGTGGCCGCTAAGACCCGTGGCTTAGATGTATCTGTCCGCCAGCGCCGACTGTGGTCCGCCGGTGGGCGCAAGGGGCATGATCCTGGCGTGCTCAAGCAGGTTGCAGGGGATGTCTTCCAAGACGAGGCAGCATAGAAAAGTGTGAGATCCCTATACCCCGGGTTCTGTCACCCCCAGATGGGGGCGGATGATCATCCATCTCGACCTGACGTTACCGTCAGGCTCTAGCGGCCTACCCGAAGACAGGGCGAGCAACCCTGATATGCCTTCTGCTTGGCCTTGCTCCCGATGAGGCTTGCCATGCGACTCCTGTTACCAGCAGCCCGGTGGTCTCTTACACCACCCTTTCACCCTTACTCGCTGGGAAACTCAGCGGGCGGTCTACTCTCTGTTGCGCTATCTCTCAGGTCACCCTGGGCGGACGTTATCCGTCATCGTGCTCTACGGAGCCCGGAAGTTCCTCAGTAGCCCAAAAAGCTACCGCGATCATCACGGGATCTCACTCCTGTAAGCTTAGCCGAAACTTCCCTTCCGCGTGTCTGCCGAGTTTGCTGCTTTCTTCAGCAAACGGTCAGGATTGCGTTTGAGTGTTTCCACTTTCAGCGGCTACAATCGAACAGTAAGCACAAGGGCTATGTTGCTCTTGGGCTGACCGAACGGGGTAAGGCCCGTCTGACAAAAGGAGGTCCACATGGATATCGTCGTTACCGGACGCCATACGCAGATCAAGCAAAAGTTTCGTGATGTCGTCGAGAGCAAGATGAATCGTGTGACCGCTATAGCTCCTGATGCTCAGCGTGTTCAAGTTGTCCTCACGCATGAGGGCAATCCTCGCCAGGCAGATTCTGCCAAGCGCGTGGAGTTAACGGTCATTGCAGGCAAGACCGTAGTGCGAGCTGAGGCTTCCAGCGCTGATGAATTCTCCGCTTTCGATATGGCCTTAGACAAGCTGACCCTGCGCTTGCGCCGTACCCGTGACCGTCGCAAGGACCACCGTCGGGGCCTGGAGCGTCTGCCGATGCCCATGGATATGCCTCTGGAGAAGCCGCAGGAGAGCGTGGTTGAGCCCGAGGAGCAGAACTCGGCTCAGCAAGATGCCATGGCTTCTGACCTGGGACCCGGTCAGTCAGTGGAAGTTCAAGTTGGAGACACTCCGATTGTGATCCGTCGCAAGCTCCACATTGCCGAGCCCATGAGCATTGACGAGGCCCTGTACGAGATGGAACTGATCGGGCATGATTTCTTCCTCTTCGTGAACAAAGAGACCAACCGTCCATCTGTGGTCTACCGGCGTCACGGCTGGTCCTATGGCGTGTTTGAAATCGACACGCCTGAGCACATGGCTGAAGCTAAGAAGTAGCTATTAGCTGGCAGCTGTGCTTCTGCCAGCATCGCCAGTAAGTGTTGGGGCGGATGCCTGCCGTATGAGGTGAGCACCCGCCCTGGTCGTTTAGGTACCTCGCGGAAGGACGTGTATGAGTTCGGATACCCAGCAGCAGGTAAGCGGCCTTCGGATCTGCCGGCTCCAGCCTGAGGACTACCAGGCGAAAGCGCAGGTCCATGCGCAAACCTGGCAAGAAACTTACGAAGGCGTGTTGCCGGACTGGCTGGTTGACAAGATAACGCCAGAGTTTGCACTTGAGGTGACCAAGCGGCACGGCAGGGACGCGACACTGGTAGCTAAGATCGGTGACCAGCTCGTCGGATTTGCTGAATACATAGACCCGGCCAGAGCGCCCATTGCTTCCCCCAACACCGCTGAACTGGGAGCTATATATGTGCTTCAAGCCTGGCAGGGGCAGGGGATAGGCCGTGGCCTTTTTCAGGCTGTGGCCCGCGCTGTCAGTACGCCTCGGTTGGCCCTGTGGGTGCAGGAAGCGAACAGGAAGGCTCAGAGTTTTTACCGGGCGATGGGCATGCACCCCACGGGTCAGGTCCTGGTCGAGGATGATGGGAGCAATCGGAGCCTGGAGTATGTCAATTTCGACAGCCGAGGATAGCTCATCTTGTTGGGGCTGGATGCTAATTTAGAGAAAATCTGGTAGGCCGCGTAAGATGGGGAAGGCTTGAGCCTAGCTGGACCCACTGGGCTAGATTTGAGTATTGTTGGGAAGAATCATAGGGAGCGCAACGTGGTAGCAGTCTTGGACAAGATCCTTCGCATGGGTGAGGGGCGCCAACTTCGTAAATTGGAAAATGTTGCGAAAGCAGCGAATGCCTTAGAGGATCAGATATCCGCTATGAGCGATGACGAGCTCAAGGGACAGACCGCCAAATTCAAGGAGCGCTTGGCTGACGGCGAGTCGCTTGACGATCTGATGCCCGAAGCATTCGCCACTGTTCGTGAGGTGTCCAAGCGGACACTAGGGCAGCGACACTTCGACGTGCAGCTCATGGGCGGTGCGGCCTTGCACTGGGGCAACATCTCCGAGATGAAGACTGGTGAAGGTAAGACCCTGGTGGCCACCCTACCGGCCTATCTCAATGCGCTCGAAGGCAAAGGCGTCCACGTCATCACCGTCAACGACTACCTGGCTTCCTACCAGAGCGAGCTCATGGGGCGTATCTTCCGCTTCCTGGGCATGAGCGTGGGCTGCATCATCACCGATCAGAAGCCAGCCGAACGCCGCAAGCAGTACGAGGCCGACATTACGTATGGTACCAACAACGAGTTCGGTTTTGACTACCTGCGAGACAACATGGCTTGGGACAAGTCTGAGCTCGTGCAGCGCGGCCACCACTATGCCATCGTGGATGAGGTGGACTCCATTTTGATTGATGAGGCTCGTACGCCTCTGATTATCTCCGGTCCTGCCGAGGGCGATGTGACTCGCTGGTACCGGCAGTTTGCCAAGCTAGCTCCCAAACTGACCCGTGATGAGGACTATGAGGTCGACGAAAAGAAGAAGACTGTCGGCATCTTGGACCCTGGTATCAGCAAGGTTGAGGACTTCCTGGGTATCGACAACCTTTACGAGCCTGGCAATACGGCTCTGATTGGGTACTTAAACAACGCCATCAAAGCCAAGGAACTCTTCTTGAAGGACCGCGACTACGTGGTGCAGAACGGCGAAGTGCTCATCGTTGACGAGCACACGGGCCGACTCCTGCACGGTCGCCGCTACAATGAGGGTCTTCACCAGGCCATCGAAGCCAAGGAGAACGTGGAAGTCAAGGCGGAGAACCAGACTTTCGCCACGATTACCTTGCAGAACTACTTCCGCATGTATGACAAGCTGGCGGGCATGACCGGTACTGCTGAAACTGAGGCAGCTGAGTTTATGAACACCTACAAGCTGGGTGTGATTCCTATTCCGACCAACAAGCCCATGATTCGTGAGGATCAGGACGATCTGATCTACCGGACCAAGAAGGAAAAGCTGGCCGCCATTGTAAAGGATGTGGCCAAGCGCCACGCCAAGGGGCAGCCGGTTCTGCTCGGTACGGCATCGGTGGAATCTTCTGAGGTGGTCTCCTCCCTGCTTGATGTGGCTGGCATTGACCATCAGGTGCTGAACGCTAAGCAGCACGCTAAGGAAGCTGGCGTAGTGGCTGTGGCAGGTCGTAAAGGTGCTGTCACTGTGGCTACCAACATGGCTGGCCGTGGTACTGATATTATGCTCGGTGGCAACGTAGAGTTCCTGGCCGACCAGAAGCTCAAGGAGCAGGGCTACTCACCGGACGACACGCCCGAAGAATATGAAAAGCTCTGGCCGGACACCTTGGCCGAGGTCAAGGAGCAGGTGAAAGACGAGCACGAGGAAGTCGTTGAGCTCGGCGGTCTCTATGTGCTTGGTACCGAGCGCCACGAGTCTCGCCGTATTGACAACCAGCTGCGAGGCCGTTCCGGCCGTCAGGGTGACCCGGGCGAGTCCCGTTTCTACCTGTCGCTCGAAGACGACCTCATGCGCCTGTTCAACACCCAGCTGGTGGCCCGAGTGATGTCGAAGGGCATGCCTGAGGGCGAGCCTATCGAGTCCAAGTCGGTCTCCAAGGGTGTGCGTAACGCACAGAAGTCGGTTGAATCGCGCAACTACGAGATTCGTAAGAACGTGCTCAAGTATGACGACGTGATGAACAAACAGCGCAAGGTGATTTATGCCGAGCGCCAGGCTGTGCTCAAGGGCGAAGACATCCACGGCGATGTCCAGCGCTTCATCAGCGACACCATTGAGTCCTACATTCGCGGTGCCCAGCAGGGTTCCGACAAGCCTCAGGGCTGGGACTGGGATGGCCTCTGGCAGGCGATGAGTTCGCTCTACCCCATCACGCTCGAGCAGGAAGAGACCCAGGAATCCCTGGGCAAGCTCAAGGGCGACAAGGCTATCAAAGCCCTACGAGACAAGCTGGTCGAAGATGCTGACCAGGTGTACGGGGAGCGTGAAGAGGAGCTTGGACATGAGCCCATGCGTAACCTCGAGCGCCGGGTAGTGCTCTCGGTGTTAGACCAAAAGTGGCGCGAACACCTGTATGAGATGGACTACTTGAAGGACGGCATTGGCCTGCGTGGTATGGGTCAGCGTGACCCGCTGGTGGAGTATCAGCGCGAGGGCTTCCAGATGTACAACTCCATGCTCGATGCCATCAAGGAGGAGTCGGCCCAGCTGCTCTTCAATGTGGACTTGGATCAGGTTGCCCAGAGTGAGGCTGCAATGGCTCAGTCCCAACAAGAGGGCGAAGCCGAGGGCGATGAGGACTCCTCAGACGAGAAGGTAAACTACCAGGCACCCGATGACCCAGACGCTGTAGATGAGGATGCCGACGAGGCTCAGGCTGCTGCTGACAAGAGCGACAAGTCTGATTCCGACTCAGAGCTTGAATCTGTGCCTGAGACGGATGAGGAGGAGTCGGCCAGCGAAGAGTCCGAGGGTGAGGAGACCAGCGAGCCCGTAGGCATTGTGGGTCCTGAACCTCTGAGCCACGCTGAACAGGCTGTGCCGGTCAGCAAGCGGCCAAAGGCTGAAGAGGAACGCACTCCTTGGGCTGACGGACGGACCTTCCCTGGCACCGCTAAGAACGCTCCTTGCCCCTGTGGTTCAGGTCGCAAGTACAAGATGTGCCACGGGCAGAACGAAAAGAAGTGAGCCCGCAGCTGGTGACGTTCAGGTGAATGAACGTCACCAGTGATCAACATGTAAAAGTGATCAGCATTCAAACCCTGGCGCCATCGTCGCCAGGGTTTCTGCTATGGCGGAAGTCGGGCCGGCTGGAGATCAGACCTGCAATGCCGATGAGCGTGGCGAGCGCACACAGTGGTCCTAAGAAACCGGGCAAATGGGGCAGGAAGAGGGCCGCTACCAGCCCAACAAGGCCAACGAGGGTCAGTACCCATAACAGCAGGAGTCCGCCGCTCAGGTGGCCTAAATGGGGCTGAGGAGGCCTAAAGTCTGAACCCTGGTCCATGACCGAGTCCACGTCGAGCCAGCTGGTAGAGAAATCACGAGGACCGCGACCCGCCCCCGTGCCCGAACCCACGAACGCCGACTGGTCCAAATCAGATGCCTTGAGCGCAGCCTTCTTTTGCTCCCTCCGGGCATGTCGTTCGAACTTTCGCGCGGCTCCTGAGGACTCCACGTCGCCTAAGTCGTCACTGTGGGCTTGGAGAAACTCCTGCCAGTCAGGGTCGTCTTGCTCGTTCTCACCCTTGCTGGAAGGGGGGTCATGTTGAGGCTTGTCGTCTGCGTTGCTATCCTTGTGCTGGGTCATAGACTCAAGAATAATGGTGATGTGCGTCATTTTCCAGTCACCAAGACGCTACAAAGGGAGGATTTGTGCATTATTGGTTCTTCGTCAAACTCTTGGGACCTCTGGCGCGCGTTTGGTTCCATCCCAGCGTTGAGGGCACACAGCATATTCCACAAACTGGGCCTGTGATCATAGCTTCTAACCACTTAGCCGTCATCGACGACGGACTGTTGCCCCTGACCTGCCCGCGGATGATTCACTTTATGGCCAAAGATGAATATTTCACTGGGAAGGGCCTGAAAGGACGCTTCAAAAAGTGGTGGTTTACTTCGGTCGGCGTTTTCCCTGTCGATCGCTCCGGCGGGTCCAAGTCCTTGGGCGCTCTGGAAACTGCGCGCGAAATCCTTGACCAGGGGCATGTGTTCGGCATCCATCCGGAGGGGACCCGCAGCCCTGATGGCCGTCTCTACCGGGGCATACGGGGGTGGCCCGGCTGGCGTTCGAAACCGGAAGCCCCGTCGTACCTGCCGCTCTCATCGGTACCCGGGAGCTTCAGCGTCCTGGTAGGGCACTGCCCAGTAGGGGGCACACGAAAGTGGTGTACGGCGAGCCGATTCTGGTGCGCAAAGAGCCCGTCAATGAGATAACCCACGAGGAAATTCGCCAACTGACCGACCGTATTATGCGGGAGATAGACAAGCTCAGTGGCCAGGAATACCTGGATATGTACGCGCAAGTGGTCAAAAAGAGGACCGCGAGCGCGGCTGGCAAGTAGGTGGGCCGTCCGGTTTTGAACGTCCGATACGCACGGCAGTGCTAGGCTGCGCCTATAGGATTAGGAGCGTTTCTGGCACAGTTCAGCGGTTGGATTCGCTGCCCTGCGGTGTGACAGGCACGGGACAGAGCGCCAACTGGCCTCCTGCGAGCCGTGTCGGTGCGGATTATACGACTGTCAGCGTGATGACAGTGGGTTTGCCGTCCTCCCCGTGCAAACGCACCTGCTGGCCGGGTCCGGGGCTCTGCAGACGCACGGTGTGCGAAAGGTCGCCCAGGGGAGCTGAGATTTTCACGTCCAAGCCCAGGTCTTTCAAGGTTTTCGAGGCTTCGTCCTCATTCTTGCCGCGCAGGTCGGGGATGGTGACCATCTGCGGCCCCTTGGAGACGGTCAGGGTGACTGCGTCTCCCCAGTGCAGCTGATCGCCAGCCTTGTGGGAGGCAGCCATGACCTGCCCAGCTGGCACTGTATCTGACCAGTTTTCCTGGAAGCTGGCCTTGAGCTGGAGGTTTTGTAGAGATGTGCTGGCCTCATCTTGGCTCTTGCCAATCACAGTAGGCATTTCGACTGGTTTTTTGCCCTTGGAGAGGGTCACAGTGATGGTGTCGTTGTGTTTAATAGTGCTGCCAGCTTGCGGAGTGACGCTCAGGGCTGCACCTTCGGGCACGTCCATGGAGTACTGGTCCTGCTCCGGCGTGTGGGCAACATTGCTGAAACCAGCCTGTTTGAGGGCTTCAAGGGGGTGAGCGCCTGCGGGCGAGGCCGGGTTCAAGAGGTCGGCGGGAATCGTGGCCATCTGCACACCGCGGGAGACCTCAATGCTCACCGGCTCTCCGCGCTTGCTGATCCGGGCATCTACTTGCCCGGGACGGGCAGCAATAATATGCCCTTCTGGCACGGTGTCGCTGTAAGAGTGGCTCGTCCGATAGGGGATACCGGCAACCTTGAGCGTCTTTTCATAGCGGGCGAAATTGGCCCCTGAGATCTGGCAAGCCTGATTGGCTGAGCAGGAGACATCACCGGGGCGGGGGAGTTTCCAGTAGGAACCAGGTCCACGGTAGTACCACCAGGCTCCGCCTGAACCCGCTGCAGCCAGCAGAACGACCAGGAGCAAGAGAGCGACCAGGAGGCGCTTTTTCCAGCGATGGGGCCGCTCTTGGTCCATGCGTCCCAGCTGTTCGACAGCGGCCATAGGCTCGGTGACTTCGTCGGGTGCGAAGTCCTCTAAGGCAGGCAGGGTCCGGGTGGCGGCAGGTGAGGAGACTCTTGGCGCCTCTGGGGGAGCAGCCGACAAGTTCAGCGTCTCCTGCTGGCTGCTGTCCACCTCCTGATCGCTCTGGGACTCTTGGTCGTTTTCTGGTTCTGTTGCTTCAAACAAGTCGGAGGCGGGGGCTGAGTCTTGCGCTTGGGATGCGCTGGGGGCTTGAGCTGGCCGAGGTCGGGCAGCCACAAGCGTGGGTTTACGGGGGGTTTGCTCGTCGGATGAGGGCGATTGGCGGAAGCTCAGATCGGCCCTACTTAAGTCTGCCAGCTGCTCCTTCATCAGACGTAGGGCTGCTGCCGCGTCTTCAGGCCGGGCTTGGACGCTCCTTGCCAGCAGATGGTCAATAAAGTCGCTGACTGCATCAGGGACGCCTGGACAGACGCTGCTCAGAGCTGGCACATCCTCGTGAACGTGCTTAAAGACAACAGTCACAGGGTTGTCTGAGACGAATGGCACCGAACCGGAGAGCATTTCGTAGGCCACAATGCCGACGGCGTACAGGTCGCCTTGGGGGGTGGCCTGATTGTCTTCAATCGTCTCGGGGGGCAGGTAGGCGGCCGTGCCCAGCAGCATACCTGTGGAGGAGAGCGTGGCCTGGGAAGCGACACGGGCCAGACCAAAATCGGTGATTTCTACGTGCCCGCGGTCATTGATAAGGATATTTTCAGGCTTGATGTCCCGATGAATGACGCCGGCAGCGTGAGCCGAAGCCAGGCCGTCAAGCACTTCTGAGGTGATGCGCAGGGTCTCTTGGACGCTAAAGGTGCCTTGTTCGTTCATCTCGTGGCGCAGGTTCACGCCATGCACGTACTCCATGACCAAAAAGTCCAAGCCGTCCACCTGACCGGTGTCGTAGACCTGAACGATGTGGGGGTTGGCGATGGCTGCTGCCGACCGGGCTTCCCGGCGGAACCGTTCTTCGAACTGCGCCCGGTGGGGGCCTTGGGCCAGCTGAGTATGCATGATTTTAATGGCCACATGGCGCTCAAGGCGCTCGTCTATGGCTTCATAGACTGTGGCCATACCGCCCTCGGCGATTTTGCTGATGACGCGATATCGGCCCTCAATTGTCCGTTCTTCGCTCGCCGGTGCCGCTTGACTCATAGTCGTATCGTAGGGCCTTTCCCATTACTGTTGCAGTGATGTGCTCATTTTCTTGGCGAAAAATCCACCCCTCGCCTGCCAGTCAGTTGAGCGGCTGGCCGACATACCCTCCTATGCTACAGCCTGAGCAGGGCAATTGACTGCCCTCAGTCCATGGGCAGGAGCTGGACTAAGGCCTGGTCGAGCAGTTCAGCGCCTGCCTGGCTGACACCCAATTGCTGGCAGGCCTCTTGCAACTGGCGGCCGCCACTGGAACGCAACTGGCCAATGCGCTGACGGGTGGCATCGAGAGCCCCGCAGTCAGCAAATATGCGACTGACAGCCTCTACTGCGTTTGTATCGCGCTGGGCAGATTGGTAGTAGCTGATGATCTCCTGCCGCTGGTTGGCGCAGGACAGGTTGAGCGCTTGGGCCAGCAACCAGGTGCGCTTGCCCTCTCGGATGTCTCCGCCCACCGGTTTGCCGGAGCTGCCGCCTTGCGCAGTGATGTCAATCAGATCGTCGTGCAGCTGGTAGGCCACCCCAAGGTCGGTGCCGGCTGCAAGGGCCGTGTTGTGGGCCACATTCGCGCTCACGCCAGCGGCTAACCAGCCCAGTTCCAGGGGGGCGATGCAGGTGTAAGAAGCTGTCTTTTTTACCATGGTCTGCCAGGATGCCGCTGTTAGAGCCTGAGTATCGTTCATATCCATGGACTCCATGGCGAGGTCGAGCACTTGGCCAAAGTCCACCGCTCCTTCCATGTCGAGGAAAGCCTGACGGATAGAGCTGGCTTGAGGCAGGAGCTCACAGGCTCGACTGGCTGTAGCAGTGGCGGCCGCCGCGAGTATGTCTCCCAGGAGGATGCCCAGGGCCTGCCCCCCTTCTATGCTGTCATCTATCGGCTGGCCGCTGAGTTCAGCCAGACGAGCGCTTAAGGCTACATATGCGGAAGGTTGACCCCGGCGCTGGCTGGCAGCATCGATGATGTCGTCGTGAACCAGGGCAGCGGTTTGGAAGAGCTCAAGCGCGCAGGCTAAGTCGAGCACATCGTCGGGCACCGGCACTGCAGGTGGTTGGCTCGATACTGACCGTGTGCAAGCTGCTGAGTAGCTGGCGATGAGGAGCTGGGCTCGCAGGCGTTTGCCGCCCTGGTTGGAGGCCCGCGCTTGCTGGCTGACAGCCCTTACGAGCTGGTCTGGCAGACCGGCGCTCGCCCCCGACCACTGGTCCAGATATTCGCCCAGCAGGCGGTCCATGCGCTCTTCAATAATGCTCACCATGTGTTCGTCAGCCATAGGCACGAGCCTAACAAAATGGGTGCACTTTTCGCTTCATACGAGGGCTCAGCCACATTCGACCACATTGTCTGTACAGCTTTCTATGCGCACCCCACCTGTGCCAAGCTGGAAAGCAGCCGGGGAAACCAGTACAAGCAGACACCAGAAAGGGTGAGGTTGATGAATACCAATACCGATGGGGCAGGGGCCGACAAGGGCAAGCGTGAACACCAGAGTGAACGAACTGGAGGGCAGGGCAGTACTCACAGCAGCGATCATGCGGACGAGCAAGTGCGCCAGCAGATGAAGAGGCTCCTGGAGACGTATCGGACTCAGCGCCGCCAGCTGGGAGTAGAGGAAGCGGATGGGGCGTGGATGCGGCAGCCGCTTCGGGCGTGGATGGATGGACTTGGCGGGAGCTCCTCAGGCCAAGCGGTGCTTGACATGGAGGCAGTGCAGGCTATCGGTATTGCTATGCGGGAGACGCTCTCCATCCGTGATGCGCTCATCGTATCCATGGTCTGCCAGCAGTCTCAGGCCAAGTACGACACCATCTACAGCTTGTGCGCTCAGCCCCATCAGGATAGCAGCCTGCGCTTGACTTGCCAGGCTCTGGATGCCGCCTTTACTGACCCTAATGCTCAGCCGGACCGCGCTCGCTGTAGGGCAGGAATCGAGATGTTGGAGCATATGGTTGCCTGCCTGCCGAAGGACTATCATGCGCAACCCCTGGCTGTGATGAGCTATGTGTACTGGTGGCTGGGGCAGCCGCAGAGCCGAGATTACGCCCAGGAGGCTCTGCGCTATGATGCGCACTGCACGTTGGCTTCGATTATGCTCGTCGCCTCTCGAAGGCCTGTGCGCCCAGCTTGGATGCAAGGAGGGGAAGAGCCAACTACTTTTTCGGGGAATCGGGAATAATAGTCCGGTTGGAATGGTTCACTGTATTAGTTGGCGATTTGCCCTTGCCATAAGTGCGCCTAGAATGCTAAGCGTAGGCTGGGCGGGAATTTCAGGAGGATCAAGTTGGCCAGTAAGGACACAATGTCTGACAAGAGCACGCAGCAGGGGGACTCTCAGGCCAGTCCAGCTCCAGCAGCCAAAAGCACCAAATCTAAGGGCACTCAGCGCACCGCTGCCAGCGGCCGTAAGAAGGCTGCGAGCAAGAAGGAAACGGCCTCCAAGTCCACTGAATCTCAGGAGAGCAAGGCCAGTAAGCAGAGCAGCCAGCCAGATCCTGAAGCGCTTGACCAGAAGCCTGACGACGACGAGATGCTCGACGACGACATTGACTTAGACGACCTGGATGTGGACGAGCCAGATGTAGATGACCTGGATGACGACGACGATGTGGACGACAGTGAAGTAGAAGAGCCCGAAGAAGAAGAGGACGAGGAAGAGGAGAAACCCCAGGAGAGCGAAGTCACCGCCAGGGTTAAGGGTGCCTTCGTGGTCTCCGATGCCGACGAGGATGAGAACATCACTCCCTCTGGTAACCCCAAGCGTCGTGTAGTCACTGCTGGCGCCACGGCCGATCCTGTTAAGGATTACTTGAAGCAGATCGGGCGTGTCTCCCTGCTGAACGCTGAGCAGGAGGTTGATCTCTCCGAACGCATTGAGGCAGGCCTATATGCCCAGCACTTGCTCGACACGAGTGGCGAGGATATGCCCTTCAAGCGCCGGCGCGAACTCAAGTGGGCTGCAAATGACGGCAAGAAGGCTAAGGACCACCTGCTGGAAGCTAACTTGCGCCTGGTGGTCTCCCTGGCCAAACGCTATACCGGCCGTGGTATGCTCTTCCTCGATTTGATTCAGGAAGGTAACTTAGGCCTCATCCGCGCAGTGGAGAAGTTTGACTATATCAAGGGTTACAAGTTCTCCACCTACGCCACCTGGTGGATCCGGCAGGCCATTACTCGTGCTATGGCTGACCAGGCTCGCACTATTCGCGTGCCGGTCCACATGGTGGAAGTGATCAACAAACTCTCGCGCGTACAGCGGCAGATGCTCCAGGATTTGGGGCGTGAGCCTACTCCTGACGAGCTGGCCCGTGAGCTCGACATGCCCGTGGAAAAAGTGCAGGAGGTACAGAAGTACGGCCGTGAGCCCATCTCCTTGCACACGCCTTTGGGCGAGGACGGCGACTCTGAATTCGGTGATTTAATTGAAGACACCGATGCTATTGCTCCATCGGATGCCGTGGCCTTCTCCCTGCTCCAGGAGCAGTTCAAGCAAGTGTTGGAGACCCTGAGCCCCCGCGAGGCTGGCGTTATCAAGATGCGCTATGGCCTGGAAGATGGTCAGCCCAAGACCTTGGACGACATCGGTCGGGTCTATGGAGTGACCCGTGAACGCATCCGGCAGATTGAGTCTAAGACGATGTCGAAGTTGCGCCATCCTTCGCGCTCGCAGACATTGAGAGACTTCCTAGACCAGTGAGACTTGCTGGCAAATAGGGGTACAGCAGGTCATTTGAGCAACAGCGAGGACTATGGCAAGGGCAGGAAAACAGCAGGCAGAACAGGCGTATAGTGCCGATTCGTTGACCGTTTTAGAGGGCTTGGACGCAGTACGCAAGCGTCCAGGCATGTACATTGGCACCACTGACAGTCAAGGACTCATGCACTGCCTTTGGGAGATTATCGACAATTCGGTCGATGAGGCTCTGGCAGGAGCCTGTGACGACATTCGCGTGATCTTACACGCCGACGGCTCTATCGAAGTGTGCGACAACGGGCGTGGTATTCCGGTGGATATTGAGCCGAAGACTGGGCTGTCTGGCGTAGAAGTGGTTCTGACTAAGCTGCACGCCGGTGCCAAGTTTGGCAACGACTCCTACACGGCAGTCGGTGGTCTGCACGGCGTGGGATCGTCGGTAGTCAACGCCCTGAGCTCCAGGCTCGATGTAGAGGTTGACCGCGGGGGCCAAACCTACCGCATGGAATTTCACCAGGGTCATCCTGGTGTCTACACGGATGTTGACCCTGATAAACCCTCTCCAGACGCGCCTTTCAAACGCACCCGCAAGGGTAAGCCGACCCAACTACGCGTCGTGGGCAAGGTGCCTGCCAAGCGCACCGGCACACGAATCCGCTACTGGGCTGACCCCGAAATTTTCAACACAACGGCGACCTTTAGCTACCAGCAGCTTATAGACCGGGTGCGGCAGACCAGTTTCTTGGTGCCGGGTCTTAAAATCACCGTCGTTGACGAGCACATTGAACAGACCGGTGACCGCAGCCAAGACGAGTTCCTAGAAGTAGACGAGGGCATGGGACTACAGCTCCCAGAAGATGCCACACCGGTTGAGGAGGCTGAGGTCGCCGGAGTTGATGGGCAGACTCAAATCGTTGAAGATCAGGGCAGCGAAGACGAGAGCCTAGACCAGGACGCTCCAGATGGCGACGAGTCTGACTCACCAGAGCTCCGCGCAGACATGACGACCAGTGTCAATATTGCCAACCTGGACAGCGAAGGGCATAAGCGGGTGGAGGAGTTCCTTCATACCGGCGGCGTAGTCGATTTTGTGGACTATCTGTCCCAGGGTGAGCCGGTCAGTGAAATCTGGCATATCACTGGCGAAGATACTTACGAGGAAGAGACGCAAAAAGTTGGAGATGATGGGGAACTTCACGCGCAAAAAGTGGCTCGAAAGTGCGGCGTAGACATAGCCCTGCGCTGGGTCAATGACTACGATTCAACCATTCGTTCCTTCGTCAACGTAGTCGCCACTCCCGGCGGCGGTATGCACGTTGACGGCTTTATGAATGCCATGACCCGCCAGGTGCGCAAGGTGGTGGAGGCCAACGCCCGCAAGCTCAAGGTCAACCTGAAAGACCCGCACACCAAGATTGAGCGTGACGACATTATGGCCGGCCTGGTCGCGGTGGTCACCGTGCGCATCGCTGAACCCCAGTTCCAAGGCCAGACCAAGGATGTGCTGGGCACGGCCCAGGTCAAGCCTATTGTCTCGGCGATGACCGATGACCAGTTCGGGCTCATGATTACTGGTTCCAAGCGCGGCTTTAAGGACCAGGCGGCTCGGGTCTTGGAAAAGATTGTGGGCGAGATGCACGCCCGGGTTCAGGCCCGCAAAACCAAGGAAGTGACCCGCCGCAAGAACGCCCTGGAGTCGGCCTCCATGCCGGCCAAACTCTCCGACTGCATGCCCGGCAATGACGATGTGGCCGAGCTGTTCATTGTGGAGGGTGACTCGGCTCTGGGCACGGCTAAGGCGGCGCGCAACTCGGCCTTCCAGGCTCTGCTGCCTATTCGGGGCAAGATTTTGAACGTGCAGAAGGCCTCAATTTCGCAGATTTTGGGCAATAAGGAGTGTGCTTCCATCATTCAGGTGGTGGGCGCTGGTTCGGGTGCGAATTTTGACATTACCCAGTCGCGCTACAACAAGGTCATTATGATGACTGATGCCGATGTGGATGGAGCCCATATTCGCATCCTCCTGCTCACGCTGTTCTACCGCTACATGAGACCGCTGATTGAGGAGGGTCATGTGTACGCGGCTGTGCCCCCCTTACACCGGATTTCCTTGGCTGGCAAGCACAAGGGGCAGTTCCTCTACACGTATTCGGATGACGAGTTGGAAGGCAAACTCGCCGAGCTCAAGCGGCAGGGCATGGCCTACAACGAAGATATCCAGCGCTACAAGGGCTTGGGTGAGATGGATGCCGACCAGCTGGCTGACACCACCATGGACCCGCGCACCCGTATGCTGCGCCGCATTCGCATGGAGGATGCCGAGGAGGCTTCTCGCATTTTCCCACTGCTGATGGGAGACGATGTACCGCCCCGCAAGCAGTTCATTGTGGACAACGCCGACGACTTCGACCGCTCGAAAATTGATACCTGAGTTCGCTGCCCTCCGGTTGCTGTCGGCCTGATGAGGGAGTAATTCGCTGGCAGCAGGCGAGGCATGCGCTGGAGGGAGGCGCTGGAATGAGCCAGAAGCGTGAGACTATAGAGGGCCCGGGGGAGCCGATGAGTGGTTTTTCGGCTCAGACCCGGTCCTGGTTCTTGCGCGAGCTGGGACAGCCCACGCCTGCTCAAGCCGCAGCCTGGCCCAGCATTCAATCTGGCCAGCACACCCTGCTGGTGGCTCCTACGGGCTCAGGCAAGACCCTCGCTGCCTTCCTGTGGGCCATTGACAAGCTGATGTCGGGTGCGGATAGGGGCCCAGAGCTGCAAGACCAGGCGGATAGGTCCAGCAAGCGCCAGAAGGGCAAGATCGCAGCCAGTCGCAAGGCGGTCAAGGTGCTCTATATTTCCCCGCTCAAGGCGCTGGGTACCGATGTGGCGAAGAACTTGCAGGCACCCTTAGAGGGCATCACTCAGGTCTACCAGGCTCAGGGCTTGCAAGTGCCGCAGGTGAGCTTGGCTGTTCGTTCGGGTGACACTGATGCCAGGGGCAGGCGTGCAATTGCAGCCCATCCGCCCGACATTTTGGTCACCACCCCGGAGTCGCTCTACCTCATGCTCACGTCGAAGGTGCGGAGCATGTTGAGCGGCGTTCAGACCGTGATTGTCGATGAAATTCACGCTATTGCTGGCTCGAAGCGGGGCGCCCACCTGGCCCTGAGCTTGGAGCGCCTGGACCAGCTCTTGCCCGCACCTGCCCAGAGGATAGGTCTTTCCGCCACCGTGCAGCCTCTGCAAACGATTGCAAGCTTCTTGGGAGGACGAGCGCCGGTCACCGTCGTTCATCCGCCCTCTTCGAAAGTGCTGGACCTGCAAGTGGTGGAACCCTTAGCCGACATGAGCGACCTGAGCAATGCTGCAGCCGAACCCGCCCCTGAGGGCACTCAGCAAGCGCAGTCTGGCTCAATCTGGCCGGCAGTGGAAGCCAGCATCTACCAGGCGGTCGAAAGCCACCGCACCACGCTCGTATTTGTCAATTCGCGCGGACTAGCCGAAAAGCTCACGGCTCGCTTGAATGAGCTCTACCGCAGTCAGCACCTACTCTCCAGTGAGGGTAGCCAGGCAGATGACCATGTGCACTACGCTTCCGCGACCGGTTCCACCTCCCAGCGGGTGACCAGCGGGCCAGAGCATATCGCCATGGCCCACCACGGCTCGGTCTCCAAGGAGCGGCGCAAGCAGATAGAAGAGGACCTGAAAAGCGGCGACTTGCGCTGTGTGGTAGCCACGTCGAGCCTGGAGCTGGGCATTGACATGGGTGCCATCGATCTGGTCATCCAAGTGGCGCCGCCCCTCTCGGTCGCGTCGGGCCTGCAGCGGGTGGGACGGGCTGGTCACCGGGTGTCAGCCCAGTCCCACGCCCTGCTCTACCCCCTGAACCGCCGAGAAATTCTCCAGTGCGCGGCCAGTACGCAAGCCATGCTGACCGGGCGGATTGAAGAGACAAATATTCCCCGCAACCCGCTCGATATTCTCGCCCAGCAGACCGTGGCAGCCGTATCTATGGACGAGTGGAGGGCAGAGGACTGGTTCCAGTTGGTCCGTCGGGCGGCCCCCTTCCTGGACTTAGACCGCGATGTCTTCGAATCTGTCCTAGATATGCTGGCTGGGACCTATTCCTCCGACGATTTTCGCCTCTTCCGACCCCTGTTAGTTTGGGATCGTCAGGCTGGTGTGCTCACGTCTCGGCCGGGTGCCCAGCGGGTGGCTGTCACCTCAGGCGGCACGATTGCGGACCGGGGCAGCTACAGCGTGGTCCTGCCCCAGGAGGATTCCAGCCGTTCTCCCAGGCGGGTGGGGGAGTTGGACGAGGAGATGGTCTACGAGTCTCGCGTGGGCGACATCATAACCCTAGGAACCACCTCTTGGCGTATTCAGCAGATTACTAACGACCGCGTGATTGTCCAGCCAGCTCCCGGTCGCTCGGCCCGCCTGCCCTTCTGGCACGGAGAGGCCCTGGGTAGGGATGCGGCTTTTGGCCGCCAGCTGGGAGCACTTGCCCGTCAGCTTCAGGACGGGCTCAAGCCAGCAATTGCCGAGGGCAGTTCAGGACGAGCTCATTTTACTGGCGAGGTTTGCAAACGTTTGCAAAAAGTTGGTTTGGACGCCAACAGCATACAGAACCTGGCAGCCCTGTGCGCCGAGCAGCTGGCGGCAACCACAGTGGTGCCCAACGACCGTGAGCTCGTTCTGGAGCGCTACCAGGACGAGGAGGGGGATTGGCGGATCATCCTGCACTCACCCTACGGCCGCCGAGTCCACGAGCCTTGGGCCCTAGCTATCAGCGCGCGCTTGAAGCAGCAGCGGGGGTACGACGGTTCCGTCTACGCGGCCGACGACGGTATTGTGGTCCGCCTGCCGCAGGAGGACGGCAATCTGCCGGTGGTGGATGTGTTTGCCTTTGAGCCCGAAGAGTTGATGACAGTTGTGCGAGAGCAGGTGACCACGTCGGCCCTCTTCGCTGGTCGCTTCCGGCAGGTGGCAGCTCGCTCGCTCTTTATGCCCCGTGCGCAACCAGGGCACCGCGTACCCCTCTGGCAGCAGCGGTTGAGAGCCTCCCAGCTCTTGCAAGCCGCCCAGAAGGAGGGCAATTTCCCCCTGCTCGCTGAGACTATGCGAGAGTGCTTAGAGGATGTCTACGACCTGCCGGCTCTTAGTCAGCTGATGAGCCAGCTGGAGGCCGGTACAGTCCAGCTGTTGTCAGTCACTACCACCACTCCCTCTCCTTTCGCCTCCACCCTGCTCTTTGGCTATGTAGGCGCCTACATGTACCTGTACGACCTGCCCCAGGCCGAGCAGAGTGCGGCTGTGCTCTCCCTGGATTCGAACCTGCTCTCCAAGCTTCTGGGCCAGCCCAGCACGCAGGCCCTCGCCAGCCCTCAACTGGTCCGCCAGCTTGAAGATGAGCTACAGTACTTGCTCCCAGGCCGTCGCAAGCGGGGGGAGGAAGGAGTCGCCGACCTCTTGCGTCTGCTGGGTCCTCTTACGGCCGATGAGCTAGCGGACCGCCTCCAGGAGGAGCCCTCGTCAGAGCCTGACCAGCTGGGGGAGCAGGGAGAGTCCGTCAGCCAGCACAGCCGGGCCGTAGCCGGGTATCTCGCTCACTTGCGAGGGCAGCACCGGGCTCGACCTGTGCTCCGGGGGCAGACAGAGCTCTGGGCCAACCCGGCCGACGAGCAGCGGTTGCTAGCGCTTGGTGGGGCCGGTGGGACCGCTCCGACGGGTATAGCTGAAGATGAGGGCCGTCAGCAGGCCTTGGCGGACCTCATCATGACCTACGCTGCCTCTCACGGTCCTATGAGCGAATCGACACTTGCCCAACGATTCGCGGTAAGCTCGGCACAGCTTCACGTCTGCCTGGACCAGCTGGAAGCCAGCCACCGCTTGATGAGCGGTCACTTTAGCGATGCCGCACAGACCGATCAGCATGTGCATGAAGAGCCGCGGACCCTACAGTGGCTCCATCCCAAGGTGTTTGCCAGGCTCCGCTCGCGTGCCCTGACTAAGGCTCGGCAGGCCGCTAAGCCTCTTCCGCCAGCTACCTATGTTCAGTGGCTCCTCCGGCACCAAGGGGTGGTGCCAGCAGAGCGAGCCATCTACCGGGGAGTGGACGGGCTCTTGGACCTCTTAGCCCTCTTTGAAGGACTGTACCTGCCAGCGGACGCCTGGGAGAGCAGTGTGCTGCCCGCGCGAATGCCCGACTATCAGCCGGGTTGGCTGGATCAGCTGCTCGCTTCTGGGCAGGTGGTCTGGGTTGGCAGACGTCAGCCTGACCAACAAGTGGGCCATATTGCCTTCTATCTGGCTGATTCGCCCCTGCTCTCTCTGGTTCAGCAGGCGGACCATCCAGCCGGTCCCAGGGTAGACAATGAGGAAAACGGTGAAACGGAAGAGCGCTTGGAAACCGGCCTGAGGGACGTGCTCAAGTCGGGTGCCGCCTTCCATACCCGCCAACTCTTAGCCTTGATGCGCACACAGGCAGACGAGTTCGGTGCTGGGTCCGACGGCCCCAGCGAAGACCAGCTGGCCGAAGGTATCTGGCAGATGGTCTGGAAGGGGGAACTGACCGCTTCCTCGTTCTCACCTATCCGCAGGCTTACCGCCAAGGTGGCAACAGGTCCTACGAGCTTGCACCGTTCTCCTGCCCGTATGCGGTCACGGGCAACTTGGGGCAGGCGAGCTTATGCGACGAATTTTGGCGCTGCCAGGGAGCCCGTGGCAGTTGCTCCAGGTTCTGCCCAAGCTCAGGCTGCTACTCAGGGCTTGTGGTTCTTGCTAGCGCCCCTACAGGCCGCTCCTGCTGCTCAGGAGAGTGCTGACCAGGTTCAAACTCACCAGGCCCTAGAGGCCGCCCGCTTAAGCCTGGAGCGGGACGGCATCATAGTGCCCATGCTCATGAGTCAGGAGGAGCTTCCCCTGAATTTTGCCCAGCTCTACCCAGTCTTTCAGTCTATGGAGCAGGCTGGTCAGCTGCTGCGTGGGGCTTTTGTGGAGGGCCTAGGAGGCATGCAATTTGCCAGCCGAGCAACGGTGAGCCAGTTGAGGAGTCTGGCGGCAGGCGGGCAGGAGGGCGCTCAAGCTGTGTCTGTCGCAGGCCAGGCAGCTGTGGTGGTGGACTCACGCGACCCTGCTAATCCTTATGGGGCCAGTCTCCCGTGGCCTCCTGTAGGCGATGAGCTGGCCCTGAAGCCCAGTCGACGGTCCGGATCCCTACTGGGACTAGTAGGAGGCCAGCCGGTCCTGTATGCAGCCCTGAGCGGCCACCATCTGGTGACCTTCGAAGGAGTGCAAGCTGACCAACTCACTGCCGCCTGCAAGGCTCTGGCCGCGTGGCTCAGGGCTCGTGGGGTCCATCCAGCCTATTTCAAAGATGGGAATTCGAAAACTTGGAGGGCAGGCTCGCCTGAGTCGCAAGCTATGGAGACAGCCGGCTTTACCCTAGGTCCCCAGGGGATGAAGCTCTACTGAGCATGAACCGAGCACGCGGGCCCGCAAAGCAGTCTGACGGGCCCGCGTGCTCGGTTGCTGTCGCGCTTTATTGGGCGGTCTTAGGCTACGTAGGCTATGGGCGCGGCTAAGTCTTGGCCCGAGGCATCACGGCGCATATCGACGGCAGGCAAGTCCACCGGATGGCCGGATGCCGTCGACGCGTGCAGGGGCCAAGGACCGACGCAAGCCAGGAGGAGGGTATTCTGACCCTTGAGGAAGCGTTGGGAGCGCACACCGCCCGTTCCACGGCCTTTAGCGGGGTACATCTGCAGGGGTGTGACCTTCGCAGCGCCGTTCTCCGTGCCGGGCAGGGCTTCACTGTCACCAGCTACGGTCAGCACCACCGCTCCAGACTGGCTCGACAGCCCGTTCTCGCCCTCAGTGTAGGTCCAGGTCAACTGGTCTTGGGGCACGACCGCGAACGCGACTACCTGCTGGTTTTCGGCCAAGCGGATGCCGGTCATACCGGCCGAGTCGCGGCCTTGAGCGCGCACCTTGCCCGCCTCATAGTTGAGCAGGGAGGAGTCTGAAGCAATAAATACGAGCTGATCCTTATCGGCAGACGGGGCTGCAAACAGGAGCTGGTCTTCGGGGCTCAGGTTGATAATGGTCCAGGAGTCCATAGTTGTGGGGGAGACACGATTCCAGCGCTTGACGACGCCCTGGCGGGTACCCATGGCCAGTGGTTGCTCACTGTCCAAATCGATGGCAGCAACGGTGCGCTCGCCCGACACCGCCTGCGTGGACTGGGTCATGCCCAACAGTTCGTCGGCCTGCACACCGCCCGACAAGCTGAGCGAGGCTGTGAGCGGCAGCTGGGGAAGGTCGGCCACGGGAGCGGTCACCAGCCGTCCTGCGGAAGTGACTAAACCGTATTCAGCGAGCGTGTGGGTGGTGAAAATCGAGACGATCTGGTCATCGTTTGCCCGGCCGTCAGCGGCTGAGCGGGAGAGCCACATATCTAGGGCACCCTCACTGAAGCGGGCAATGAGGCCGGAAGCGCTCATGGCAACAGCACAGGGTTCGTCCTTGACCTGCAAGCTGGCAGAATCGGCGCTAGCGGCCTGCTTGGAGGACGTAGTCGCAGCCAACCCTAGGCTCTGAACAGCCTGAGCGCCAGTGCTACTGGCATCCTGATCACCCTGCAAGGCCACGGGAGCTAAGTCTCCTGAAGATTCAGCGTCGAGAATGACTGTGCGCCTGGGCGTGTCCCAGGCTTGCACGGCCTGATCCATCTCATCGACCACTACCTTGTCAAGAGCGCTGGCAGAGCTCAAAATGAGCTCCAGGGCCTCCAACTGTTGCCGCAAGTCGTCCCGCTCACCTTCGAGCTCAATCCGGCTCATTTTCGTCAGTCGACGCAGGCGCAGTTCCAGGATGTATTTCGCTTGAATGTCGTCCAAGTCGAAAACGGCCATCAGGCGGGTTTTTGCGGCATCGGCATCGTCGGAGGTGCGGATGACCTGGATGACTTCGTCAATGTCGAGCATGGCCAGCAGGAGGCCTTCCACCAGGTGGAGACGTTCCTGAGCCTTGCGTTTGCGGAAGAGTGAGCGGCGGCGGATGACCTGCCGGCGGTGTTGAATCCACACGTCGAGGAGTTCTTTGAGCCCCATCGTGTGGGGGCGGCCGCCTACGAGCGCCACGTTGTTGATGGTGAACGAGTCCTCCAGCGGGGTGTACTTAAAGAGCTGGGCCAGCACTTTGGCTGGGTCGAAGCCCGACTTGAGCTCGATGACCAAGCGGGTGCCGTTATGGCGGTCGGTCAAGTCAATGGCGCCAGAAATGCCGTCGATATGGTGGTTTTTGACCCCCTCAGAGATGCGCTCCAGCACGCGCTCAGGTCCGACCATGAAGGGTAGTTCGGTCACGACAATGGCTTTTTTGCGGGCGGTCACGTTCTCAATATGAGTGACTGAGCGGGTGACAAAGGCTCCACGGCCAGATTCGTAGGCCTTGCGAATGCCCTCTCGGCCTACAATGATGCCGCCGCCAGGCAAATCCGGTCCGGGCACATAGGTCATCAGCTGGTCCAAGCTGGCGTCGGGATGGGTCATCAGATGCTTGGCAGCGGCTACGACTTCTCCCAGGTTGTGGGTGATCATATTTGTAGCCATGCCTACTGCAATGCCAGAAGAGCCGTTGACCAGCAGGTTGGGAATGGCAGAGGGCAGGACCGTGGGTTCCTTGAGTTTGTTGTCGTAGTTGGGGGTGAAATCCACGGTATCTTCGTCAATATTGGCGTTCATACCCAGGGCAGCCGGAGCCAGTCGGGCCTCGGTGTAGCGGGAGGCTGCCGGGCCGTCGTCCAGGGAGCCGAAGTTACCATGGCCGTCCACCAGGGGCAGACGCATAGCGAACGGCTGAGCTAGGCGCACCATAGCCTCATAAATGGAAGAGTCGCCGTGGGGGTGGAGCTTACCCATGACCTCGCCCACAGCGCGGGCCGACTTCATATAGGGCCTGTCTGGGGTCAGGTTCATCTGCCCCATTTGGTAAATGATGCGCCGCTGCACGGGTTTCAATCCGTCGCGCGCGTCGGGCAGGGCACGAGCGTAAATAACCGAGTAAGCATACTCCAGGAAGGATTTGCTCATCTCCTCACCCAAGGGTGTTTCTACGATGTGCTCTTGAACCGTGTGCATGTCGTAGCCAGGGTTGCTCTTGCGATGTGCTGCCATGTATTACTGCTCTCCTAGGTGCGATGTTCCCGCCCTATATTAGCGCTTCCTGCGCCTAAGCTGCTGCAGACAGGGCTGGAGCGGAGCTTTTGAGCGGGGTGTGCGTGGGGTTCGTGCTTGAATGGGAGTATGGAAGATTTTCCCTCTGCGCAAGATGTTATGGCGCTCGCCCCCACCAGCACCTACGGGGACGAGCTGGACCGGCGGGGTCAGGCCCTGCACCTTTCATCCGTGCTGCCAGCGGTGAGCGCGGCCCTGGGCGCTCCAGTTCCTACAGCGGTTCATACTCGCCCCAAAGCCCTGCAGGCAGCTCTCGGCCTGCCCGATGCGTCGTCGGCCATCGTGGTGCTTGTGGACGGTTTGGGCTACTGGAATTTGCAACACCGACTGGGTCATGCTCCCTATTTGCGCAGCCTAGTCAATGACCCAGCGAACGCTCGTCCAATCGCCACCTGCCTGCCTTCCACCACAACGGCAGCCATGGGCGTGTTTGGTACGGGTACCTGCCCGGGATTGACCGGCATGGCGGGATACACTCAGCTCAATGTGGATACTGGCAGCTTGGGCCAGCTCATCCAATTCCGCGACGCTCCCGAGCCGGAGGACTTGCAACGGCAGCCCACTATTTTTGAGCGTCTGAATGAGCAGGGGCTCCGGGTCACATCATCGGGTTTGCCTAAATTCGCCGCTTCTGGGCTGACCCGTGCCGCCCTGCGTGGAACCCACTACCTGGGCAACAAAGACCCGAAAGCACGAATTTTGGCGGCTGCCCGGTCAGCCCGCGAGCCTGGTTTGACTTACTTGTACATTCGAGACGTGGATAAAGTGGGGCACGCCCTGGGATGGGAGGGCGAGGACTGGGCGGCTACCTTGGAGCGGGTGGACGACCAGTTGGCCCTCCTTCACCGCAGCGCTCCCAAGGGTACCCTGGTGGTCATTGTTGCCGACCACGGCATGGTCAGTGCTGACCCCGCTTGCCGCTTTGACCTGGGGCAGGTTCCGGCCCTGCAGGAGGGGGTAAAGCTGGTAGGGGGAGAACCCCGGCAAGTGATGCTCTACTTGGACGACGAGGCCGAGCTGTCGAGCGTGGCCCAGCGATGGCAGGATGTTTTGGGCCAGCACGCCCTGGTGCGCACCCGGGAGCAGGCCATAAGCCAAGGCATGTTTGGGCCGGTTGAGGAGCGGGTCAAGCCAGTCATTGGCGATATACTCGTCAGCGCTTTAGGAGCGGCAACCATCGTTGATTCGCGTTCTCAAAGCGAGCAAGCCATGCACTTGCCGGGTGTGCATGGCTCTCAAACTTACCTGGAAACCGACATTCCCTGCCTGATCGACCTCATCTGAGCCGGCCAGGACTGCACTCACCGGCGCAAGGGGGAGTGACGGCTTATTCGCCGAAGAGAATCTCGTCCCAGGAGGGGACAGCCGAGCGACCCGACTTCTTATGCGAGGTCTGGTGAGCGTTCTCAGCCTTGGCAGAAGCTTCTGAATGGGGTTCGCCGCTGCCGGTGCTGCCGGTCTGGTGAGTTGCCTGCTCTGGTGAAGGAGCAGAGGAGGCAACTAAGGATCCCGGTCTGCGCTCGTGGCTGTCAGCCTGCGAGTCGCCCTCCTGACTGGTCTGGGCCGACTGGGCGCTTGCATCCGCCTGTCCCTGGTGGGTAGGAGCGGACGATGGTTGTCTTGCTGAGCCCTGCGAGGAACGCTGAGTACTGGAGCTCGCTGTCGTAGTCGGGGCTGCCTTCTCGCCCTGCGCTTTCATCCTCCGCTTGCCGCCGTACATCCAGGCAGTGAGAGAGCTCGGTTCATGCGAGTCCACGGCAGTCTGCTGCTCCTGCTCTTGCTCCTGGTCTTCAGCCTTGTCCTGTTCAGGTGCGGCCTGCTGGGGCGCATTGGCTGTTTCCTGAGGAGGAGGCAGGGGAGTGCCCTGTTGGGGGGCTAGCGCTGCAGGGCTGCCAGTAGGAGGCTGGGTGATCGCCTGCTCGTCAGTGGTTTGTGCCTGGTCTGTCAGTTCACTTTCCGAAACCTGTTCAGCTTGCTCGCCTACGGGCTGCATGGGGGGAGCTGCCAACTCAAGGGTGGCAGATAGCTGTGCGTGGCTGGCGCTCTCGTCAACTGCTGCGGCAGGGTCCGCGCTCATGGGCGTCCGGAAAATATTCGGATTCTCTAAGTCTGGATCCTCCTGGACAGGTGCGGGGACTTCCTCGCTGATGAAGGCACTCGAACCTTCCAGCAGGTGCTTGGCGGCCTTGTTCAGACAGGTAATGGTGTTTTCCTTCATGTTCCAAGTCCAGTTGGCTTCCACGGCCCGACCTTCAGCTTGGAAAGCTGCACGAATTTTCCAAGGACTGTGGTTTCGGCGTGTCGCGGTCCAGCTCACAGCGCTCATGGGCACGTTGACGGCCTCAAGAGCCCGGTTCAGGGCCTCCTCGTTGGTGGGTGCGGAGCCGTGCTTGGGGGCTGACATGGAGAGGAATTGCTCGATAGCGTACTTTTTTTCCGTCTCAATCGGGTTCGCGAAACGCCGAACGATCGCTTCGTTCACAGCGAATTCTTGGGCCACTTGCTGCGTCGATTCCCCGGCTCTAACGGCTGCTTGAATGGCGGAAATAGGCAGGGCTGAACTGGCCTGAGGAATGGGTGCACCCTGCTCTTCTTCCAGAACCTGCTTAGCCTCCAAAATGGCGCGATCTAGCGTGTTATCGACCTTAACAGCGAAGTATTTGTGGTCACAGACGAAGACCATTTCGCCCTGATCGCTGACGTGATCGAAGCTCGCTGTCTTGATCTCTTCGTGAGCCATCCCGACACCTTCTCTTCCCTTAACGAACATCTTCACAACTATTGTGCCCTATAGGTGGTATTTTACGAGCATTGTAAATCGTGTATTCTATCCGCAGTACATTCGTGTATCCTGCTTGGAGCGGCATAGAGGACGCATGAACTGAAGAACGTGAGTGAAAGGACGTACGATGGCACAAGATTACGATTCCCCGCGCGACAAGGACGAGGACGAGGCTTCCATTGAGGAGCTTGGGAAGAAGAGTCCGGATGCACCCAGCGACATTGACGATGACGAAAACGCTATCGCCGAAGATTACGAGTTGCCGGGCGCTGATTTGAGCAATGAGGACGCTTCTGTGACGGTGATTCCTATGCAGGGCGACGAATTTATCTGCTCGGTCTGCTTCCTGGTCAAGCACCGCTCGCAGCTGGCGTACATGGATGACAACGGGCAGCCGGTCTGCAAGGAGTGCGCCGCCTGATGGCCTACGACGAGAACTATACCGAGCCTGAGCAAGTTGAGGTGCTGGTTCAGACTATCGGCGCTGACGGGCAGCCTCAAGCTCAGGGCGAGGGCGAGGCTGCTGCGTCTACCTATCTGCGCTATGCCATGGAGGGGGATGCCGGCGCTGACTTGCGCACTCGAGTGCCAGTGACGCTGGCCCCCTTTGAACGTGCGCTCGTGCCCACGGGTATAGCGATTGCCTTGCCAGCTGGGTACGTGGCTCTGGTGCATCCCCGCTCTGGCCTGGCGGTCAAGCAGGGAGTGAGCGTACTCAATGCGCCTGGAACCGTAGATGCGGGCTACCGGGGGGAAATTAAAGTGCCCCTTATTAACTTAGATCCACTGAAAACGGTGAGTTTTGAGCCGGGAGACCGCATTGCCCAGCTGGTGATTCAGCGCTACGTTCAGGCGCGTTTTGTGCCAGCTGACCGCTTGCCGGGTTCCGAGCGCAGCGGGCGAGGTTTTGGCTCTACAGGCCTGTGAAGCGAGGGGCCAGGCGTCATATCCTGGCTTCGAGCTCGTGTAGGATAGGTTCATTACAGGGGCGAGAGGAGTGACATGGTCGCTATAGAAGGTAGGGTGTGCGACAACGATGTCAGCAGGGACGGGCCGAGTGGCTTTTCTTCGCGCGCCCTGGGTTGTGAGATTTCAGACGACCCGCTCAATCCCCTCCAGCCCATAGCGCAGGTCTGTAGGGCCCACCACCCCGATGCAGACCTCTCCATGCTCCCCAAGGCCTATGAGCGCGCTGTACGGCAGCACTCTAGCCAACGGCGCAAGTCCGGGGAGCCCTACATTATTCATCCGCTAGCGGTGGCGCAGATTTTGGCCGATTTGGGCATGGGGCCCACGGTAGTTTCGGCTGGCCTGCTCCACGACACTGTGGAGGACACGGATTATAGCCTGGAGGAGTGCCGTCAGGAGTTTGGCGACACGGTAGCTGGCCTGGTGGATGGGGTCACCAAAATTTCCAAGATGGACTATGGCGACCTGGCCCAGGCTGAGACCATTCGTAAGATGGTTGTGGCTATGAGCCGGGACGTGCGGGTTTTGGTGGTCAAACTGGCAGACCGCGTTCACAATGCACGCACCTGGCGCTACGTCAAGGCTTCCTCAGCCCAGCGCAAGGCCCGTGAGACCCTGGACGTGTATGCGCCGCTGGCCAATCGCCTGGGCATGAATGCGATCAAGACCGAGCTGGAAGAGCTGAGTTTTAAGACGCTCTACCCCAAGATTTACAACGAAATTGTGGTGCTGGTGGCTCGTAGGGCCGGCCAGCGAGACGTGTATTTAAAGCAAATTTTGGATGAGATTCACCAAGATTTAGCAGCTCAGGGCGTGCAGGCGTACGTGACGGGTCGGCCCAAGGATTACTTCTCTATCTATCAAAAGATGATTGTGCGCGGGCACGATTTTGAGAGCATTTACGACCTGGTGGGCGTGCGCATTATTGTGGATTCCATCCGTGATTGCTACGCGGCTTTAGGGGCTGTACATGCCCGCTGGAGCCCAGTTCCTGGGCGTTTTAAAGACTACATTGCCATGCCCAAGATGAACATGTACCAATCTCTGCACACCACGGTGGTGGGTCCGGGCGGCAAGCCTGTGGAGATTCAAATCCGGACCTGGGAGATGCACCGGCGGGCTGAGTTCGGCATCGCCGCCCACTGGAAGTACAAGGAAAATGGTCAGGCTGGCCGCCAGCTCTCTGCCCCCGACAAGTCGGATGTGAAACGCGAGCAGTCGGAGCTGAGTGAAGCCGACAATTTGAAGTGGATTCAGCAGCTGGCTGACTGGACCAGTGAAACGCCTGATTCCAATGAGTTCTTAGGCTCGCTCAAGGACGACCTCGGGGCCGCAGAAGTATACGTTTTTACGCCCAAAGGGAAAATTGTCTCCCTGCCGGCCGATTCTACGCCGGTGGACTTTGCGTACGCGGTCCACACCGAGGTGGGCCACCGGACCATGGGTGCGCGTGTCAACGGCCGCTTGGTGCCCCTGGACACCAAGCTGGAGAACGGTGACACGGTTGAGATTCTGACGTCTAAGTCGGAGACCGACGGCCCGTCGAGGGACTGGCTGAGTTTCGTGAAATCTCCGCGTGCCCGCAACAAGATTCGTCAGTGGTTCAGCAAGGAGCGCCGGTCGGAGACGATCGAAGAGGGGCGTGACGAGCTCACCCGGGCCCTGCGTAAGCGCAACCTGCCGGTCGCCACCCTGCTGACTCCTGAGTCGATGGTAGGTGTGGCCGATGAGCTCAACTTCCCCAACGAGGAAGCCGTGTACGCCGCCATTGGTGACGGCCAGGTCTCCACGCAGAACGTAATCTCCCGCCTGGTTCACGATGTGGGCCGCTCTACCCTGGAAGATGAAGTTGAGCAGGAGGCGTTGCCGCTCAGTCAGGTCAGCCAGAGTCGGTCCGTCTCGTCCTCTCAGGGCATCTCGGTCAAGGGTGTGGACGATGTGTGGGTCAAGCTAGCCCGCTGCTGCACGCCGGTGCCTGGCGACAAGATTGTTGGCTTCATCACGCGCAACCAGGGGGTCTCCGTGCACCGGGCTGACTGCCAGAACCTGATCGACCTGCAAAAGCACCATCCCGAGCGCGTGGTCGATGTGTCGTGGTCCAGCAATCAGGGCACGTTCATGGTCAAGGTTCAGGTTGAGGCCTTAGACCGCCCCCACCTGCTCTCCGACATCACCCAGGTACTGGCCGACCACGGGGTCAACATTCTCTCCGGCTCTCAGACGACCGGACGGGATCGGGTTGCGGTCAACCAGTTTGTGTTCGAGATGGCCGACCCCCAGCACTTGAGCACCTTGCTTTCGGCTGTGCGCAAGATTGACGGCGTGTTCGATGCCTACCGCATTACCGGAGCTAAGGGCTCCACTTCTTCGCGGATGCGAAAAGTTTGATTCACCACTGTGGCTGGCCAGCACGGTGTTGAAGCTGCCGGTCGCTGCAGATGCTGAAAGGCCCGGTCCCTGGAATTTGAGGGACCGGGCCTTTCTTGGCGGACAGCATTGGCCGCGGGGGAGCTGCGCGACTACTGAATAGCTTTCAGCCACTGCTCCTTGGTAGCCTTTTCTGCTTCCAGGGCCTGCTTCTTGGTCGGATCAGAGGCTTGAGCGATCTGCTGGTCCAGCTCGGCCAGCTGAGATTCGAGCTGGGTTTGGAAGCTGGACTTGCGGGCGTCGGCTTCAGGGTCGGACTTCTTCCAAGCCGCCTCTTCTACCGTCTTAATCTGCCGGTCAACTGCATCCAGGCGGCTCTCTATGCGGCGCATGTCTGAACGAGGCACGTACCCAATCTGATCCCATTCCTCCTGAATCTTGGCCAGGGCCTGACGGGCTTGCTTAGCTGCGGCCTCATCCTTGACTGGCAGAAGGGCCTCAGCCTTGACAAGCAGGGCCTCCTTACGCTGCAAGTTGTCTTGTTCATCGCTGGACATCTTGTCGCGGTCGGCCTGACGGGCGTTGAAGAAGACATCAGCTGCCTCGCGGAAGCGGGCCCACAGACTGTCGTCGTCCTTGCGGCCGGCTCGACCAGCAGTCTTCCACTGGTCCATGAGCTGGTTGAATTCACGGGAGGTAGCGCCCCAGTCCGTGGAGTTCTTGAGCTCATTGGCTCGGCTGATGATGCTCTCTTTGATTTGCCGGGCCTGGCTACGGCTGCTGTCGCGCTCCTGGGCCCACTTGCGCCTGGCCTGGTTGAAGGCAGAGCGGGTGCCCGAGAACCGCTTCCAGAGTTCGTCGGCGTGTTTCTTGTCAATGCGGACGCTGGTACGCTGGTGCTCCTGCCACTGGTCAAAGAGGGAGCGGAGCTTGTCGGCTGTCTGCCGCCAGTTGGTGGAGTCGCCCAGGCCTGCAATCAGGGCCTCAGCTTGTTCGACAATCGCTGTGCGCTCTGCGATGGCCTTGTCGAGGGCAACCTTGCGCTCTTCGTCGAGCTGGGTCTTTTTCGCTGCGCCCTCATTCATGAGCTCAGCGAGCTGGGCACGCAAGGCGGCAATATTGCCGACTACGGCTGGCTCCTGGGTCTCCTCATCCAGCGACTTTAAGGAATCGTCAATTTCCTTAGCCTTAATGTTACTGGACTTGAGCCTTTGGGCAAAGAGATCCAACTTTTCTTTCAAGTCCAGGTAGCGGTGGGCGTACAGGTCCAGGGCCTCTTCCTGGTTGGCGGCGTCGGGGAATTGCCCCACTTCGCGCTCCTGGTCGCCTTCGCGCACAAAGACGGAACCCTTGTCGTCCACACGGCCAAAAGCCCGCGCGGCCTTGAGGTCTTCCTCCTTGTAGGTGGGTGCCATGACCGCAGGTGGGATGCTCGGTGCCTTTTTAGCAAAGGCCGCAGGGGAGGGGACGCTGGGTTTGCTAGCAGGTGTCGAGGCCGGGGAGGCTGCTGCTGCCTGGTCGCTGGGCTGTTCAGGCTCATGGGTAGATTGAGATATGTTCTCGGGTGTGGTGACAGTCTCGTCGGCCATTGCCAGCTCCTTAAGCTTGTGAGGTAGGGTTTGAGGAAAGCGGCGCACGAGGGCTCCACTTTTCCCCAATATCTTCTATTATAGGTAATTATGGCAAAAGGCGCATCAGTATCAGGATTTCCGGAGTGGCTACCCGCTCAACGTATGGTCGAACAGACTATGATTGACACGCTCAGGCACGTGTTTGAGCTCAATGGATTCGTGGGCATTGAGACACGAGCCGTTGAGCCAGGCTCCTCCCTGCTCAAAAAAGGCGAGACCAGCAAAGAGATTTATTTGCTCAGCCGTCTGCAAGAGGTGGGGCATGAGGACGGCAAACCAGTGGAGGACCGCTTGGGGCTCCACTTTGATTTGACGGTGCCCCTGTCTCGTTACGTGGTAGAGAACTCTGGCCACTTAGCTTTCCCCTTCAAGCGTTACCAGATTCAGAAGGTCTGGCGTGGTGAGCGCCCGCAGGAGGGTCGCTTCCGCGAGTTCGTGCAGGCTGACATCGATGTGATTGGCAACGGCGAACTGCCCGACCACTATGAGGTAGAAGTGCCGCTGGTCATGGTCTCTGCTCTGGAGGAGCTGCGGGCCTATGGGCTGCCCAAGGCCACGGTACACGCCAACAATCGCAAGCTCTCCGAGGGCTTCTACCGGGGCTTGGGATTGAGCGACATCGAAGGTGTCCTACGCGAGATTGACAAGCTTGATAAAATCGGCGCCGACGAGGTGACACAGCTGCTGGTCAAGGAGTGTGGTGCTAGCCTCCAGCAGGCTCAGGCCTGCCTCGAACTGGCGCAGATGACGGCCACTTCGGGCGCTGAGCTCACTGAAGGCTTCAACTGGCTGTGCTCCAAGCACGAGATTAGCCAGGAGAGTGAAGCATACCAGCTAGCGGCTCAGGGTCTGGCTACGTTGGCCATGATTGTGGACGAGGCCGACAGGATTCGCCCAGGCGCAGTCATTGCTGATTTGAAGATTGCCCGCGGCTTGGACTACTACACCGGATCCGTCTACGAGACCTTCTTGGAAGGTGCCGAGGGGCTCGGTTCGATATGCTCGGGCGGCCGCTACGACAACTTAGCCACCCAGGGTTCGCACACCTACCCAGGTGTGGGTCTTTCGATTGGCCTGTCCCGGCTCCTGTCCTACCTGCTCAACCAGGTGGGTGCCCACGCTTCGCGCGTTTCGCCAGCGAGCGTGCTGGTGGCCGTCTGGAACGAGGCTGACCGGGCGAGCAGCAACCACATTGCCGACGCCCTGCGCCAGCGGGGGATTGCCGCAGATGTGGCACCCACGGCCGCCAAGATTGGTAAGCAGATTAAGTATGCCGACCACTTGGGTATCCCCTATGTGTGGTTCCCTGCGCAGGCCGAGGCCGGTGAAAGCGAGCCCCAGGGCGACCAGGTGAAAAATATTGTTACTGGTGAGCAGGTTGAGGCCAGCCCCGTGTCGTGGACGCCAGATAGCCTATATGCCCAGCAGCAGGTAGTGATTGGGGCCTGAGTTCAGGGCTCCGTACCAGCCAAGATGGAGGAAGAGACAAGCATGAGCCAGTCGGCGTATAGAACGCACTATGCCACCCAGGTGACAGAGGCAGAAATTGGGCAGGAAGTCACCGTTGCCGGGTGGGTAGACCGGCGCCGCGACCACGGTGGTGTGGCCTTCCTTGACTTGCGCGACCGCACTGGGCTGGTGCAGGTCGTGGTCTATGACGAGGAGCTGGCACGCCCCCTTCGCTCTGAATTTGTGGTAGAAGTCAAGGGCGAAGTTCGCGCCCGCCCCGAGGGCAACGACAACGAGCACCTGGCTACGGGCCATATCGAGATTGTGGCCCAGACTATCAAGGTCCTAGCCAAGTCTGACGCCCTGCCCTTCCAAGTGTCTACGGCCCTGGAGAACGAGTCGGAGAACAAGCTGCCCGGCGAGGATATTCGCTTGAAGTACCGCTACCTGGACCTGCGTCGTCCCTCTATGCAGCACAATATTCGCCTGCGGGCCAAGATGAACGCGGCCGCTCGTGCGGCGCTCGACCAGATGGACTTCTGCGAAATCGAGACCCCTACGCTCATCAAGTCCACCCCCGAGGGTGCCCGTGACTTCCTGGTGCCCGCCCGCCTGGTGCCGGGTTCCTGGTACGCGCTTCCGCAGTCCCCCCAGCTCTTGAAGCAGCTGCTGATGGTGGCCGGTTTTGAACGCTACTACCAGATTGCCCGCTGCTACCGGGATGAGGACTTCCGCGCCGACCGGCAGCCTGAATTTACCCAGCTCGATATTGAGATGTCCTTCGCCTCGCAAGAAGACGTGATGGCCATGGCCGAGCAGGTGATTGCTGCTATCTGGAAGGCCGCTGGCTACGAGGTCAAGCTTCCCATCAGCCGCATTACCTGGCAGGATGCCATGGATAAGTACGGCTCCGACAAGCCAGACTTGCGCTTCGGCAACCCCATTGTGGAGATGACTGACTACTTTAAGGACACGCCCTTCCGGGTCTTCCAGGCTCCATACGTGGGTGCTGTGGTCTTTAAGGGCGGTGCCGACCAGCCCCGTCGCCAGTTCGACGCCTGGCAGGAGTGGGCCCGGCAGCGGGGGGCTAAGGGCCTGGCCTATGTGCAGTTCTCCGGTGATGGCGAGCTCAAGGGTCCTGTGGCCAAGAACCTCTCCGACGCTGAGCGCGAAGGGCTCCAAGCTGCTACCGGCGCCCAGGACGGCGACGCTGTCTTCTTCGCGGCCGGTCCGCGCGAGTCCTCCCAGCTCCTCTTGGGTGCTGTGCGTGTAGAAATCGCCCGTCGGCAGGGCCTTTTGAAGCCCGACGAGTTCGCCATGACTTGGGTGGTGGACTTCCCCCTGTTCAAGCCTACAGACGATCCTGATGACGACGATGTGGCGGTGGGGCACTCCAAGTGGACCTCCATGCACCACCCGTTCACCATGCCCTCGGCAGACTGGATTGACAAGTTTGACCAAGACCCCGAGCACGCGATGAGTGACTCCTACGACATTGTGTGCAATGGCGAGGAAATTGGCGGTGGTTCGGTGCGTATTCACCGCTCCGACATTCAAGACCGGGTGCTCAACGTATTGGGTATTGGGCCTGATGAGGCCCAGGAGAAGTTCGGCTTCCTGCTGGAGGCCTTCAAGTATGGTGCTCCTCCTCACGCAGGCATCGCCTTCGGCTGGGACCGGGTGGCGCAAATTTTGACCGGCGCCGGTTCCATCCGAGACGTCATCGCCTTCCCCAAGTCTGGCGGCGGCCAGGATCCGATGACTGGTGCTCCGGCCCCCATTCCTCCCGAGCAGCGGGCGGAGACGGGCGTGGACTTCGATCCAGAAGAAGACCAGGAGTAAGTGAACGAAGAGTTCTCTGCGCAGGGGCAGGCCTAGCCTGCCCCTTTTTGTTAACCATTCAGTAATCTCAATGGTCACTGATGTAACTTTGCAATGATTAGAATGCGAAATATGAGCGAATCACAGCTATCATCTCAAGCGGTAGTATCGACCATCAACAAACCACCCGCTACTGACAGACCCCTGGTGGAACTGTCGCATGTGGAGAAGCACTATGGGCGCTTGCACGTTTTAAAAGACATCAACATTCAGGTGTGCCAAGGCGAGGTTTTAGTCGTGGTAGGGCCGTCAGGCTCTGGTAAGTCGACCATGTGCCGCACTATCAACCGTTTGGAGTCTATTGACTCAGGGGTCATCCGTATTGACGGTGAACTCCTGCCCGAGGAGGGCAAGGATCTGGCGCGGTTGCGCGCTGAAGTGGGCATGGTCTTCCAGTCCTTCAACCTCTTCGCCAACAAGACGATCTTGGAGAATGTGACGCTGGCGCCGATGAAAGTGCGCCATATGGACAAGAAGGATGCCGAAGATTTCGCCATGGATCTGCTAGCCCGGGTAGGTGTTGAGTCCCAGGCTTCTAAGATGCCCTCCCAGCTCTCCGGCGGCCAGCAGCAGCGCGTAGCCATTGCGCGTGCCCTGGCCATGAAGCCGAAGATTATGCTCTTCGACGAACCTACTTCGGCCCTGGACCCTGAGATGGTCAACGAGGTGCTGGACGTGATGATTGAGCTGGCCAAGGAGGGGATGACTATGATTTGCGTCACCCATGAGATGGGCTTTGCCCGCCGGGCAGCTGACCGCATTGTCTTTATGGCGGATGGTCGGATTTTGGAAGAAGGCAAGCCTGACCAGTTCTTCGACCACCCCAAGAGCGAACGTGCTCAAGAGTTCCTTTCCAAGATCCTCACCCACTAGAGCAGGGCGAGCCTATGCATGTGAATGAGGCAAATATGACAAGCATGACCTGGCGGGAGAGTGCAGGAGGCCGGGGGCTGCGGGTCTGGTGGAAGACCCTTCTAGCTGCCCTGTGCGCCTTCGCCTGCATGTTTTCGCTCGCGGCCTGCGGCTCCGACAAGGAGGCAGGCAAGATTCGTATCGGCATTAAATTTGACCAGCCGGGCCTGGGCTTCAAAAAGTCGGGCACCTACGTGGGCTTTGACGTGGATGTGGCCAAATATATAGCAAAAAAACTGGGCTATTCCGAGGCAAACATCATCTGGAAGGAGGCGCCTTCTAAGCAGCGTGAAGCTATGCTGCAAAATGGTGATGTGGACCTGGTAATTGCCACCTACTCTATGAACGCCGCTCGTAAGAAAGCCGTGACCTTTGCTGGCCCCTATTTCGTGGCTGGACAGGACCTGATGGTGCGCAAAGGAGACACGGCTATCAAAGGACCTGACGATTTGGACGGCAAGCGCTTGTGCTCGGTGACCGGCTCAACTTCGGCGGTCACGATTAAGGAGCGCTACTCGTCCAAAGTGCAGCTCATGCAGCAGCCGGGCTACGCCGAATGCGCCACTGCGCTCTTCTCAGGTATTGTGGATGCGGTCACCACAGACGACATCATTTTGGCCGGTCTCGCTTCGGCCTCGAGGGGCCGACTGACCGTTTTAGGCAAGCCCTTCACCCAGGAGTCCTACGGGGTGGGCATTAAGAAGGGCGACCATGCGCTGGCCCGAAAAGTGGATGATGCCATACGGCAGATGGAAGCGGACGGCTCCTGGCAGCGAGCCGTGCAGGAGAATACGAGGGGCACGAGCTTCAAGCCCGACCCTAAGTACAATCCGCCGGTGCCTACAGAGGGGGAACAGTCATGAAGGCCATTATGGAGCTCTTCCGGGACTACAATATTCCCGCCGCATTTTTAGTCAACATTGAGTTGACCCTGTGGGCGGCCCTGTTCTCACTGGTCTTGGGCATTGTGCTCGTTATTATGCGCATCTCGCCGGTCTCTTCCATGCGACTGGTTGCCTCGGCTTTTGTGGAGTTCTTCCAGAACATGCCGCTGACCATCATCATGGTGTTTATGGTCTTGGGGGCTTTCGCCCAGCTCAAGTTGAGCTTTTCGAGCAACTTTGACCTGAACTTCTTCTGGCTGGCTGTCGTGGGCCTGTCCCTGTACACGTCGGCTTTCGTGTGCGAGTCCCTGCGCTCCGGCATCAACACGGTGCCTTTAGGTCAGGCGGAGGCTGCCAGGGCCCTGGGCCTGAGTTTTACTCAGTCGGCTACGCAGATTATCCTGCCTCAAGCTTTCCGCGGTGCTGTAGCTCCTCTGGGCAACACGCTCATAGCCCTTTTGAAGAATTCTACGGTCGCCGCCGCAGCTTCTGTGGCCACTGAATCCTCTTCGCTCATGAGCGAGATGATTGAGTACCATGCCAACTCGATTGTGGCCATTTTTATGATTTTCGCCCTAGGATACGTTATTTTGGTCTTGCCCATTGGCGCCATCACAACCTTCCTGTCGAACAAACTCGCTGTGAGGAGGTGATCAAAGTGGCAGCATCTCGCAATGAAAGTTCCCTGCTCTTTGACCAACCGGGGCCCAAGGGTCGCGCCAAAATTCGTATAGCGAATTGGATAGCAGGTATGGTGTTTGCGCTCGTGGTGGTCCTGATTCTGCTGCGCTTGCACAATCCGCCGGACGGGGAAAACCAGCTCTCCTGGGAGCTGTGGAAGCCCGCACTTGACTCTGAGGCTTGGAGCGACTTTTACCTGCCCGGCCTGTGGCTGACCATCAAAGCGTCGGTTGTAGCCGTGATTGGCTCGGTACTGTTCGGGTTTATCTTCGGCTTAGGGCGTCTCCTGCCGAGCATTATCCTACGGACCATTTCGGGTGTCATCGTAGAGTTTTGCAGGGCTGTCCCTGTGCTCATGCTGATGATTTTCTTCTGGCGGTGGTTCGCTTTCTCGGGCATCTCAGAGGCCTCTTACTGGGCTGTCGTGGTGTCGCTGGTGCTTTACAACGGCTCTGTGGTAGCTGAGCTCATTCGCTCCGGCGTGGGCAACCTGCCTGGCGGCCAGAGGGAGGCTTCCCTAGCCCTAGGGCTCACGCAGACACAGTCGCTCATGCAGATAGAGGTTCCGCAGGCTGTCTACGCTATGCTGCCCGCAGCAGTGACCCAGTTGGTGGTGGTTTTGAAGGACACGGCCTTGGGCTCGATTATTATGTACACGGACTTGCTCCAGGAGTCCAGACGCTTGGGGTCCATGTATTTCAATATTTTGCAGACCCTGCTGGTGGCGTCGGTCATCTACTTCATTGTCTGTGCAGTCCTGTCGAAGTTGGCTCGCATCCTGCCTGAACGCATGCAGAAGCGTACTGCGGCACCCACGGCTCCAGTCGACGTGGAGACCGTAGCTCCGCTGGCCATTATGGATGCGTCCAACATCAATCAGATTGCCGTGGCCAAGGAAGTCGATCAGGATCGCTACGGCGGCGCCCCCCTCCAGTACCATGTGCACCACCGGGGTTCCAACGCATCCATCCGCCAGTGGCGGCAGACCCGCTACCTGCAGGGATACGACGAGACCCATCCCGAGTCGCAGGTGGATCCACGTACCCACGACATCCCCGAATTCCTGCGCATTCACCCAGGCAAGGGCGAGCACGAAGGACGAGGTAAGGCAGGCCGCTCAGCACATACCGACGGCCAAGGCAGCCAAGACGGTAAGGGCAGCAAAGGCAAGCCAAATGGACACGGGGCTGAGCAGCCGAAAGACCAGGAAGACTGACTCGGCCTACTGGCGCAGGAGGTCGGCGAAAGCCCAAACGACCGCTGAAATACGCCTGAGTTCAGACTCACGGCTGGTCTGCCGCCAGCGGGCCCGGTACTGCTCGAACCAGCTCTCCAGCTGTCCGGCCAACTCAGTTGGCTTTGGCGCAGACTCGGCTTCAGCGCTTGTGACCAGCCCCGCACGCTGGGCCAGGCTCAGCCCTAGCTCATTGAAGAGGAACTGTCCCTGGCAGGCCAGGAGCTGGGCGTGAGAGTTTTCATAGCCAGGACGGGTGCTCGAAGCGGCAGCTCTTGCCAGGTCAGCACTCGCCTGGAGAAGGAGGTCGTTGGTGGCCCTCGTCTCTTGCAGGTGCTGCAGGCACAGCTCCAGATAATGCTTGCGGGCTTGCGCTAGGGGAGTTGTGGCCTGAGTGGGCCAGGCTGTGCTGCCGTGCACCGAGGCTAGGAAGTCGCTCACATCGGTGTTGACCTGACCCTGGCCGTTGTTGAGCTCCGCGTATGTGACCATGTCGTTCCAGCCGAAGCTGACGGCTTGGCTGGCCCGGGAGAGGGCATCCAGGTACCTGCCGCTCTGGTCGCCGTATTCCAAGCGCGAGATGAGTACATTCATCTGATCGAAGTCAGGCCCATCGGGCTGCCAGGCGTACTGGGCGCCATAGACTAGACCGGGTATGCTCATAACGGGATCGTTGATATGCCCGTAGTCGCCCCAGTCGGTCACCATGGCTCCCACCGCGGCGTATTGCTGTCCGAAGCGGTCCAGGCGGCTGATGTTACTCCAGGCGTCGTGGACCTTGGGTAGCAGGCCATTCCAGGCCTGAACGGCTGAGCACACGTATTGTGGCAGCCCGGTCTGGGCCACGAGCTTGACCTTGCTGTCATCAATGTCTGGCGCGTAGAGCCAGTTGAGCAGGGGGAAGTCCTTGGGCAGGCGGTCCAGCACGCCGGGCATGGATACGGCAATATCGCCCCAGAACATGGGTTCGCGGCCCTGCTCGGTCAGGTGATCGCACAGGCTCACCAGATAGTCGGCGTAGAGCTTGTCGGCACCTACCTCCTGCGCCCGTTGCTTGGATTGCCCCTTGCCTAGGTCGAAAGTCTCGTCGCCGCCGATGTTGAACTTGCGGCTGGAGAAGAGCTGGGCGTAGGAGTCGATGATGGAGCAAGAAAACTCGAAGGCCTTGGGGTCAGTCACGTTGAGGGTGTGGTGCTCCTGGCGCTCAATGAAGGAGTAGGGTCGGTCAGCTTGCTCGGGGAACTCGCCCAGGGCCCGCCAGGAGCGGGTGCGCAGGGTCATATAGTGGTGGCCGAAGGTGGACAGGGAGGGAACCAGTTCAATACCTTGCTGGAGGCAGTAGGTGTCGAGCTCGAGAATGTCTTGGGGCTGTAGGGGAGAGGTGCCCCTCCAAGACTCGCTCAGCCCATCGAAG